>JAKQOH010000101.1 GCA_029565415.1 Candidatus Rifleibacteriota bacterium | reverse complement strand
CAGTGCGTCGGTCTGGGCGAACTTCACCTCGACGCCCGGCTCGATCGTCAGTTGTGAGCCGCCCCGCACGCGGATGTCGCCGGTGAGGAGGTAGGGGCTTTCGGTGAGCAGCCAAGTGCGGTTCTCGGAAAGCGTGCCGGTGGTGAGCATCGACAGGGTTTCGGACGGGCCGCTCTCGTTGTGCGCGGTGTCGACGGCTTTCACGTAGTAATAGTATTTCACGCCGATCTTCAGCCCCTCGTCCTGGTAGCTGACGGTGGCCGCGGTCGAAGTGATCGGGTTCGCGTTCACCCGGGTGAAGGGGCCGGACCTGCTCTCGGCGCGATACAGGTTGTATCCGGCGAGGTCGGTCTCGGAGCCGGCGGCCCAGGTCAGCACGAGCCGCTCCATCTCGACGGACGGGGCGATCCGGAACGAGCCGGGAGTGGCCGGGGCCGCGCCCGAGGGGGTCATGAACTGGTATTCCGAGGAAACGCCCTCGTTGCCGGCGTAATCACGCGACCGGACGCGGAAGTGGTAGGTCACGCCGGGGCGCAGGTCGCCAAGCTCGATTGCGTGGGTGAGAAGCATCGCGGTATCGGAGGCGAGGTAGGTGTAGGTTCCCACGCCGATCGGGCCGGTCGCGAAGTCGACGAGCGAGTCGGCGGGCTCGTTCGTGGCCCAGCTGATCACCGCGAGGTTCTCGGTGAGGCTGCCGACCGCGACATCCGTGATGACCGGCGGCAGGCCGTCGACGACGGCGAAGGTCAGGTCGGCGTTCTCCAGGGTCTCGCCCCGGACGATCTCGACGATGATCACGACCGAGCGGCCCTGGTAGGTGGCGACGATGCGCTTCTGGCCGGGCTCGACGCCCGTGATGGCATACCTGCCGAGCTCGTCCGTCGTCACGGCGTTGTTGCTGCCGTAGATCTCGACGCGGGCGCCGGGAAGCACATGGCCGTTCGAATCGAACACCTTGCCGCTCACGTTCCCCATCATCGGGCTCGAGGAGTTGATGCAGCCGGTGACGGTGCCGAGCAGGAAGAGCACCAGAGCCAGAAGCAGGACCCGATTCCCTGAGGCGAACGATTGCGGTCCACGACCGGTGTCTGCCGGCCGCGCGACGGTTGTCGGGCGAACATGGCTCATGAGTGCCCCCTTTTCCTGATCCGTGTTTCTCTATCTATCGGAGCAGGAAGTCGACCATTTTACCCAGTTGATCGATCGTCGTATTTTCGTAGGAAGGATTGAGCTCCTTGGCGTATTCCATCTGGTCCATCGCGTCATCATTGCGGCCGATGGCGGCGAGGGCGTAGGCCAGCAGGGCGTGCACCTCGGCATCGCTGACGCCGGTCGGCCGGCGCGGCACGTAATGGAAGTGGGGATTTTCCCCGCCAAGCTGTTTGTAGAGAATGTCGACGGCCTTTTCCAGGTCGGCTTTCGAGCCCTTCTGGATGTAGGCTGCCCCGAGGCCGACCTTGGCGTCGCTCGAGAGGGCTGTGGCCTTTTCGAACCAGGGAATGCCGTCGGCCAGCGTTCCGAGGTTGGCGCGGGCCCAGCCGAGGCCGTTGTTGGCTTCGGCTTCCTCGTCCTCGGTGGGGCTGTCGGCGAGCACCTGGTTGAAGGCCGAGATGGCGCTTTCATACTGGCCGGCCGAGATCATCGACCAGCCCTTGTCGTTGAAGGTGTCGGACCGCACGATCGGCGTTCCGGCCGTATCCGAGTAAGTGTTGCTGCCTTCACCCGCCACGCCGCCGCTGCAGCCGGTCAGGCCGAACAGCGCCGGGACGGACAACGCCAGGGCGAGCAGGATGCGCTTGTCCATAGTTGGTCTCCTTCTTTCAGCGGAGCACCGCGAGCTTGCCGCGGGACTTGATGGTCTTGCCGTTCTTGGTCGCTTCGAGCTTGTAGATGTAAACCCCGTTGCTGACCCGGTCTCCATCGCGATTCGTGAGATCCCACCGGATCTTGCCGGAGCTCTGGCCGCCGTTGGCATCGAGCAGGTCGAACTTGTCGACGCGCTGGCCGGAGACGTCGTAGATCGTCAGGAGCAGCTCGTCGGGCCGCTGTTCGAGGTTGTAGGTGATCCAGACCGCGTTGCCGCGGACGGGGTTCGGATACGCGATCAGCTGCGAGATGCCGAACGGGCCGGGGGCCGTGACGGTGACGGACTGGCGGATCGCGTTGCCGGCCTTGTCGGAAGCGGTCACCTCGATCAGGTGATCACCCTTGGGAAGCGGCCTGCCAAGCTGGTAGGCGAAGGAGCCGTCGGCTTCGAGAGCCGCGCCGCTCTGTTCGACGCCGTCGATCAGGAGCTTGAAACTGGCCGCGTCGATACCGGCGCCGCTGTCATTGAGCGTGCCTTCCAGCAGGGGCTGCGGATCCTCGAGCTTCGTGCGGTCGGAGGGGCTGACGTTGCTGAGCGTCGGGGGCTTGAGATCAGCCATGAGAGCCAGTTTTCCGAGGCCGCCCAGCTGCGCGACGATCTGTTCCCCCTTGAGGGCGCCGCCCACGAAGATCCATTTGCCGTTCACCTGGCGATACAGGTGGACCTTGTCGGCCGGCACGTTCAGCTTGAGGTTTTTGACCGAGGCCGTATACCAGATGCGGCGGTTCAGGCGGAGCGAGGAGGGTCCGACCTCTTCGAGGGGCAGCACTTCGACGAGCTCCGGCGAGGAGGTGTTGGCCACCGCGTTTTTCAGCAGCGAGGGCAGGATCTTCGCGAGCGGGGACCTGGTGCCGCCGTTGTCGAGGTCGTTGCGGGACAGCATGTAGAGGCCGGCCGCCTTCGCGACGGTGCCGGTCGCCACATCGAGGCTGGCGAGACCGTCGGCGGTCTTGAGGCTGATGCGCGAATCCGGGGTGAGGTTGGCGACGGTGAACTGGACCGAGCCCTTGCCGATCATGCCGTGCAGGTCGGTTCCGGTCAGATCGATATACGCCTTGCCGGCCTGCTCGGGATCGATGCGATAGGAGCCCGCGTAGTATTTTTCCTTGAGGAAGTTCATCGTGACCGGAGCGGCCGATCCGCCCTGGGTGACGGAGCAGGCGGGCGCGCTCTGGAGGGGTTCGGTGGAGCGGGAGACGATCATGATTTCATACTCGTGCGCGGGGTTCGAGAAGATCTTGATCTCGAAGGCCGGGCCGGTGTTGATCACGACCATGTTCGTAGAGTCGGCTTCCATCTCGTTGCCGGCGAGGTCCTTGCCGCCGGCGATCGCGATGGTGGCGTTCCCGTCGTAGGTTGCGCTGTTGTCCTTCGGGATGACGGTCGTGCCGGTCCAGGTGTCTTCGGTGAAGCTGATCTGCTCGACCTGCATTGCCTGGCCGCCGGCCGAGGTCAGGGTGACGGTGGGGGTGATGGTGGTATCCATCTTCTCGTTGAACCGGAGGGTGAAGGTCACCATGCCGGTCGTGATCTTGTTGCCGGTCGAGGGGGTGGGGCTGACCGAGAGGACTTTCGGCTTGACCGAGTCGACGAGGACATGGAAGGTCGTTGAATAGGCACTGATATTCCAACCGTCGGCGCACGTCTCGATCGCGGCGACGCGCCAGTAGTAGGTGCCGTCCTTCGGGGCGGTGAAGGTGGCTTCGTTCGTCATCGTGACCTGGCCCGAGAGGCCGTAGGTGTTCGAGGTGTGGTTGAGGATGTTGTTGAAGGCCGAGTCATCCGCGATCTGGATCAGATACCGGTCGGCATCCGTCGACTGGCTCCACTTGAACCGCTGGCTGCGCAGACGGGTGGCGCTGCCGTTGAGGGGCAGGATGAGCGTCGGCACGGCGGGCGGGGTGCGGTCGACGACGATCTGCACCTCCTCATCGGAGCCGGATTCAGCCGATTCACTCTTGCTCGACAGGTTGTTGCCCCGGTCCGTGCAGTGGCCCTTCACGGATCTGGTGCCGTCGGTCCAGGAGGAGATGTCGAGGACGATGGTGCCGGTGGATGGATTGGAGGGCAGGGCGGGGGCATTGGTCATGGAGACCCAGTTGCCGGCCGCGTCGGTGACTTCCGCCTTGATGATCTGGAGGTTGGGGGCGGTGCCGCGATCGGCGGTCGAAGCCTCGACGGTGAGCGAGGTCTTGCAGTATTTCTTGCCTGCGAGCGGCTTCGTGAAGGTGAACGACGGCCGCTTATAGTCGAAGAAATAATTGAAGTCGATCGTCCGGATGTTCGGGCTGAGGTTGGTCACCATGTCGGCCAGCTCGGCATGCATCGTGAGGGTCGCCACGCCTTCGGCGGCCGCCGGTGCTGCCGGGCGGGTGATCGCGAGGAGGCTGTTGCTCTGGGCGACGCCCTTCGCCACGGTGGCGTCGAGGGTCGCGGTGTAGGTCGAGGCGGCGGCGTTCGGGCCGGTCCCGGAGCCGCTCTGCCAGGTGGAGTCCTGGGCGGTCTTCGCGCCGTGATGCTTGACCAGATCGGCCGGAGCGTCGGACATGGTCAGGGTGAGGGTCTTGTGTTCGATGCCGACCCAGGATCCCGAGGCGTTCGAGAGGGCCGTCACGGCAGGTGCCTGGGTGTCGAGGTAGAAATACGAGCGGCGGGAAGCGCCGGTGTTGCCGCTGATGTCGCGCGGAACCACGGTGACGTCGTAGCGCCCGTCTCCGCTCTGATCCTTCGGGGCCGAGGCGACGGAGCCGTAGAGGTCCCAGATGACGGCGGTCGTCGAGGCGTTGGAGAGCTGGTTCCCGACGTTGATGCCGTTGTAGGCGACTTCGATGGTGGATTTGCCGTAGTCGGCCTTCGGATCGTCGATCGAGGCCCACACCTGGTCGACGTGGATCGAGGGATAGGTGTCGTTCACGGCGATGCCGTTGCCGGGCATGAAGTTCACGTTGTCGGGTCCGGCCGTGTCGAGGGCGAAGGAGCGGGTTGCGACGGCGACGGCCTGGTTGCCGGCCTTGTCGATCGGCTGGAACGAGATCGTGTAGGTGCCGTTGTCGGTCAGCTTCGGGAAGGTGAAGGTGATCGTGTCGGCCCCGTTGTTGCTGAAGTTGCCGGTGATGTTCTTGCCGGTGGCATCATGCACCAGGGTGAGCAGGGTCGGGGGAACGGCGAGATTCAGGCCGGCGGTGCCGCCATCCTGCGCCACGGCGGTGATCTTGGTCACGTCGCTGGCGACCGAGACGATGCTCGTGGTGGGCAGATCGGCGATTTCATCGTCGAGGCTGATGCGCACGACGGTCGGGGCACCCTTGCTGACGATGAGGGTGCGATAATTCACCTTCGCCTCGACGTTGGGGTTGGGCTTCGCCTGGTCGGCGGCATAGGCCCAGAGCTTGTATTTGCCGGCGGCGAGGGTCGAAACATCCCAGTTGTGGGACCAGTTCACGGTGGGGCCGTTGAAGATCGGAACCCGCAGACCGCTCGTGGGGGGCACGCCGTCGAAGGGCGCCGTGGCGATCTCGACGTAGCCGACGAGCGAGCCGGCGTCGTTCGATACACCCTTGAGGGTGATGGAGGTCGTATTGCTGGAGATATACAATGTCTCCATCGAATCCATCGTGGTGGTCGGGGCGGTGGTGTCGATGTTGAACGCGCCGGCCTGGTTGTATTCGTCCTGGAGATTCCCGGCGGCGTCCTTCGCGCCGAAAATGCGCAGGCCGGCCTGGCCGTCCCAGGTGGCGCCCTGGCCCGACGGAATCGAGATCTTGCCGACGAACGTGTTCGAGGCGACCCAGCTTCCCGAGTTCGAGATCGTCTCGCCGCCATTCTGGGGTTTCACGGCGATGTTCGGGATGACCGTGCGATCCATGTTCTCGGCGAAGAGCACCTGCACCGAGTAGTCGCCGGTTCCGAGGTAGGTGGTGGCCGGGAACGGCACGCTCGTGCTGGCGAGGGCGGTTCCCTGGGCGATGACGACGGAGCTGACCTGGGTCCCGCCGGTCGAGTTCGTGTCGAGGACGACGCGGATCGAGGCGGAGGTGTCGGAGAGGTTCCCGGGCGAGCCCTTGGCGTTGTCTTCGCACCGGGCATAGAGGATGTTATCGCCCTCGTTGGCGAGGGTGACGTTGGCGAAGGTGAAGGTGCCGTCGGCATTTGCGGTGGTGCTGGCGATCTGGCCCGTCATGTCATACAGCATGACGGTGATGGGCGTCGATTTGATCGTGCCGCCGTCGATGGCACCGGTGCCGGTGATCGTGATGACGGGGTTGGACGTGGGGGATTTGGGCTGGTTCAGCACGGGCGCGGCCGGTTTGGTCTGGTCGATGATCACCTCGAACTCGCTGGAGCCGGCCGACTCGTTGCCGAGCGCATCTTTCCCGCGGGCGACATACTTGTGGGCGCCCTCGGTGAGGCCGGTGAGCGTGGCCGACCAGGTGAGAGCGGTCGTATTCACGGTCGCATCGGCGACTTTCGCGCCGCCCTCGTAGATGGCGACGGTCTTCATGGTGCTCGAGAGGGTGCCTTCGAGCGTCACGGAGGAGAGGTGGGTCGGGCTCTGGGGAAGCACTTTCGAGATGGCGGCCGCCGAGGGGCCCTCGTTGATGACGTTGAATGCGTTCTGACCGGAGCCGGTGTTGGCGGATTCGGCCGGCTGGGTCGTGTCCTTGCAGACGGCGCGGATCGTATACTGACCGGTCGTGGCCGAGCTCAGGGTGAGCTTGTATTTGGCTTCGCGGGCCGTCGGGGTGCCGTCCGGTGCCAGAGCCGTGCCGGCGCTGGGGGAAACGGTCACATCGGGGGTTCCGGCGATATCCTTGTTCGAGCTGCGCACGGTGAAGTTCACGACATTGTTCGGCGCCTGGTTCGAGAAGGTCGAGCCGTTTTCAAGCGTCACGGTGATGGCCGGGGCTTCCGTGTTGATCGAGACCGTGCGGTTGCCGTTCGCCTGCTTCGAGACGGCATTCGGAACGGATGTTTCGATGACGGAGACGGAGAAATCCTTGTCGCCGGCGCCCAGGGACGCGCCGGTGGTGATGAACTGGGCCTGCTTGTCGGAGGTGTTGACGGTGCCGATCGCGCTCCCTCCGGTGTTGAAGGTCGCCCCGAACGGCGGCGTGTCGCCCTTCGTCCAGGCGGCCTTCAGGGTGATCTTGGCTCCACCGTTGAAGATCATCCCCGAAGCGTACGCGGGGTCGGTATCAACGGTCAGAGTGACCCCGTCGACGTCGGCGAACAGCGTGCCGACACCGGCAAGCACGAGCAGCAGAAGAGCGACTGCCGCACGGCTCCCTTTCAGAGAATGAGCGGGATGGGTGGATCTGTTTGTCTGCCTCATAAAGGTATCTCCTGTCGTTCTGGAACGTGGCACCGTGAACACAGAATTTCTCCCTAGAGATTTCGGCACGAAGTGCCCCAAACTTGACAGGGGGTGGAGGATCTGTCAGAATTCTTTCGAATTTCTACACCACTCGCAGCCGCTCTGCAAGGGAGTCGCAATGTTTTCGAGCGTGCCCCGAAAAATATTTTCCGAGCACCGCGTCCTCCTCGTGATCCTCGCTTGTGCACTGATCTGTGTGACGGGGTGCGGTGGGGTGAACTCGACGGGAGACGACTCGGGAAGCGGCGGACAGTTCCTCGCGGATCTTGAAGCCGGTGGTCTGAAGGGGGCCGTTCTTGCCTCGGGACCGGCTCCCGTGGCTGCTGCCATCGTCGAAGCGGGAGAGCACCAGGCAATCGCTGCCAGCGACGGCAGTTACCTGATGCTCAACCTCGCTGCCGGGGATTACCGCGTGGTGGCGCGTGCCCCAGGATTCCAGCCGGGATATCGTGAAGGGGTGCGGATTCGCCCCGGAATCATCACCGAAAACGTGAATTTCACCTTATCGGAAGCGACGGCCACGGCTTCCCGGGATTTCGAGGTCGTGTCGCTTTCGCCGGCCTTCGGGACCGACGGGGAACGGATTTCCGTCATCGGCCGCGGCATCGGAGCCGCGCGCGGACGGGTGACGGTTGCCGGCAAGGCCGCCGAAATCATCGACTGGAACTCGGGAAACAACGGTGTCGTCGAGATCCGCCTCCCTGACGAGGTCGAGACGGGCGAGGTGAAGATCATCATCGGGGGCGAGCCATCGCACGAAACCCGGGCCGTCGTGTTCACGGCGAAACCGGTTGCACGGGAAGTCATCCCGACAAGTTCGGTGCCCAACGGCATCGTGACCTTGTATGGACGGAATTTCCATCCCGTCGGTGCCTCGAACCGTGTCCGTCTCAACGGCCTGGACTGCACGGTGCTCGGCTATACGACAGCCGGGAGAGATCTGCGGATCCAGCTTCCCGCGAAGGCGGAAACCGGACTGCTCGAGGTTTCGATCAACAGCCCCGAATACCAGTTCGACGGCATTTCCAGTGTCACCATCACCATTCAGCCGACCCTGGTGCATCTGAGCCCGCGACGGTGCATTCCCGGCAAGACGCTGACCCTGTATGGAACAAACTTCGTGCCGGACAGCGGGGTGACGAAGGTCCGGATCGGCGATGCCAAGACGGTGCAGGGAAACGAGATCCTTTCGATCTCGAAAACCAAGATCACGTTCAAAGCCCCATCGGTGGACGTCGTGCCCGCCGGGCAGAGTGTTCCGATTCGGGTGGAGATCAATGGGTATCAGACATCACCCATCACTTGGACCTCGTATGACACCACGCTGACGACCCTTTCCGTGTATGGGGTGTATGACTACTTCAACTCGCCGGTTGCGAATGATGGTATCCTGCATCTGGCTTCGCTCGAGCCCGGCGAGCGTCTTGCGTTCGTCTCCGTGACGGCAGGGGACCAGAACACGCCCCTCGACGGCAGTTATCCATGGATCTTCACGGGGATCATGGGCGGTCAGACGGGCGATATTCCGCAACTGCCGGCATCCCGAAGGATCAGCCAGCGACCGGCGCCGATCATCTCGGGAAGAGGTTTCGCCGATATCGGCCCGATGATCCGGTCCCGGATCGCCGACGATGGACGGCGTGCATCGCGGCGAGGCGTCAGGGCGAGCGTTTTCGATTCGGCGCCGGCCTCGACGACGTTCTGGATGCTCGATCTGAACAGTGCGGATCCGATGCTTCCGGCCAACGACGTGCTGGCGACCGGCACCCTGGCGGCAACCGGGACCCACTGTCTGGTATATCTGGATGCCTCGGACTCGGTCCTGGTGGCTTCGGATGCCGAGATCATCGCGGGCTGGTTCGACCAGGTTCGTTCGACGCTCGCCACCGCCTGTTGGGACGGCCTGCCGTTGCATCAGCCGTATCCCGAGGGGAACGTCGACGGTCAGCCGCGCATCGTGTTGTTCCTGACCTCGCAGATCAACCGGAACAATTCATCTGGCTTATATACGTTAGGGTATTATAATCCCCGCGACAAGAATGCGGCGGCCGAGCACTCGGCGGGCACCGAGATCATCTACCTGTGGGACCAGGCGTTCAAGAACAATCCATCGGATTTCCGGGGCGTCCTGGCGCACGAGCTGCAGCACATGATGTATGACAACCAGAAGGGTGTCCAGGGGGTGACCTGGCTCAACGAGGGTCTGTCGGTCTGGGCGCAGCAGGTGGTGGGCTTCGGTTTCCCGCAGAAGATGCCCACGCCGGTCAGTCAGGTGGCGGCCTATCTGGGCGGCCCGCAGACCGTTTCCCTGAACCATTGGCCCGAAGAGGCCGGGCTCGGGAGCTACGGCGTTTCGTATCTGTTCATCCAGTATCTGTACGAGCGGTGCGGCGGGTATGCCGCGATCCAGAAGCTCGAGCGGAACAACGGGGTGAGCGGGTTCACCGACATCAATGCGTATCTGCGCAACAATGCCGTTCCGGCAACCGCGAACATCGAGACGCTGTTCAACGAGTTCGCCCTGGCCCTGTACTGCGACGATCTGGGGCTGTCGTCGTCGCTGCCCGGCTTCTCGGCCGAAGCCCACCGGTTCCGGGATATCGCCCTCCGGAACGGGGTGTCGGGCGTGGACGGCGTGAAGCACCTCACCTACGGGGAAGCGCCGATCGATGCCCTTGCGCTTCCGATGCCGGGCTTTGCCGTCGACGTGGTCGAGTATGACGGAGCCACCACGACTGGCGGTGACATCGAAGTGCGCGTCACCCGGCCGGCCGACGTTCCCGGATACAAACTCTGGGTGATATATTACAAAAAATAAACAACGGCGGGACGGTCCGGGGACGATCCGCAGATGGCGCAGATGACACAGATGGACACGGATGTCCTTCAGAACGCGCCGAACGCATTAGCGGGCCTTCGATGCCTGGGGAACATTCGGGCTCCGGCGTTCGGGGCCGGGCTCAGGAGAGGCCGTAGTTCTTCATCTTGTACTGCAGGGTTCCGCGCTTGATGCCGAGGCGCTGGGCGGCCTGGGACTGATTGCCTTCGGTGGCGCGCAACACCCGGGAGATCATCTCCTTTTCGATGTTGGCAACGATCTCGTCGAGAGTCCGACCTTTTTCTATTTCAGAAGCTATCCAATCGAGGTTCGAGGTGGTCGATTCCGGGACAAAGCCGAGCTTCACCTCCTCGGGGAGGTTGTCGAGATCGATCTGGCTGCCCTTCGCGAAGACGGCCGCGCCCTCGATGATGTTGGCGAGCTGGCGGACGTTTCCGGGCCATTTGAAGTTCTTCAGGGCCGTCATGGCGCGCGGGGTGACGCCCGCGAGGGGTCGGCCCAGCTTTTCGGCGGCGATCTTGACGAAGTGCTCGACCATCAGCGGGATATCCTCGGGCCGCTCCCGGAGGGGGCTGAGGGCGACGTTGACGACGCTGAGACGGTAGAAGAGATCCTCGCGGAACTGGCCCTGGGCGATCATGGCCTTGAGATCCCGGTGGGTGGCGGCGATGAGGCGCACGTCGACCTTGATCCGGTCGTTGCCGCCCAGTCGCTCGATCTCGCGCTCCTGGATCACGCGCAACACTTTCGCCTGCGTGTTGAGCGACATGTCGCCGATCTCGTCGAGGAAGATCGTGCCGCCGCTGGCGACCTCGAACTTGCCGCGCTTGCGGCCCGCGGCGCCGGTGAAGGCCCCCTTCTCGTACCCGAACAGCTCGCTCTCGATCAGGTTCTCGGGAAGGGCGGCGCAGTTGAGCTTGACGAACGGGCCGCTGGCGCGGAGGCTCTGGCGCTGGATCGCCTCGGCGACCAGTTCCTTGCCGGTGCCGCTTTCCCCCTGGATCAGGACGGTGATGTCGCTTTTCGCGACCTGCTCGATCCGCTCCTTGACCAGCTTCGTCTGGGCCGAGACGCCGATGATCCGGTCGGATTCGGGCTCGGTGAGGAATCGCTCCTCGAGATTTTTTTTCTGCCAGGCCAGCGTGAACCGCTCGCAGGCCTTCGCGACGATGACGCGCATCTCCTCGATGTCGAAGGGCTTGGAAAAGTAGTCGTATGCCCCTTCCTTCATCGCCTCGATCGCCAGCTTCTCGCTGCCGAACGCGGTCATCAGGATGAAGACGACCTCCGGATCGACCTGCTTCACCCGTCGGAGCAGGTCGACGCCGTTCATGCCGGGCATGTTGAAATCCGAGATGATCACCTGGAAGGCGCCGGGTTCGACGAGTTTCACGGCATCCTGCGGGCTTTCCGACGTCCGGACGGTGTAACCCTCCTTGGTCAGGGCGGCCTTGAGGCTGAAGAGGATCGATTTCTCGTCATCGACGATCAGGATGCTGTTTGACTGGAATGCCATCGCTCAGGTTTCCTTCCTTTCCCGCGGCAGATAGATCGAGAACGTCGTCCCGGCCGACGGTCGGCTTTCGACCTCGATCCGGCCGCCGTGAAGATCAACGATCTTCTTGACGATGGCCAGGCCGAGGCCCGTTCCCCGCTGTTTGGTCGTGAAGAACGGGTCGAACACGCGTGCCGCAACGTCGGGAGGCATGCCGGTTCCGGTGTCGGACACCTCGATGACCGACCAGGGGCTGGTCGCATCCTCGCGGGCCGTGATCGTGACCCTGCCGCCGTCCGGCATTGCCTGGATCCCGTTGAATATCAGATTCAACAATACCTGTTTGATCTTTTCCGCGTCAACGAAGATCTCCATCTCGGGCGGATATTCGGCGGCGAGTGCGACGCGGTGGCGATCGGCCTCGTGGTCGACGAGGGCGAGAACCGGGCCGATGAGATCGGCGAGCCGGATGCGCCGGACGCTGGAGCGCTCGGGGCGGGCGTAGGTGAGCAGCTGCTCGACGACGCCGTTGAGGCGGTTCACCTCGGAGACGATCACGTCTATGTACTCGCGCCGGGTGTCGCTCGTTTCGGTTTCCTCCTGAAGGAGCTGGCCGAGCGTCTTGATCGAGGCGAGGGGGTTCTTGATCTCGTGGGCGACGCTGGCGGCGAGTTGGCCGATCGAGCTGAGCTTGTCGGCGTGGTAGAGCTGCTGCTCGATGATCCGGCGCTGGGTGATGTCGTCAAGCGTCATGACCATGCCGTAGGGCTTCAGATCGGCGTCGCGCAGGTAGGTGAACCGGGTTTCCATGATCTTTACGCCCCGGCCGTCACCGAGATCGAACTGGATGTCGACGGGGGCGCCTTCCTCGCCGTGTTCGAGCAGCCGCCGGAGGGCCCGGAGGAGCGGCCGGCGGGATTCGCGCCGGACGACGCGCAGGAAGCGGTTGAACGGCAGACCGGGTTCGGGGGGGAAGACGCCTGCCAGCTCCCGTTGCGCGGCCCCGTTGGCCGTTTCCACCCGGCCGCTGCGGTCGAAGGTGATGACCGAGGTGCTGAGACTGGAGAGAATGTTCTGAATGTAGGTTTTCAGTGTCTCGAGCCGGTCGATCGTCTGCTGGATATGCTCGCGGTTGCTGAGCAGGGCGGCGCCCATCTCGTTGAACGAGCCGGCCAGATCGCCCAGCTCGTCGCGGCCGCGTTCGGGGAGCCGGTAGGAGAGATCGCCCTGGGAGAGGCGCTGGGCGCCGTCGCGCACCTGGCGGATGCGGCCGAGCAGGACTTTTTCCGAGAAGAGGAACGAGATGAACAGGGCGATCGCGAGCGCGAAAATCGTGATGCCGAACGTCTGGCCACGGGCGCTGGACACCATCGCCAGCATCCGCTCCTGGGAGGTGGCGCAGTAGATGCGGAACGACTGTTTGTCGATCGTTTCGCCCAGCTCGATCTGGCCGATCGAGTGGGAGACCCCGGCGAGGCGCAGCGTGAAGATGCGCTCGGGGCGGTCCGGCTGGCGGCCGATGGCGGCGGCGAAATCCTGGCGGGCCTGGCCGCCCAGGGAGGAGGCGAGCACCGTTTCCCTCACGGCGATCGTGACGTCGGCGATGAGGTTGCGGGACATGCGCCGCATGCGGTTGTCGTCGAGTTCGCGCTGCAGGGTGAGGTAGCCGATGAACTCCTCGGTCTTGAAGATCGGCACCGTCGCGCCGAGGATCAACCGATCCCCGATGACCGAGATATCGAGCCGGGAAAGCGTCATGCGCGGATTCGTGATGACGATCGGGGGGCCGAACACGGGAAGCGCGCGGGTCGAGAGGATCAGGCCGGTTTTGAGCTGGAGTCTGAGCTCGTGGTAGCCGGAGTTCGCGAGAAGCCGGCGCATCTCTTTCTGGAGCAGGTTGGTCAGGCCGTAGACCGAGTAGTTCACCAGCTTGTCCGACTCGGAGAACAGGGTCGCGGAGCGGAGGACCTGGTTCTTTTCGGCTTCCCAGTAGGATCGGATCGAGCTGAGAAGCGTGTCGACGCGTTCCTGGAAGATCTCTTCGGTCTTTTCGACGATGAGACGGGTCGCGCTCTCGTTGAAAACGAAGCCGAGCGCGGCGATCACAAGGAAGAGCACCGAGAGGATCTTGACGCGGAGGGAGCGATACATGGTCGTTTCCGTCAGAGGTCGCCTTCGATCAGGCGGTTGAAGAAGCGCGAGCTGTCGCGCTTGACCCAGAGCCGTTCAGACGGGATGTCGCAGGGGAGGAACACCGCGTCTTGCAGATCCAGGGTGGGGTGGAAGGGGGGCATCCGGGCCGCTGACCAGCGGCGGTCATCGTGGTCGGCCCAGAGGCGCAGGCGGATGCGGGGCACCGGAGCGGGGCCGATTTCTCCCGGGAAGGGGGAAAACCGGATGAATCCGGCTGGACTGCGCCATCCGGGCGCCGCCGGCTCATTTCCCGACTCGTGCGGAGCGGGAATGGGCTGCGAAGCGGGGGGGGCCGAGACGAGGCTTGCGGGGATCCAGATCGAGGAGAATACGGCATCGCCGGCTTCGAGCACCTCGCAAGCCAGCGTTTCATCGGATTCGAGGGAGAAGGGGTTCAGCCATTTCCGGTCGAGGGCTTTCTGCAGCAGGGCCGCAGCCGGGTCGGCGGAGCCGTTCCGCATGGTCTGGCGCAGCCGGAACAGGGTCAGCGGCGCCTCGAGGGATTCGAACCAGGGAAACCGCTCGGGGTGGAGCCGGTGAAGCCGCTCCAGGCATGTCTGAAACTCGGCCAGTGTCGTGGGGGGAGCGGAGGCGACGGGCGCGAGCAGGTCGAGGCGGGTGCCGAGCATCCAGAACACGTCGAAATAGATCGGGGTCGGGCGCATGCTCGCGGGGACGGAGGCGAGATGGGTGCCTTCCTCGATCATCAGGAGGGTGACGGATGCGACGTCCACCGGCCCCAGATCGGTGGTTGTCGGAAGGAGGTGGAGGGTGACCTCGTGGTCGAGGAGGGTGGCGAACCGTTGCCGGAGCGCGTCCAGGACCCATGACGGGTGGTTCAGGCGAGACGGCATCAGGATCTGGAGCGTGTCACAGGCGGCGGGGGCCGCCGGCAGGAGGAGGGTGGCGGCCAGGAGCAGAACGAGGGCCCATCGGCGGAACGGGTTCATGCCGTCTGTTCCCTGATCTCGGTGAGCAGAATCCCGAGGAGGGGCTTCTGCGTGGGTTCCAGGAGGTTCAGAGCACGCTTGACCCGGTCTTCGGAGTCGGGGCAGGTCACGAGCACGACGGCGTCAAAGGCCTGGAGCCGCTGCGGAAGCGTTTCGGGGGCCTCGTCGAGGTTGCCGGTGTCGGCGATCAGCAGTTCTGCCGGTCGGCCGGGAAAACCCGAAAGCCATTTTGGCCAGGGCGCGGAGGCGAGCGCCGTTTCGGGATCGGGGGGGCGCGGGCCGGCGGGAATCACGACCGCCCGCGGGGCTTCGCCCTGGTTGCCGGTGCGGATCGATGCCGGAACCGTGGTGGAAGCCAGCCAGGACACGGCTCCGGGGTTCCAGGGGATCCACCAGAGGCGGTGCTGGGCCGGTCGGGCCCAGTGAAGATCGAGGAGAAGGATGTGGTGGAGTTCGTTGGTCAGGGCCGCCGTGAGAAGGGCGGCCGCGGCGGAAGTGCCGCACCCGGGGTGGGTTCCGACGATCGCCAGGGTTTTCCGGCCGGCCTCCTCGGTATTTTGTTTGATATATAGACATATGTTTCTTATCGCGAGGGCTTCCCGGGGCGCGGCGGCGGCGAAGCAGGCGGGATGAAGCATCTCTTCCAGGGTTTCCGGGAGGAGGGCGGGAAGGGTGCCGAGCAGGGAGATCCCCGTGTCTGCATAGGCCCTGCCTGGTGTTCCGGTCCGGCGCCGCCCCAGAATCAGCCAGGCGACAGGAAAGCCGAGCAGGAGAGCGACGGGGCGGGCGGCGCTCCAGACGCGGAGGTGAAGCGGAGGGGCCGAGGTCACGGCCCTGGCCGGGTCGGGTTTGGCATACCCGGCTTCGAACAGCACGGCCAGGCGGCGATTCTCGTCATCGATCCGCGTGAGTTCCGCATCGGCACCGGATTTCCGTTCGTGCCGGAGAGCGAGCCCCTGGCGCTCCTGGGCGAGTTCGAGCAGATTCCGGTCGGCCGTCTCGAGGGCGCTCCTGAGGCGGGTGAGTTCCTGCTGAAGCCGGTTCCTGGAGAGTTTCGCGGAAGCTGCGGGGGGGCGCCGGCGAGCCGGCGTTTTCCGGAGACGGGCTCGAAGAGAGGTTCGGCTGGACAGCGCCATCCGGGCGCCGCCGGCCCACTTCCCGCCTGGTTCGGTTGTGGTCTTGACCCCTCTCGCCTTTTTTCTGGAAGAACGCGAGACGGCCGGCCGTTTTCCCGGGGAAAGCCGTTTCTCGATCAGAAGGATTTGGCTCAGCAGCTCCTGGCGCTCACGCTCGAGGGCTCCGGCGCGGCGCTCGAGGTTCCGGAGCTGGTCTCCGTCGGGAAATCCGCCCGCCCCGTCTGCTGCCGATGCCAGCCGCTCCTCCATGCGTTCGGCCTCAGAGGCCAGTTGAAGGCCGAGACGGCTGAACAGATCCCCGCGTCGGCGGTCGATCTCGTTCACGGCGCGGGCCGGCATCCTGCGGGCGGCGTCCGCGACGGCTGACGTGCAGGGGGCCGTGAGGGTCAGGAGAAGCCCGGGATGGGGTTCGGAGGCGATCATGACATTCCAGACCGGCGACGAGGGGTTCCCGGGGATGTTGATGGCGGCCACGACGGTCGCCCGATACTCCGCGAGAAGGTTGGCGGGAGCGAGAGCGGGGTCGAGTCGGTCAGCCGTGCCCGTCGCTTCAAAAGGAATAGGGATGAATATATTCCAGGTGCCCACCGGCGCGGCGACGTCCCAGAGCAGAAACAGCAGCGCAGAGACGGCGAGGGCAAGGCCCACGAACGGCATCGGGGCCGGAACGAGCGGCCGGCGGGGCGTGTTCACGTGGCGACTCCTCGCTCAGCGCCGTTTCGCATCACGGATCAGGCGTTCGAACCGGGGCGTGCCGACGATGAAGGCGGCGAGGGTGCCGATCGTCGTCCCGTCGCGGGCCGCGCGTTCCGTGTCGGCGCCGTGCCGGACGAAAAGCGTCAGCATCCGGTCGAACGTGTCGATCCAGTCGCGTGAGCGGGTTCGGGACAGGGATAGTTCCCAGTATATTTTTCTGCCGGCGAGCAGCAGCGGCGTGTTCCCCTCGGGATCCGTCGGATCGGGCGGCGCGCCGGCGGCGAGAAGCAGCTCCGCCCCTTCCGGCCAGGGATCCTGGGCCGCCAGGTGAAGCGCGGTCCGTCCCGTGCGGGTGGCGGCGGAGACGGGAACACCGGCCGAGAGCAGAAACCGGAGCATCACCGGCTGGCGGCACTGGACGGCGGCATGCAGGGCCGTTTCCCCGGCATCGTCGGCCCGGGTCAGGTCTGCCCCCGCGGAAGCGAGCAGGAACACGGCTCCGGCATGACCCTGGCGGACGGCCTCGATCAGGGGCGTGGCGCCATGGCTTCCCGGCGCATCGGGATCGGCGCCGTGTCGCAGCAGCACGGCGATCGTCGGAGCCGAGCCGTGAACGGCGGCGAGATGGAGCGGGGTGGCATCGAAGCTGTCGGTGGCCGTGGCTTTCGAGCCGTGTTCCAACAGGAAGCCGGTCATCGAGGCGTTCCCGCGCAGCGCGGCCATGTGCAGCGGGGTCATCCCGCGCGAGGTGCGGGCCTGCGGGTCGGCTCCGCGCTCGAGCAGCAGTTGTGCGACGTCGAGATGGCCCATCCGGGCGGCCCAGTGGAGGGGGCTCATCCGGTACCCGTCCGGCGTCATGCCGGAGATGGTCACCGAGTTCACTTCCCGGGGGGTCCGGTCGAGAATCTCGGCGATACGCTCGAGATCCGCGGCCTTGGCTGCCTCGTGAATGTCCCCGGCGCGGCTCAGCCCCGCAAACGGGCCGATCAGAACGAGCGCCACGAGTGCCGCGAGCGCCGGGATGCGTGTGAATCGGTTCTTCATCACCTGCGATGCCTCATATCATGCCGAAACGATGGTTGCCGTATCTGCTCCGTCAGCATACCATACGTCTGCCTCTCAGAAATGAGATTCCGGATGCCGATATCTTGACTGCCATGAGTACGCATATGTTTTCCGCTGCGCGTTTTCTTCCGCTCTGTCTCGCCCTTCTGGCCTTCGGAACGGCGGCTCTCGAAGCCGTTCCCGCCGGAACGAATCTGACGCCGCGTGCCGAACTCGCCCCTGCCGCTGCCGCCAACCGGGATCTCGCCGACCAGGCCGTTCCCGCCGTGCCGACCGAGGGGGGGAGTGTCTTCTACAACCGCCAGTTCATCGTCTCGACCATGGGACGCAACCGCCAGTTTCTGCTGACGTTCGATGACGGTCCCAATCCGCATACGACACCCGCCATTCTCGAGACGCTGCGGAAGCACGATCTGAAGGCCATCTTCTTCGTCGTCGGCACCAACGTGCGCAAATACCCCGAAATCGTGCGCCGGATGCGGGACGAAGGGCATGTGATCGGAAATCATACCGCTCATCATGCGAACCTCGCCCCTGCCGGCGTCGAAAAGGCTCTCGAGGAGATTCGCTCTCTGAATGCGCTCGTGCACCAGGTCGCCGGTGTCCGGCCGCGTGTTTTCCGGCCCCCCTACGGAGGCCTCAATCAGAGCGTGCTTCAGGCCGTCCGGCAGGAGGGAATGGATGTCATGCTCTGGTCGGTCGATCCCTACGACTGGCGCAATCGCAGTGTGATCCGGACCTGCGAAAACGTGAAACGCCAGTTGCACCTGGGAAGCGGCGGCCGGGGCGGGGTCGTGCTGATGCATGACACGCTGCCGAGCACGGTTGCCGCGCTCGAGCCTCTGCTGGTCGCTTTCGCCGACAATGGCCTGGTGCCCGCGAGGTATGGAAGCCCCGTCGGCGGCCGCGAATACTGGGCCGTGAAGGCTCCCGTGACGTTGGAATGGGCGCCCGAAGCCCCGCCGCTCGATCTCAACCGGATGAACAGGCCCCTGATGGCTTCCCTGTTCAAGCCGCGCCAGGATGCCTTCAACTGGTCACCGATCGCCCTGCTCAAGGCCCGCAAGACCGGCACGCTGTTCGAATCGATGCTCTGCCGCGCCTTCCCCTGAAACGGGGCCAGAAAGGTCAGTTCGGCAGCCAGGCGTTGGCCGCGGTGTCGAGAAGGAACCGGCGATCGTAGCTCTCATCATCGTTCGAGGCGACTTCGCGCGTGATGCGGCCCTCTTTCCAGCTCCACTTCTCATCCCATTTGTCGTCGCGGTCGAGATCGATCTTCAATCGGTTCACCTTCGGCTGACCGGCATCGCGGAACAGGTTGACCTTCCAGGATCGGCCCCGGATCGCATCTTTCACCTTGTCGCCCGAAATATTCGCAGCGGCGGCGGCGAGTATTTCCGTGTCCATCGGTCGCAGCGCGACGGCGCCATCCGGCAGACCGGCTTGGGATGCAGGGATGCCGGGGGCCGTTTCGGCGACCACGGGGGCCGTTCCGACCGACGGCTTTTCCGCGACCCAGGCGTTCAGGTTCACGTCGTACCAGGTCTGAACCGTGTATCGTTCGTCGTCTGCCGGAGCGATCTGGCGCTGGAGGCCTTCGGGGTCCCAGGACCACTTCTCGTCCCACTTGTCGTCGCGGTCGAGATCGATCTTCAGGCGGTTCACCTTCGACTGGCCGGCATCGCGGAACAGATTGACCTTCCAGGATCGGCCCCGGATCGCATCCTTCACCTTGTCGCCCGAAATGTTCGCGGCTGCGGCGGCGAGAATCTCGAGATCCATCGGCCGCAGGACGATGGCTCCGGCAGGAAGGGGGGGCGCATCGGGTGCCGGGACCGGATCGGCGGTGGCGGCCGCCATCTGCTGCTGATCCATGAGGGCGATCTGCCGTTGTTCCTCATCGCGGTGTTCGTGAAAGGTTCGGATTTCCCGCTCGAGATCGGCCCGCTCCTTCCGGAGCTGCCAGATATGGAATCCGCCGGCGGCAGCGCCGATCAGGCCGATGATGACGAGGGCGCGGAACGTCTTGTATCTCATTCTTCCGTCTCCTGGTGGTGTCGGGAACCCTGCGGCATCATACCGCGCGCGATGGGAACGGTGCAGTTGCAGTGGGCGTAAAGGCAGGGCCGGGGCTCGTCGGCGAGGACAAACCGCTCCCCCGTGAAGTCGCCGAGCGACTCGGTGCGGAACCGGCGGGCCGGGTAGCATCGCCAGGCCCCCCCGAGATCGTCGAGGATGAACGAGCGCGCCCCGGCCCAGCAGGGAAGCCCCCGATACGAGTGCTCGATCTTCCCGGTCAGGTTGTGGCCGCCCAGGGCCAGCAGGAGCTCTTGCTCGGCGTCCGAGTAGGGGATGACGTCGCGGTTCTGTTTCTCGGGCTGGATCTTGAACGTCAGCCCGGCGTCGGCAAACCGCCCGGCCAGTGCCGGAAGACGGGGCAGGGCGGCGCGGGTTGCGACCGAGGTGACGCACAGATGCGGCTTCGGCAGGGCCGGATCGGCCGAAACGGCCAGCCGTCCGGAGAGCCAGAGGGCCCGGGCGATGAACTCTGCGAGCTCCACCTCGCCCCGCACGTGTTCGAGATGGAGGGAGCAGGACACGATGCCGATGCGGCCTGACGCGGCGGCGACGAACGTCTCGAGCCGGCTGCGGGGGGCGGTGAAGTTCGTCACGATCGAGACCCGGTGGCCGAGCCGGGCAATGCCGCCGGCGATCGCGTCCAGATCCGGGTGCAGGAACGGCTCTCCGCCCGACATCTTGATCTCCCAGCGGCCGTCCAGCCGCGCGAACCCCGCGAGAAATCCCGCGGCGGATCGCGGAGGTCGTCCCCGATCCGCCTTGTGGCGCTGGGTGCAGTAGGAGCAGCGAAGGTTGCAGGCCGTCGTGACGTTCCAGCTCACGACCCCTTCCGCCGGCCGGGGGGTCGGGTTCATTCCGCGTTGTCCTCCCCGATCCCCTCGATCATGCCGCGATTTGCCGGCACCGTGCAGGGGCAGATATCCCACGGGCAGATCCGGGGCTGGCCGGCCGGCCGGACGTTGCCCGCCAGGACGTTGCCGAGCTTCCCCTCGCCGTGCCGTTTCGCCGTGCGACAGCTCCAGACGTCGCCGTTCTGGGACACGACGAAATACGCGACGCCGGCATGACACCGCCTGCCGCGATAACTCGGGGCGAGATTCGCGCGTCGCGGGCCGGGGGCGTCACCGAGAAGGCGTTCCAGCAGCGGTCGCTCGGCATCCGTATACCTCGCCAGGCCCGTTTTCGTCTTCATCAACTGGGGAAAGAACCTCAGGCCGGCTGCCCGCACCCGATCCGCCGCCTGCGCGATCCGCTCGAGGCGCCCGGGAACGAGCACCGAATTGATGACGAACCGGACGTCGGGAGAAAGAATGTGCTTGAAATATAATGCATGCTCTATAAATTGCTCCGCCGTGACGCTCTCGAGATGGAGCGAAGCCGAAACGACGTTCAGCCTTCCCCGGGTCAGCCGGACGAACCGCTCGAGCCGTTCGCGCGGCGCCGACAGGTTGGTCAGCACCGAGACGCGGTGGGGCGTTTCCGACATCAGCCGGTCGACGATTCCATCGAGGAAGGCGGGGTGGGTGAACGGCTCTCCGCCGCTCATCTTGATCTCGAAGGCTTCCGGCAGACGGCCGAAAAAGCCGAGGAATGCATCGATCGCGGCCGCGTCGGGCATCCCCTTCCGGTGAGCGGGGCTCTGAATACAATAGCTACAGGAATAATTGCACGAGCCGATGACCTGCCACTCGATCGTCGGGTGTCTCACCGGCTTGCTCCGGCGGCGCGCAGCTTCACCGCGATCTTCGCGTTCTGTTCGAACTTGCCGCACCGGGCGCAGCCGGGAAAATACTCGCCCCGGGCGAGCCGGGCGCGCATGCCGTTCCAGTCCTGACCGCGCCACAGCTCCGAAAACCCCTGCCCGTCGGAGAGACGGCCGATGGCCGTTTCGGTGTTGCAGCAGTAGTAGACGGTGCCGTCAACGGCGATGCGGGCATACCGATCGCCCATGTGACAGCCGACCGAGGCGATCGGCGCCGTTGCGGCCCCGCCCGCTTCGACCTGGGCGCGGAGGGTTGCCAGATTGTGTCGCACGCAGAGGCGATCGGCGCGTTCGGCCGCAGCGGGGATCCACTCGGCGAGGAGGCGGCGGCGCTGCTCGTCGGTGATCCGGACCGCCTCGGTTTCCCGGGCCAGGCTTGCCAGTTTGAAATTGACGCGTTCGGCCCGGAAGGTGTCGGCCAGTTCGATCATCGGCACGAGCTGCGGAGCGTTCAGGGCGCAGATCACCTGCACATGGCGGTCGTGGCAGCCGTCCCGTCGTCGGGCGGAAAGCCGGTTCATGAGGGTTTCCCAGCCGTTTTCCGGGCCCGAGGGATGGAAGGCCCGATACCCGTCGGCGTCGGCGGCGTGGATGCCGACGAGGATCGTGTCAGCAAAGGACGGGGGGAGTTCTGCCGCCGACGGGGCGAGCATGTTCGAGATGAGTGTCACCCGCAGATGCAGGGCTTTCAGCTCGGACAGCAGATACAACGCCCGCGGGTGGGTGAGCGGATCCCCCATGCCCGACACGATCACGTTGCGCAGGCAGCCGAGGGCGGCGGCCTCCGACACGATTCGCACCAGGCCTTCGGGATCGGCCTGACGGCTTTTCCAGGCGGGATCGCGCGGCGTGGTCAGGAGGGGCGAGTGGTCCCAGCAGGTCACGCAGGAGGTGTTGCAGCCGTTGGTGATGTCGAGATGCAGGGTTTCCGGCCCGGGATTCATGCGAACCTCCGCATGGCCGCCTCGAGCAGGCCGGTGTTCGAGCCGTCGGCGGCGGCGGACGCGGCGGCAAGCCGGGCGATACCCCGATAGGGATCCTCGCCGTGGCGGTGGAGGAGTTCGAGGTACCGGCACAGCTCTGAGATGAAGCCGGCGGTGTCGGTGCGCTCGTTGCCGAACGTCCGGAGCAGCGCCAGGATACCCGGCCAGTCATGGAACGGCTCGGCTGCATCGAGCAGCCGGCGTGCCGCATCCGTCCGGCATTCGATGGTTGCCGTGCCGAGGCGGCGGGCCAGGAAGAGGATGGCTCGAAGGGCCGTTTCGACCGGAACGTCCCGCGCGGCGATCTCCGAGACCAGCCGGACGGCTGCCGCGCCGGCTTCAGCCGGGTCGGCGACGGGGCCGGAGGCATCCTGGGATCGTGGAGGAATGAGGGCCTGAGCGGTGTCGATGAAGAGGGCTTCGGGCAGGTTCCGTTCGGTTGCGGCCCGGATCAGCTCGTCCCCGACGAGGGCCTCGGCCTCGTCGACGCGCGCATCGGCGACGAGCAGCCGGAGCAGTTCGGCGGCGGCGCGCCGGGCCCCGTTTTGCGGGATCAGTCCCCGGGCGGCTTCCGAAGCCCGTTTGCGGGCGGCCGGATCCCGCCAGGCATCGATCAGCTTCGGCAGATGTTCCGATACGGCTCCGGGCGGCAGGAACCGTGCGGCTCCCGCATCGACGGCCCGCTGCGCCCGCGCCTCCTGCTCGTCGGCGATCTTCTCCTGCGGCTGGAAGATGGCCGGAATCCCGGCCTGCATCAGCTCCCCGAACGTGTTGTACCCGGCCGCGCAGACGGCCAGGTCGAGGCCGGCCATCCGTTCGGCCGCGCCCAGGCCGGACAGCCAGGTGATCCGCTCGCCGGAAATCTGCCGGCCCCGGTATAGCGGCCCGGCGCCGACGACGAGATGCAGCGAGGGATCGTCCGCGAGGGCGGCGATCGTCTCCTCGAGCCGGTTGACGGCGGTCGGATCCCCTCCGCCGCCGGCGGAAATATAGATAGCAATACAATCATTAGATATACCGAGATCCCGGCGGGCCGCTTCCCGTGGAAGCAGTTCGACCGGCTCGCGCGACAGGATGGGGCCGACGTGGCTGAGGCGGTTCCGGACCGTCTCGGGAACCGGGACGGGGGCATCCGTCTCGGGCACGAGGATGCGGTCGTACAGCGGCAGCATCGCCTGGAACTCGGGGCGCCCCGCGAACGAGGCTTTCATCGGCCTGAAGACGAAGGCGCGCTTCCGGCACAGATCGAGGGCCGGCAGCAGCTCCCCGAAACTGCCGCGCGGGAACGAGTCGACGACGAACAGGTCGGGGCGCAGCAGGCCGAGCGAGTGCCAGACCCACTGCTTGGCGAGGGCCAGGTAGGCGGTCTTGTCGATCTCGGTTTCGCCGACCAGCGTCTTCGACGGGAGCTTGAACGAGGCAAACCGCTCATGAAACAGGAGGGCATCCGCCTCGGACGAGGTCAGAAACCATATCTCAAGCTTTATTTCGAGGGCACGCGCATACCGCCGCAGCCAGCGGGAGATCGCGGTCAGCCGGGTGAGATGTCCGACCCCGGCGCCGTTGACGGCGTAGTTGACGATGCGCAGTGTCTGTCCCATCGGGTCAGGAGGCGTCGAGATACCCGCCGGCCGCACCGCCGCCGCCGTGGAGCAGGGAGGCTTCCGCCGCCGCCGCATCCCCATCGCCGTCGAGGCCGTGGGGGCCGTGATACTCGGGATGGTCGAGCCGGAACTCGCGCACTTCCGGGATGAAATCCCCGTCGAACCGGCCGTCGGTGAATACGTCCCACCAGAGGATGTTGCCCGCGTAGCTCACGCGGCCGTAATCGCCGTAGGAGCGCAGGGCCCCGCCCATGCGGGCATACCGTTCGCGCCGCCGGAGCATCTTCTCGCGGGGGGCAACATACCGGCGGTCGTAATCGGTCTGTTCGAGGGTTTCGGAGGCGCGCTTCGGCCGCTGCCACTTGTCGGCATCGTGATCCGCCTTCCCGCGCAGGTGTTCGAGCTGGGCGATCTCGATGCCGAGCTGCTCATCGAGCTGTTCCAGATACGTGACCTTTGCGGCAAGCCCGCGCAGCCTCTTGAATGAAGCCGAGAGGGCGGGCTCGGCTTCGAGAGACGGGCCGATCCGGGTCATCTCGCCTTCGAGCAGATAGAGGCGGAGATACTCGTGGGCGCGTTCGAGGTGAGCCTCGTCGAGGCGGTCGAGATACTCGCGCAGACCGGCCGCCTGGTTCTTGAGCTCCGTGTATTCCCCGATCTGCCGGTCGAGCCCGGCGATCGCGGCATCAGCCTCCTCGATCTTCCGCCACGCCTGGAGCACCCGCTCACGCACCTGGGTGAATCTCTCGCAGTCGGCGAACCGTTCGAGGATCTCGTCGCCTTCCTTCCAGTCGTCGTAGAACTCCAGGTGCCAGAACGGTATATTATATGATGTCGTATCGTATCCCAGCTCGATCAGCCTGTTCAGCCGGGGATGCTTCGCCCGGGCTGCGACTTCCCGGAACGGGGCTGCCTGCCGTTCGATCCCTTCCCGCTGGATCGTGAGATCCCCGATGAGGTGATCGGCCCGGCCAAGCCGGGGATCGGCCTCGAGGTCGGCCAGTTCGGCGGTGCGCGCCTGCCGATCCTCCTCTCGCGCGGCGATCAGGTCGTTCTGGGTGAGGCCGACGCAGCCGGTCAGCCGGACGGCCCGCTCCAGCGCCTCCCGGGTCAGCCCGGGAAGGAGATCCATC
Source organism: Candidatus Rifleibacteriota bacterium (assembly GCA_029565415.1). The sequence goes on along the minus strand of JAKQOH010000101.1, from coordinate 30,124 downwards.
GTGAGTCGGAGCCCCTCCTCGTCCCGCTGGCGCGTCGTCTCGTTCAGGCATGTCGCCTGTTCCTCGCGCAGGCGGCAAAGCTCCGCCATTTCGGCATGGGTGGCCTGCGACAGTTCCCGCGCGGCCCGGACGATATCCGTCGACGAATAGTGTTCCACGCTCTCTTCGATCCTCCGGCTGATGTCTTTCGCCTGGACGCACTTTACCCGATTTCCGGCATTCCTGTCGACCGGGATGGCGATCCCGAGGATGAGGCGGGTGTCAGCCGGGTGTCGCGAGGAAGCTGATCCATTCCACGGGGCGGCCCGCGGCGTCGGCGTTGTGGAGCTCCTCGAGAAGTCGGAACCCGGCGGTTTCGAGCGCCCGGCGCGCCCCGGCGGTGTCGAAAAAGGTCCAGCGGCGGCCTTCGGCGTCCCGGCTCTCGCCCGATCCCGCTTTCAGGGAGACGGCAAGGATACCTTCGCTGGATAATAAAAGAGATATATCATTCAATATACCTGTCAGCCGGGCGGCCGGCGCATGGAGGAGAGAGGCGCACGCCCAGACACCCCCGAAGCTGCGGGGCCGGAACGGGAGATGCTCGAATGCGCCCTGCACCAGGAGCCGGCCTCCCCGGGCGCGGTGAGCTCCGAGCAGCCCGGCCGAGGCGTCGAGGGCGATGCAGGCGAAGCCGCGCCGAGACAACGCTTCGGTGTCGCGGCCCGCTCCCGAACCGAGGTCGAGCACGCGGCAGCCCGGCTTCAGTCGCGCGCAGAAGGGATCCAGCAGGAACGTCAGATCCTGACTCCAGGATGCGTCGGCATACGTCGCGGCGTTGCCGTCGTAGAAGGCGATCGTCTCCCGGTCGGGGCTCATGCGTCGAGAAGCAGTTCCAGCACGGTTTTCAGATCGGCCAGATTCTCGAGGGCCCACGTCGCTCCGGCGGTTTCCAGCTCCTGCCGGGAAGCCGATCCCGTCGCGACGGCCAGGCTCCGGACACCCCAGGGCCTGCACGAAGCCACGTCGTGGATCGTGTCGCCGACCACCGTGACGTGGCCGGGCCGGAAGGCACTGCCGGTCCGTTCGGCGGCCCGGCGCATCGCCAGGCCGACCAGATCCGCCCGGGCCGCGTGTTCGCAGCCGAAGGCCCCGAAGGGAAAATACCCGTCGATGCCGAACCGCTCCAGCTTGATGCGGGCGCCTTCCCGGATGTTGCCCGTCACCAGCCCCAGACAGGCGCGGCCCGAATCGGCGAGGGCCCGCAGAAGCACTTCGACGCCGGGCTTCAGGTGGCCCCTGTTCGCGATTTCCCGGCGCAGGATCGCGGCGTAATGATCCTTGAACTTCGAGAGCGCGTCGGGGGCGGGGAAGGGGCGGCCATCCCGCTCGCACACCTGCCGGATCGCGTTGAGATCCGTGTTGCCGTCGAGCCGGATTCCTTCGAGGCCGCGCTCGGCGCCGAACACCTCGACCATCGAACGCTCGATGGCGTGATACCCGCTGCGGTCGGCCGAAAGCAGCGTTCCGTCGATATCAAACAGGATCAGCCGGTCGGGACGGTTCATCGGTTCCTCCAGTCTCGGGCGGTGCTTCCTGCGGTGCGGAAGCGGGTTCGGCGGGGGTCGGGGCGAGGCGGTCGCGCATGCTCACGGTGCCCGGGATGGCCGGTTTCCCCGCCTGGATCAGGCCCTGGATCTCGTACACGCGCAGCCTGCCTTCCAGGCCGCGGATCTGGACGTTCTCGTGTGGGATCGCCCGGACCTCTTTCGCGACCTGGGCGAAGGTGTTCTCGTCGACGAGGACCGTGGTCTTGAACTCCTTGTTCAGCGCCTCGAGCCGTGATGCCAGGTTGACGGTCGAGCCCATGACCGTGAACTCCTGGCGACGTTCCGAGCCGATGTTGCCGGCCAGCACCGGCCCTGTCGCGATCCCGATGCGGATTTTGAAACACTCGCGGCCCTGCTGGGCCCACCGGGCCTGGAGCAGCCGCAGCCGGTCGAGCATGCCCTGCGCCGCATGGATGGCGGCCAGTCCCGACGAAGGGAGGTCGCCGAGCACCCCGAACCGCGCCATGACCGCGTCTCCGATGAACTTGTCGATCTCGCCGTTGTGTTCGAGCACGACATCCGTCATCGCCGAGAGATACTCGTTCATCGAGGCGACGACCTGGGCCGGCGTCAGGCCGGCGCTGAAGGCGGTGAAGCCGGCGATGTCCGAGAACAGGATCGTCGCGTTCTTCTCGATGCCCCCCAGGTGCAGCGAGCCGGGGTTCGCGAGCAGGGTGTCGACCAGCTCCGACGAGGTGTATTTCGAGAACATCTCCTTCAGCTTCCTCTTCTCGGCGATTTCGCGCTCGCTGAGCTGCTTCGTCGAGGTGAGTTCGGCGCGGGTCTGGAGAAACACGTTCGCGTTCGCGAGCGCCATGCCCATGAACGAGCCGAGCGACGACATGAACCGCAGGTCCGCTTCATCGACCTCCTGGCGGCCGTCCTCGAACGATTCGATATGTACGACCCCGAATGATTCGCCGGGGACGTTGATCGGCAGCGCGATGATCGTGTCGGGAAGCGGATTACGGTCGACGAGGCCGCGCGTTTCCGGATCGTCGAGCGCCGCCGTGCGGTAGACCAGTTGGCGGCGGCCGAATGCCCAGGTGACGAAGTGCTCCTGCCGGTCGGCGGGCAGGGTGAGCAGCTCCCGGATCTCGTCCTTGTAGCCGGCCCAGCGGAACGGATACAGCTCGTTCCTGCCGCGGTCGTGGAGGAACAGGATGTATCGTGCCACGCCGACTTCCTGGACGAGCATCTCGGTGATGGCGTCGAACACTTTCGACGGATCCAGGGTCGTGGTGAGGTTCTTCACCTTGGCGAACAGCATCGAGGCCTGGCGTCGCACCTGCTGGAGGCGGGTTTTCAGCTCCTCGTTCTTCTTCTGATACTCATCGCGCAGCCGGTCGGCATACGCCTTTTCGAGCTGCTGCCGCGACTCGTCCCGGAGCCGGACGCGCCGGTCGCCGAAGACGAACCGCAGCACGAGAACGAGAGCCCCCGCCGCCAGGAACAGCGCCGCCGTCACGAACGTGAGCAGGGTCCAGGGAAGGGGCGTCGCGGGCAGCACGAACTCGACGTTGCCGGCCGCCCGTGCGGAAACCGGAAGCGTCAGGAGCAGAAGCGTGAGTGCGGGGCGCGACATGCCGGACACCTTCGAAGTCAGTCGGAGAATGTTTCCCGGCGATTGTACATGAAAAACCCGATCCCCACAAATGGCCCCTCCTGCGTCCGGGTCAGGGCATGGGTTGGGTGGCGACGGCGAGTTTGAACTTGCCGTTCAGCGGAAGCCGGCCGGCCGGAAACGAGGCACCCGGCGGCGGCGCGAGCACGACGAACAGCTCGAGCATGCTTCCCGCAACCGGGTCGGTCGGGGAGCCGCTTCCGTCGTCGAAATACTCGCGATACTCGTTTCCCTGGCGGATCCGGATCAGGACCGACTTCGCATCGAACGAGGCGACGTCGTCGATCATCACCCGGTCCGTCATCGCCTGAAACCCTGGCGGCGCCGAGCCGGAGACGACCGAGGCGCTCATGCACAGGCTCCGTTCGAGGAGTTTCACCTGGTAGGCGAGCCGGTACTCGAGATCGCCCGTCGGGCTCAGGTGATCCGTCTGCCACGACATCACGACGGTGTTCGCGGGGCTCTGCGCCGGCTTCCAGAGCAGGGGGCGGGGGGTGACCTGGACGGCCCATTCCGCGCCGTTCTCCTGGCGGGCGAGCGTGTTGGTGGCCTCCTCGACGGCTTTGCGGAGGATATTCCAGAAGGTTTCGGTCTGGCGGGTCCGCTCCTGGCGCCAGGCGGCAGCCTGATAGGCGTTCATGGAATTGCGATAGATATAGAACAGCCCGCTGGAAAGGAGGCCGACGAGAAGCAGCACGATCATCGCTTCGATGTAGGTGAAGCCGCGGCGGTTCGGGTTCAATGGGTCACCTCGACTTCGATGAGCGCATCGAGGCTCCGGCGGACGCCGTTGAAGCTTCCCCAACTCGTGATCTGGAGAAAATCCTTCGTATATCCCTTCCCCGTGCGGGTGATGAGGGAAAAGGTCGCGATGCCGAGCTGGTAGCTCCCGCCGTCCGTCGCGCCGAGCGACTGGGATAGTTTTGCCGCTGCCGTGTTGGGGCGGGTGGGATCGAAGTCGCCCATCCAGCCCGTCGTGAAGCTCGCGATCTGGTCGGGCGTGCCGGTCTTGATGACCCGGTCGAAGGCATAGAACTCGGTCGGCAGCATGCGGAACTTGTACTGCGCGAGCTGCATCGCGGCCCGCGCGGCCATGAGGGCTTTCGTCTGCTCGGTGAGCCGCGCATGCGTGGCCGTCTGGGAGCGGGTGTTGAAATACAGGGTCGCGGCCAGGATGAAGATGACGACGCTGGCGAGCAGAACGCTGAAGAGGGCGAAGCCGCGCCGGCGGCGATGGAGGTTGGGCCGCATCGTCATTGCCTCAGATCCGCCCGGAATGTCGCGAGCGAGACGGGAACGCCCTTCTGGCCGTACTCGACATCCACCTGGATGCGCATGAAGAGGTCGGGGCAGGCATACGTGGCGATCCGTTCCACCGGCCCGAGCGGGTCGATGTAACTGAAAACCATGGCTGTCGGGCTCTGCGGCGGGCCGGAATACTCGGGCCGGAGGGCGATCCGGAGCTGGAATTCGGTGCGGCCGATCCGCACGGTGCCCGTTCCCAGGGGGCCGTTGAGGGCGAGGTTCGCCGCGATCACTTCGGTGCCGGTGCGTATCTCGAACGGGATCGTGCGGCTGCCGGCGGAGCCGGCGATGGTGTCGAACGGCACGGCGAGCAGCGTGTTGACGGCCGATTCACCGATCTTGAGGGCGATCTCCTGGTCTGCCTGACGGCCGGCGATGCCGAACGACTGGGGCAGGGCGCGCATGATCGGCAGAACGACCAGCGCGATCAGGAAAAACGCGACCAGCAGCTCGACCAGCGAGATGCCGGCCCGGTCGGTTCTGGCCTCAGTTGCGCTGGTGTTTCTGTTCGAGCGTTCGGATGCTGGTTTTTTCATCGGTCACGGTGAAGTATACCCTGAGTGTGCGGGTCAGGCCCGCATAATCCGTCGCCGTCGCCTCGACCCAGGGGTATTTTCCCGACTGGAGCGCGCCGAGCGTGGCGCCGCCGCCCGGCGGAAGGGGCGGGGTGGGCTCGCGGAAAATCACCGGCAGAGGCTGGGTGGAAAACGCGTTAGGCGGAAGATCGACATTGCCGGTGACGGGCGGATACACGTTCTCGATTCCATACGAGAGGCGGGCCCGGGCGATGCCGGTATACGGCGCCGGAATGCGGGTGACGGGCAGATGGAGCAGGTCATCCTCGTCATTGAGCCATTTCACGTTGTCTTCGGCCCAGAGCGAGAGATCATACTGCACATCCTCGACCACGGGGATCATGCAGAACACGGTCGCCGACGAGCCGAACCCGTTGCGCTTGCCGAAGCTCGCCTCATCGTTGTCGATCGGCTCGGCATCGGTGTCGTTATCCGAGGCGCTGTAATCCTCGAGCCGGAAGTTCTGGTACCAGAACTTCACCGGGAACGGGTCGGTGAGGCCGGGAGGCATGGGGCCGGCGTGGAACTTCCAGTCCCAGCCCTGTTCGGCCGTGGGGCAGTTCCCGAGGTCGATCTTGACGATCTTGACGAAGGCGCCTTCGCCGTTCTCGGTGGCCGCGAGTTCGTCGTAGGTTTTGCAGGCATTGTCGATGAAGGCCGTGTATCCCGGATCGAACGTGGTCAGGGTCGTGATCGGCGGGGGAAGCACCACGGCACTTTGGGGCTTGCCCTCGTCGCGCTTCGAAGCCAGGCGGATCATCAGGTTGGGCAGATCATTGTCGTCGATCCAGATCTTGCCCTCGCCGTCGGCAAACCGGGCTGCCGGATCGGGCGGGGAGTTCTCGTCGTACATGTAGGGAAACGGCTTGGCCGTCTTGGGGTCGCGGCCCAGATCGCCCATATTCATGCCGTAGGTGGTTTCGGGCGAGTCTTCGACGATGTTGGGACAGCCGGGGTTGAGGACGTTGTTTTTGTCCCAGACGAAGACCGAGTATTTCATTTCGCCGAGGCAGTCGTTGGGCAGAAACACATGCTTGCCCAGATGCATGCCGCTCAGCGACTTGGCTTCGCTGCCGATCCAGTCCCAGGTTTCGACGGGGTTCCAGGCCGAAGTCGCGTCGACGGGGCCGTTGATGCGGCCGATCGCGAAGCGGGAGGTCAGAATCCCTTCATCGTTGTCCTTGGCGGTCAGATCCGAGGGCTTGAAAAAGTCGCCGGTCGTGGCGCGACGGGCGGTGGACGGCGGTCCCGGCTTGCGCCCGAGATAGGGGAAGTGGCCGATCTCGTTTCCGGTGGCGCCGGTGATTTGGGGCGGCGTGCGGTCTTTCCAGGTGATCTTGAAGGTCACGGTGCCCTCCGGCTCTTTCTTGTTGCCGGTGTGATCGGTTTCCAGCGAGGATTTGACCGGCCCGTTGTCGTAACAGACGTTGGCGGAAGCCCGCTTGTGGTCGACATCGGTCTTCATATGCCCCGGATCGTCGGGCTTGGGATCGGGGACTTCGTGTTCCTCACAGACGCTTCCCGGGCATCCGCGTTTGTGACAATCGCAGGTGAAATGGGGGCCCGGCCAGGTGGGCGGGAGGACATACTTCCAGCCGCCCTCGAGTCCGGCGATATACTCGATCGAGTCGGGAGCGTCGTGCGGGGGCTCGTCGAGCACACTCGCACCCGCGCCCCAGCCGATCGGGCCGTTGTTGTAATGCCACTTGCCGCCGGAATGATTGTGTCCTTCCTTGTCGCAGCCCGGGCAGGGGCCCCGCACCAGAAACCCATATTTCCGGTAGAACTGATCAACATCCGCCGCACCGTCGGCCCCGCCCAGGAGGACCTTGGGGGTTGCCAGCATCGTCTGGAGCTTCCCCAGGGTGGCGTGATCGAAATGATTCGACAGCATATTCATCAGAAGCGGCCAGCTGACGAACATGGCATCCCATGCGTCGGGCGTCTCGATCCGGATGTTCTTGATGGCATCGACATCTTCAAAGGTGTCGACCGGCGAGTTGCCGCAATCCGAGGTGATCGTGACGAAGCCCGGTGACATGAGCAGATTCTCCAGCTGCGCTTGTGCCGGAATAGATATTAATATGTATATAAAACAGAGGGCGAGGAGCGTCCGTGCGGAAGGAATGCGTGTCATGAGTGAACCTCCATCAGCCGGCAGAGCCGGAGACCGGTCGGCCGGCGAACAGTTCGCGGGCGGCCAGATGGGAAAGATCTTCGAGACTGCCGTGGTGCGGCGTTTCCGTGGGAGCGTGCCTGTCGATGAGTTCGCGTTCGAGTTCCGCAAGAAAGGGCGGGATCAGGGGCGCGGCATACCCGCGGAACGCGGCGAGCAGGCTTTGTTCCAGATCATGGGCGGCAATCGACTGGCCGAGTTTCCGGCGGAGAATGCCGAGAAAATACAGGGCGCGGGGTGCCAGGCTGGGGTATTCGAGGGCTTTCTGGAGCGGCTCCTGGGCGGCCGGAAGATCGCCCTGGCGGAACACCAGCAGGCCATGGACATACGAGATCCAGGGGTGTCTGAACCGGGATGCGAGCAGTTTCCAGTCTTCGATGTGGCGGTCGTCGATGTCTCTGAAGAAGGCGAGAAGGAAGCACCGGCAGAGGCGGAACGCCGCCTGGGGCGGGAACCGTTCGAACAGACGATCGAGCTGGTACAGGAACCAGCCGAGTGCTGCAAAGGCCAGAAGCCCGCCGAGTAGAAACAGGCTGCCGGAAACGGGGTAGGCTTTCCACGCAAGGACCAGGCGCCGGTGCCAGGGCCGCGCGGGGCCGGTGAGGTCGGTGCCGGCGGCGAGGGCGCAGGCGCGGAGGGGGTTTCCGGCCGCATCATAGGCGTCGGAGAGGACGGGCAGGATCTGGATGAGCCAGGTGGTCGTGGCGAGGAAGGGTTCGAGATCGCGAATCGCCGCATCGTGGCGGCCGAGCTTCTGGAGCGCGATTCCCCGCTTGACCTGCAAATCCTGGCGGTCGGGAAACTCTTTCAGGAGGCCGTCGAGAGCCGTGACCGCCGCGAAATAGTCGCCGTCCCCGAGCTCGCGGTCGAGGGAGGTGAAGAGACCGTTGATGTGGCGCAGCTGGCGGATGCGGGACTGGAGCTCGAGGGCCTGGCCATGTGACGGGTCGCGCTCGACGATCGCCCCGACGAGCTTGTCGGCCGTTTCGAGATCTCCGCGGTTGAAGGCGGCCTGGGCCCGGAGGAGATTCGATACGGCAGAGTATGCTTCGACGTCGAAGGCGCGGCCGGTCGACGGGGCGACCTGGATTCCCGTTTCCCGATACTTCTCGACGGCATCGCGAACTTTCTGGAGGGCATCGAGCGCCTGGCGGGCCGTCTTGTTCGCCGGATCGATCGCGAGAACCGCCCGATAGGCCTTGTCGGCCTCGGGAAGGTTGTTGGCTTCCTGGTAGAACCGGGCCGCCCGCAGCGACTCTTCGACCCGCTTCGCCCGGGCGGCATCGAGCCGCTCGAGCAGCTCGAGGACATCGGGATGATCCGGGGCGATTGCCCGGGCCTGTTCGAGCTGGGCGCGGGCGGCGTTCAGATTGCCTCCCTGGTAGAAGTAGCGCGCCTTTTCGAGCCACTGGCGAACGGCCTGGGGGGGCGGGGCGGCGGCAAACGCCGTACATGAAAAGAGAAGCAACACGCACACGGCGGGAACGATCCGTGGCGGGCGCCGGGCGGCGGGCGTCACTTCCATCTTCATGCTTCTCTCACTTCACGCATCATGATACCTGATATGGGATGTTTTTCCCACACCCACCTCCCTGCTGCCGGTGTCTTTGACATTTCCCCGGCCCTTTGTTAGAGTGGACTCCATGCGGGAAGGCTGTGGCAGTGCGCTGCCAGTGCCCATTTCCAACCGACGAGGAGGCTTTTCACGATGCCGCTGGTCACTACCAAGGAACTCTTTGCCCGTGCTCTCGAGGGCGGTTACGCTGTCGGCGCTTTCAACGTCAACAACATGGAAATCATCCAGGGGATCTTCGAGGCCGCGATTGCCGAGAAGTCGCCGCTGATCATCCAGGTCTCGGCCGGTGCCCGCAAATACGCGCGCCACGAGTATCTCGTTCACCTCATCCAGGCCTCGATCGAGATGGCCAAAAGCTCCGGAACCGATATTCCGGTCGCCCTGCACCTCGATCACGGCGAGGATTTCGAGATCTGCAAGAAGTGCATCGACGGCGGTTTCACGTCGGTCATGATCGACGGCTCGAAGCACAGCTTCGAGGATAACATCAAGCTGACCAAGGAAGTCGTCGAGTATGCGCATGCCCGGGGCATCACCGTCGAGGCCGAGCTGGGCCGTCTGGCCGGGGTCGAGGATGCCGTGTCGGTGTCCGCCAAGGATGCGATCTACACGAACCCCCGCGAGGCGAAGGAGTTCGTCGCCCGCACCGGCTGCGACTCGCTCGCGGTCGCGATCGGCACCAGCCACGGCGCCTACAAGTTCAAGGGCGATGCGAAGCTCGACTTCGAGCGGCTTGCCGAGATCGAGCAGGTGCTGCCGAAGTATCCGCTGGTTCTCCACGGCGCGAGCTCGGTTCCCGAGGATCTCGTCGCGGTCTGCAACAAGTACGGCGGCAAGCTCCAGGATTCGAAGGGCGTTCCCGAGGAGATGATCTCCCGCGCCGCGATGAAGAGCAACGTCTGCAAGATCAACGTTGACACCGATCTGCGCATCGCCATGACCGGTGCCATCCGCAAGGTGTTCGCCGAGAACCCGGGCGAGTTCGATCCGCGCAAGTATATGGGCCCGGCCCGCGACTCGATCCGGGAAGTGGTTCGCCGCAAGATGCGGCTGATGGGCTGCGCCGGCAAGGCCTGATCGGGCTTCCTACGACGGCGCCGGAGCGGTTGGCCGCTCCGGTGCCGTATTCCGATGAACGGAGGGGCATGGCGATGACGGGAAGAGCGTGGCTGACGCTGGCGGTCTTCCTGCTCTCGTTCGCTCTCCTGACCGGCTGCGGCGGGGGCGGGGGAACCGGCGGCGACGGCGATGCCGACCCGCTGTATCCCGAGATCACCGCCCAGGTCGACGGTTTTCTCGCCGCGGTGAACCGCGGAGATTTCGCCGGCGCCAAGGCGTTCGTCGATACGAATATGACCTACTATAGTCAGGTGGCGCCGACGACCGGCGGGTATGGCGAGTTCACGAGCCGCCTCGAGGCGTTCCTGCAAGGTTCGAGCGAGCGGGACGTGCTCGTCGTCGATCGGGGAGTCATTTCCTACGGCGAGTCGGAGGCCCTGTTCGTGGGGACCCTGTCCTGCTCCTGGAAGGATGCCGGCGGTCAGACCCACGTCGGCACGCCGGAGACGGTCGAGCTGTTCTGGAACCGTGTCGGCACATGGGGTATCCGGAAAGTGTCCGGCCACGCCGATCAGGGACTGGCCTTTCCCCCCGTCCCCTGAGCGGCGATTCGGGACCGCGTGCCGGTTGCCTTCGGCGGAACGAAGATGGAACAGAGAGAGAATTATCGATAACGAGGTGAAGGATGAAGCCCGAACAGCCCGAGATGCCCCAGACCGCGCCCCAGGTGACCGCCTGGGAAGTCGGCACGATCAAGACGGTCGCCGCTTTTTTGACCGATGAAGGATATCGGTTCCAGTATGTGAACGAAGCGTGTCTCGAGCTGTATCTGCAGGGCAAGAACCTGACGATGCGCATGATCATCTATGCCCACAACCGGCATCTGGTCGTGCGTGTTCCGGGCTTCATCCGCAACGTCGAATTGCGCAGGCTCGACGTGATGCTGGCCGTGTTGCGGCTGATGGACGAGTATTTCGACATCCGCTTCGAACTGGCGAAGGACGGCCGCAGCCTGTCGGCCGCCTGCACGCATATCCTCGAGGACGGCGCGCTCACGAAAAACCAGTGCATGCAGTGCCTGATGGTGGTGGCCTATATCATCGACGATTGTTATCCCTCGCTGATGCAGCTCGTCTATGGGGGAAAGGCCCCCGAAGCCGCCCCCGAAATCCTGGAAACGCCCGCCTCCGAGCCCGAATCGGGCCCTCCAGGCGGCGGAGAGGACGACGACGGGGACGAGGGGCCCGAGGAACCCTCGGATGAAGGCGGCACGGGCGAATCCCCGTCGGGACGCCGGGCCCGCTCCACGCGGCATACGAAGATCAACTGAGACCGATACCGGAAGGAGCTTCCCATGCGACATTTCCTGCGACTCCTGTTAGCCGTTGCTCTGCTTGGGCTGCCCTTGCCGGCGCCTGCCGGGGCCGCGACCCCCGCCCTGCCGCCCTGGTACGGATTCGATGCCGAACTCGCCGGTCCGCCCCGGATTGGCGAGCCGTTCGAGGTGCTCGCGACGCTGACGTCGCGGCTGGGAGTCCTCGAGGAGATTTCCGTCACCCTGATGACGCCTGCCGGCTGGATTGTCTCGAGCCCCACCATCACGCTCGGCCGTCTCGCTTCCGGGACGTCGCGGCTGTTCCGGTTCGCCGTCACCCCGACGGGACCGCTGCCGAACGGATCGATCGGGTGCAAACTCCGGGTGCGCATGCCGAAAACGGCTCTGATCGAGCAGGCGGGGCGGCTGTTTTCCCAGGAAGCTTCAAAAATAGCTGATGTGATAAAACAGCGGCCGGACGTGCACGAGTCGTTCACGGACATGGCCTTCGCGTTGTTTCCGCAGGAGGGGTTTTACCCGCTGGCCTCGGATATGTGGCTGACCTACGACGACCGGCTGCGGCCGGAGGGGTTCGAGCGGGGGCCGGTGCTGTACCGTGATGGGATGATCACCCCGTTCCAGGCCCAGACGGATGTCGAGATGCACGACAAGCTCCAGGCCCTTCTGAAGAGCGACCCGAAGCTGCGGGAAGAGCTGGAGCGAAAAGGCATCGATCTGCGGAAAAAGAAGTTCGACCAACTGCTCGGCCTCTATGTGCTGGCGACCGAAGCCTTCCTCAAGGGCGATCATCAGGGAGCCGAGGCGCTGCTGCACCGGTTCGCGGTCGAGAGCGAGAACGTCGACGGCCTTCCGGTCGAACTGCTCGTCGCCGCGGAGAACCTGCGCGGCCTCGCCGCATGGGCGCTTGGCGACCGGAAGACGGCCGAACAGGCTCTCCAGAAGGCGTTCTATCGCAACCGCAAACTGCCCGTGCAGAGATATATCTTGCGAAATATAGGCATGTTGATGGCTTCGCGCGGGGATCGGGCGACCGCCCGCGAGATGCTGCGGCTCGCTTCCGAAATGAAGCCCGCCTACGTGCTCGTCGCCGACGAATACCGTCGCCTGAAGGAGCGCTGATTGGCGATCGATCCCGTTGCGGCGCTGCTGGAGGATCTGTCGTCACCCGATCCGACGATCCGGTTCTCGGTGCTGTCCCGCATCGAGGATCTCGACTGGACGCCCGACACCCTCACGGCATTCAAACGGCGCCTGGCCGCCGAGGCCGATCCGGGCACGCGGTTTCAGATGCAGAAACTCCTCATCCGGATCGACCGGAGCGGCGATGCCGGCCGGCTGGCCGCGCCGTTCGGCGACAGTGTCCTCAAGGAGCTCGAGGCATTGCTTGCCGATCCCGCCCGGGATGACCTGAGCCTGGCGATCGTCATCGAAAGCGTGAGGCGGGGAGAGGCCCCGCTGGCCGCGATGGCCTTGCGCGAAGCGAAATGGTGGGATTTCTCGCCCGAGCTGCTGCCCTCGGTTCTCCAGTTTTTCAAAAAGTTCGGCTCGGCCGAAGACGTGAGCCAGATCGAGACGATGTGCCGGCACGCCGATCCGCGCGTGCTGACGAGCGCCGTCGAGGCGCTCGAGAAGCTCAGCCCCGACAGCCTCAAGGAACTGATCGTGCCGCTGCTCGTGAACCCCATCCACGGCATCCGGTCACGCGCGATCCGCCTCCTCTACCGCTGGGATCCCCAGGAAGCGATCCGCCACTTCGAGGCCGCCCTGTTCTCGGAGGATCCGAACGACCGCAATGCGGCCCTGTTCCATGCGTTTTTCTTCCCGTTTTCCGAGATCGAGCCCTTCATGCTGCGGTTTTTGGCGATCGAAGACGCTCCGGCCCTGCTCGAGAAGGCCGGGTTTCTGTTCCGGGCGAATCCGGCCCCCGAAGAGCCGTTGCGGCTGATCGAGGTCCGGGAGAACTGCCGGGGGGAAAAACGGCGCCTGGTCGGCGAGATTCTCACCGGCGTGATCGATTCGCTGCACCGGGCCGGTCTCGTCACGAAAACGCCCGAACAACTGACGCTCGAGCTCGAGGATGTCTACCAGCGGCGCAAGGCCCGGCAGCTGATCGAGGGGTGTCGCGCGGCCCTCGCATCCGAAGGTGGGGACATCCGGAAACAGGCGGCGATGCGGTTGTGCGACTTCGTCCGCCTGGGATTCGACGAGGCGCGAGCCATCCTGAAGGCCTGGCTGCCCGGAGAGGCCGATGCTGCCGTGCGCGGGGCGGTCGAGGCCCGACTCGCCGCGATCGATGCCCGGCCGGCTTCCGGTGCCGATCTCGATCTGACCGCCCTGACACCCGACCAGCGCACCCGCCTCCTCGCCGGCCTCGACACCGAACGGTTCCGGAAAATCCGGCCGAAGCTGCGGGAGTTTCTCCGTGCCTGCGCACCGGAAGAGCGCCTGCTTGCAATTCAGGCAATCGGCCGCGTCGGCGATCGGACGGATGCCGGCCTGATCACCTCCTACCTGGGAAACAGCGATACCGGCCTGGTCGCAGCGACTGTCGAGGCGCTCGGCAATATCGACCTGGACACCCTTTCCCCGTATCTGCCGAAGCTGATCCAGCATCCCGCCGACGAGGTCCGGTCCGTCGCCCTCCGCATCTTCTCCCTCTTCGACAAGAAACAGGCGCTTTCGCTCGTCGAGAAGATGTTCAGCTCGATCCAGCCGAAGCAGCGCGGCCACGCGATTTCCTGCGCCGCGCAGTTCGATTTCCCGTCGGTCCGGGATATGTTGCTCTCCTCGCTCCAGCGCGAACAGGATCCTGAAAATATCAGGCAATATATAGCTATCTTCCGCGGAAATATCGAAGAAGCTCTCTGGATGCGTGTTTACGAAGTCGTCGAGAATGTCCAGGGCACCAAGCAGGAACTCCTGCTCGCCTTCTGCCGGGAAGCAGCCGAAACCCTGGTTGCCGAGCAGCGCACGTCCCACACCGGGTTCGATTCCCTGAAACAGGCGGTGCGGTCGCGGATCGAGGCGGAAAAGGCGAAAAGCCGGACGGCGCAGCCCTCCTACGCCCTCTCGAACATCCAGAAGATGCGTCGCCAGCAGGCGCCGAAACCCGAGGAGAAAGCCGACTCCGGCCTCACCCAGTTCGCGCTCATCGCCTTTTCCGTAGGCACGGTGATGACGGCCCTGATCTGGTTCCTCGTTCTCGCTCCGTCGGCCGAACCGGCGAAGAAGCCCGTGAAAAGCGTCGAAAAGCCGGTTCCGCCGAAATTCGACCGTACCCCGAAAAACGTCACGGGCAGAGTGGCTGAGGTGGCAGCCGACGGAAAGCGGTTCCTGCTCGTGACCGAGACGAATCCTCCCGAAGCGTATCGCATCGAGATCGGCACGGCCCTTCCGAAAGCGCCGGCCCGTGGAGCGGTGTTCCAGGGCCAGATCAGGCCCGTCGAGGCCGACGGGGAGACGATCGAGGCACAGTTGATCATGGCCTACTGAGGCCGTTCTTCCCCTGTCTCCGTCCTTGACACCGGTCGGCAGGCCACGTATGATGGCCCCCATGAGCGCTTTTTCATGTTCCGGTGAAGCCCGGGGCGGGGTGTACCTGCTCCGCACCTCCGGCTATCTCGATGAGAGCGGCGGCGGCGCCTTGCAGAAAGCCGTCGAGGAAACCTTTCCCAAGGGGTTCCGCAACTTCGTCCTGAATTTCACGGGCTCGCCCGTCATCAATTCCCAGGGCATCGCGCATCTGATCGAGATTGCCGAAATCATCATCGACGAAAAGAAAGGCCGGCTGGCGTTCACGGGACTCAACGACCTCACGATGAACGTCTTCAAGATGGTCGGCCTTCTCAAAATGGGAAGCGCGTTTCCCACCGAAGATGCCGCCGTTGCCTCCTTCCAGGGGTGATTCGACAAAACAGGATTTCCCGCCTATATTTGGAAGAGAGAACGATCGGCGTTTGGTGTACAGAAACCGTGTGATATGAGGTGAGGCAATGGTCGAGAAAACGTCGCTGTCGACAGCCAACCGGCTGAACGAACTTCATCGCGCCCAGGACAAAACCATCCAGCGGATCGCTTCCGGCAAGCAGATCCTTTCGGCTGCCGACGATCCGGCCGCTCTTGCCGTGTCGATGGCGCTCGAGTCCCAGACGCGCGGCCTGGCCCGCGGCATCGCCAACCGGCAGGATGAGATCTCCCTGCTTCAGACGGCGGAAGGCGGCATGGCCGGCATTTCCGAGATGACGCAACGCATCCGCGAGCTGTCGGTGCAGGCGGCGAACGGCACGCTCACCGCCGAAGACCGCCAGGCCATCCAGGCCGAGATCGCCCAGCTC
This sequence comes from Candidatus Rifleibacteriota bacterium, assembly GCA_029565415.1. The sequence goes on along the minus strand of JAKQOH010000101.1, from coordinate 14,553 downwards.
AACGCAGGGATCGACCAGACCGTGAACATGACGACCTTCAACACGAAGCCGCTTCTCGATGGAAGCCTGAAGATGCAGCTCCAGAACGGGAATACGCTGGCGATTCCGGCATTCGGCGCGGCCGCGCTCGGCACCTCGGGCATCGATGTGATGACGGCCGAGGGGGCGGGCAATGCCCTGACGCTCGCGAGCCGGGCCGGGGAGGGCGTCGTGTCCGAACGCGCGCGGCTTGGAGCCGTGAGCAACGGCATCGCAGGAGAAGTGTCCGGTCTCCAGCAGCAGTTGATCGACACCGTTGCGGCCCAGTCCCGCATCGCCGATGCCGATCTGGCGCAGCAGGTCATCGCGCTGACCTCCCAGCAGCTTCAGCAGCAGGTTGCCACGAGCGTCTTCAAGCTCGACGAGACCTCCCGCTCAAGGGTGCTTTCGCTGCTGTCCTGAACCGATTCCGAAGATTCCGGCACCGCCGCGGCTTTTCTGGCTGCGGCGGTGTTGCATTTCCGGCGATCAGCGGCGCGGGGTGACCCGGCGCGTCGGAACGGCCGTGAACGGGTCTTCGGGCCAGGGGTGACGCGGATACTGGCCGCGCATTTCCCGTCGCAGCGCGGGATAGGTGTTCAGCCAGAAGCTGCGCAGATCCTGGGTGATCTGGAGCGGCCGGCCGGCCGGCGAGAGCAGATGGACCAGCACGGGCAGACGGCCTCCGGCGACCCGGGGCGACTCGGTGAGGCCGAACAGCTCCTGGAGCTTGACGGCGAGAACGGGCGGGCCGTCGGCCTGATACTCGAGACGGATGCGGCTTCCCGATGGCACTGCGAGCCGCTCGGGTGCGAGGATTTCGACGGCCTGGCGCTGGGCATGGGTGAGCCTGCCGAGGAGCTCACGTTCGAGGTTCAGACGACGCAGATCGGCGAAACTGCGTGCCCCGAAGGCGATTTCGGGGAGGTGCGCGATCCACCAGGCGGCGTCGATCTGCGGAAGCTGCTGTTCCGGCAGGTGATGCCGCAGAAGGGTGAGCCGGTGCAGGAGCTGGTCGAAGGCGTCATCCCAGGCGAATGCCCGGCGCGGATCTTTTGCGGCCTCCGCGGCGAGCAGGCGGGCGGCGGCTTCCTGTTCTTCGGGGGCGAGCGGGCAGACGGACTCGTCGAGGGGGAGATCGAGATACCGCCGGCGTCGGCGGGCAACCACGGCCTCCCGGGCCGCATCGAAGAAGACTTCCCGTTCATCGCTCATGGCGTGGGGGAAGAGGGCCGCCAGCCATGCGGGTTCGACGGCCGATGCCCACCGGATCAGGGCTTCGTTGCCGATCCCGCGCCCGCCGGCGGCGTCGGCTGAGGGCACGGTGATCAGCTCGGCATCGCGGACCGAGCAGGTCGGACCCAGGACGAGGCCGCGACCGCCCGCCATGCGGAACTGCGTCGGGCTGTCGGGGCGCTTGCGGGCGACGCGATCAGGGTAGCCTGCCAGGATGATCTGCAGGAGAAGGCGGTCCCGTTCGGCGCCTCGAGGTGGGGCCTCGGCGCGGCTCCGCGACGATGCCCCGGCCAGGCCGGCAAGCTGGGAGGCGACCCGGTCCGCCGCGGCGGCGGCCCGCTGATCGATCCGGCCGTTTCCGCCTCGGAAGCCGGTTGCGCGCGCCTCTTCGAGCATGTCGAGGCGCAGCAGCGGATCGCTGCGGCTGACGATGGAGGCTTCCCGGTCCTGACCGCGGATGGCGATATCCCGTTCGCCGAGCAGGGCGGCCAGATCCGCACCTTCCCGCGCGAGACCGTGATCCGCGGCGAAGAGCAGCATGCGGGAGAGGCGGGGCGCGGCCGGAATCGCCGCCATCCGCCGGCCGAGCGGCGTGAGATGTCCCGCCGGATCGATCGCCCCCAGAATGCGGAGCAGCTCTCGGGCTGCGGCGAGCGCCGGGCCGGGCGGGGGCTCGAACCAGCAGAAGGCGGCCGGATCGGTTTTTCCCCAGGCCGCGAGCGTCAGAACCACCGCGGCCAGGTCGGTGCGGAGGATCTCGGGCGGTGTGGCGTCGGGAAGCGTGAGATGGTCGGATTCGGCCCAGAGCCGGACCACGCGCCCCGGCCCGAGGCGGCCGGCGCGGCCGGCGCGCTGCTCTGCGCTGGCCTTGCTGATGCGTTCGAGCTGCAGCTTCTCGAGGCCGGTCGCGGGGTCGAGGCGCAGCAACCGGCACCAGCCGCCGTCGATGACGGAGGTCACCCCTTCGATCGTCAGAGAAGTCTCGGCAATATTTGTAGATATAATAATTCGACGTTTTCCCGATGGCCGGAGAGCCTCGTCCTGGCGGTCGAGCGGGAGGCTGCCGTGGAGGGGGACCAGGTCGACGCCGCGGGTGGAGGGGGACTCCGCGAGCAGATCCTGCATGCGTGTGATTTCCCCGGCACCCGGCAGGAAGACGAGCAGATCCCCGCCGAGCGGATCGCTGGAAAGTTCCCGGACGGCCGTGTCGGCTGCCGCGCGACAGAGATCCGGTCCGGGAGCTTTCGCGGACCAGATGCGGGTGACGGGGTGGAGAAAGCCCTTGCCCTCCAGCGATGGGCAGGGGGCGAGAAACCGCTGGAGGGGGCCGGGGTCCAGGGTTGCTGACATGACGAGGATGCGCAGATCCGGCCGCACGGTCTGCTGGATCTCGCGTGTCATTGCCAGGCCCAGATCGGCCTGGAGGCTTCGCTCATGGAACTCGTCGAAGATCACGAGCCCCACGCCCTCCAGGAACGGGTCGTCCTGAAGCCTGCGGGTGAGAAGCCCTTCGGTCAGCACTTCCAGCCGCGTCGCCGGGCCGATGCGCCGGTCGAACCGCACCTGGTACCCGACCGTCTCACCGAGCCGCGTGCCGTGAAGGGCGGCCAGCCGCCGGGCGGATGAAAGGGCGGCGACGCGCCGGGGCTGGAGCATGAGCAGCCGCTTCCCCGCGAGCCAGGGTTCGTTGAGCAGGGCGAGAGGGACGATCGTCGTCTTGCCGGCGCCCGGGGCGGCCGTAAGAACGAGATTGCGTTCGTTCGCGAGGACCTGGAGGATCGCGGGAACGGTTTCGGAAATCGGGAGTGTCGGAAGCGGCCGGGCGGTCATGTGGTCGTGGCTCGCGTCAGGACGAGCAGGGTGATGTCGTCCTGCTGGTCGGTGGTTCCGGTCAGGCTGCGATGCCAGGCGAAGATGCGTTCGCAGCTCTGCCGGGCGTCGTCGCACAGGAGGCGCGCGACCTCCTCGCTCATGCGCTGGTATCCGACTTCCTCGCCGCCGATTTTCGCCTCGACGATGCCGTCGGTGTAGAAAACGATGCGGTCGCCCGGCACCAGGTCGGTCTCGGCCGGTTTGATCACGTTCTTCTTCATGCTGCCGAGAGGCATGCCGTTCAGTTCGAGGAACAGCGGCTGCTCGCCGGTCCGGAACTTGACCGGGTAGTTGTGGCCGGCGTTGGCATACTGCAGACGGTGGGCCGCGGGGTCGAGGATGCCGAGAAAACAGGTCATCATGCGTTTCCGTTTCAGGGTGCGGTAGAAAACTCGATGGATAACCTCGAGGATAATTTCTGGGGCGGTTGTCTGCTCGCTCTCGCGCTCGACCAGAGCTTTTGCCATGGCCATGACCAGGGCGGCGGGGACACCGTGGCCCGACACGTCGCCGACGAGGACGAGCACCCGGCCGTCGGCGAGCTGCTGGAGATCGAAATAATCGCCGCCGAGGGCCGTCATGGTGTGAGACTCGCCGTAGATGGCGTATTCGCCGGCCTTCACCTCGTTCGAGGGGAACAGGCTTTCCTGCACGATGCGGGCGACCTCGAGGTCGGCGAGGCCTTCCATGACGCCGTTGAAGGTGCGGGCAAGATCGCCCAGTTCATCCTGGCCGGCATCCGGGACGCGGTGTTCGAAGCGGCGCTGCCGGATGGCATCGACGCCCGTCGCCAGCGCGCCGATGGGGGTGAGGAACCGTTGCGACAGGTTGATGCCGAGGAATACGCTCATCACGAGGATCATGCCGGTGAACAGTTGGAGCCGGCGCTCCAGGAGCCGCATCTCCTCGTCGATCGGGGCTTTCGGCATGAGCCCCACGAGCAGGTGGTTCGCGAGTTCTCTGGGCTTGATGCCGGTCGCGAGCCAGGTTGCGTCATGTCGCGTCACCTCGGAGATGGTGGTCGCCTGGCGGAGCTTCAGATTCGCAAGCAGGGGCTCCAGTTTTCCTGCCAGGGGGAAATCCAGCGGCGTGTTCTTGCCGCGCGCGTTCCAGCCGTACAGCCGGAAGCCGGGCAGGGCACGCTGGGAGGGAATGAGATATTTCGAGAGATATACGAGTTCGAGATCGAATTTCCGCCAGTAGGCGAGCAGGACGTGGGTGACTCTGCCGGAGGAGGAGCGGATCGGGAGCATCAGCATCCAGGTCTCGTTTCCGGCCATCGAAAGGTTGAGCACTCGTCCGATTTCGCGGGTGAGATGCGCGGGGAGATTCTCGCCCTGGGAAACCGTTTCGATGATGATGGAGGCGGCGTCGAGTTTACCCGAATATTTTTCCTTGTTCAGGTTCGCGATGACCTGGGCGCCGACGAGTCCCATCATTTTGCGGGCCTTCAGCGACTGTTCGCCGGAACCGCCCGCGTTCAGATCAATCACGATGTCGCCGGATGAATCATAAAGGACCATATTGTTCGTGAAATATTGCCGGCTGAAGACGTGCATGACCTTTCGCACGCGTTCGAAACCCCGATCGCTGTTGCACCGTTCCGCCAGCCGTGCGGACGTGATCTCCATCATGCCGCGCATTTGCGGAAACCGGGCGTCGAAGGCACGCAGAGCCCGTTCCGTCTCGTCGTGGGTCTGCCGGATGCGGGTCTTGTACTTCTGGTTGAGGTAATCCCAGCCGGCGAACACGACTACAGCCAGGGGGATGCCGCTCGCGAAGCCGAAGAGAACCACCAGGCGCCAGCGGATGGGAAACGAAAACCGCAGGCCGCGGACCATCACGAAGTAGCTGATCAGGACGCCGACCGTGAAGATCAGGGTGACGAGCGTGACGAGGCCCAGCCGCGCGTTGCCGTAATCGATCGCCACGCTGCGCGGGCGTGAGGCCCAGAGGCGGGAGGTCGCCGTGAAAGGCATGATCGTGAACAGCCGCTCGCCGATCAGGTGGTGTTCCCGGGTGGACTGCTGATACTCCCCGAGAGCCAGGGCAAGGGCGGGTGACGCGGATGCCGTCGAGTTCAGGTCGTACAGGCCCACCTCGATGCCAAGTCGGGCTGCACGGCTCTTCATGAAGCGTGACTGGAGATCCCTGATGGCGAGCAGTGGCCAGTCGGGGGTGTGGTTCGCATGGACGAAGAAGCCGCCCCGCTCCGTCGTGGCGTAGCCGAACCACCGCCCCTCCTCGAGATACGAGACCTCGAACAGATCTTGCTGATACAGATCCATCCGGGAGAGCTGGGCTTCGCGGCCGATGAAATTCTGGAACATCGACCACATGTCCGACATCCGCTTACGCATCGTCTCCTGCTCATTGAGCCCCTTTTCACGGGGCGGGGTTGTCGAGACGGCTTCATACAAGCGACGGACGAGCCCCCGGGGCGGTGTTCCATCCGTCAGCTCCCCGATGATCTCGCCTTTGCCGTCCGTCACCGTGAACCGCAGCGTGCCGGGAAACCGCCGTTTCAGCGAGGCGATGCCGCGCCGCAGGACGGCTGTCCGGTCGGTTGCCGTGTCGGCGATCTCGTGAAGCCGGAACAGGAGGGCGTTCAGCAGGTCGGGCGTGCTTTCCCGTTTCCGGAACGTCAGCAGAACCTCGTCGAGCAGGCGGTACGACTCCTCGATCGAGTCCTTTTCCAGCGTTTCCCACCGGATACCCAGCCCGTAGACGACGAGCAGGAGAGGAAGGGCGAAAAACACGAGGCAGGTTGCGGCCCATCTCATCAGAAGCTGCCACCGGGTCATACGCCGTTCCTCTCCGGATTCTGGGGGGATCTCCTCCACTATACCATGCCCCGCCGCACGGGGATTGACAGCCGGAGAGGGGAAACGTATACTTACCGATAAGTAAGCTACTATTTAGTAAGTATGGGGGTGGATATGGTCTCATCGGGAACCGAACCAGCTCCTGGAGAGGCTCCAATGCGGGAACGACTTCTGGAGGTCGCTCTGGAGCTGTTTTCCAGACACGGCTACGAGGGAACCACCGTCAGTTCGATCGTGGCCGCCGCCGGGGTCACGCAACCCATGCTCTACTACTACTTCAGGAACAAGCAGGCCTTGTTCGAAGCCCTGGTGGAACAGGCGCTCGTCGGATACGACCGGATTCTCCAGCATGATCTGCCCGCCGGTCTCTCGTCGAGGGACCAGCTTCTCGAGCTCTGCCGGCAGGGACTGCGCGCTTCCCGGCAGAATCCCGTTCTCACGCGGCTGTTGTTCAGTCTTGCCTTTGCCCATTCCGACGAAGTCGGGATCCGTGTCCGGGTCGATGCCGTCATCCGGCGGTTCCTCACGACCCTGGAGGGGATCATCCGGCGCGGAATCGCTGCCGGCGAATTGCGGGAAGCGGATCCCGAGGACCTCGCCTGGGCGGTCTATGCCGTCCTGTTCCGGGCGATGGAAACCGCCCTGGTCGGCGTTTCGACAGGGCCGGCCGAACGACGCCATCCGGGCGCCGCCGGCCCACTTCCCACATCCTATGGGTCGGGTCCGGCGAAGCAGCGCCATCCGGGCGCCGCCGGCCCACTTCCCACATCCTATGGGTCGGATCCGGGGAGCGAGGGGATGATCCGGATTCTTGGGGGCATTCTCCTGCTGCCCCCGGAGGTTTCATCGCGGCCAGAGAAGCGCCGTGACGGGCGAGCGGGCAAACGGAAATCAGTATGATATATATAAATAAATGTATATCAAATAGTATTTGTCATCGCCTTTCGACAGGCCTTGTCGCTCTGTTGATGGCCGCCGTTCCCGCCTTCGGCCAGGCCACGGCGCCCCTCTCGCTGGACGAGGTCGTCGGATTGGTGAAGGAGAATGCCTCCGTTCTCCGACAGGCCCGGCTCCAGGTGTCTCGGGCGGGAGAGCAGGTGGCCGCCGCCCGAACGAAGACCCAGCCCCAGATCGGCACGTATCTGCTCGGCACCCGTTCGTTCGAGGCGCCCGAGATTTTCGTCGAGCGCGGCATGCTGGGCGAGCTTCCCAAGTTGGGGGCGTTTCCGCCGAATGCCGTCACGTTTTCCGAGTCGCGTCGCAACTCGCTCTACTCGCTGATTACCCTGACATACCCTCTGACGGGGCAGCGGGACATCCGCACCGGGATCCGCATGAGAGAAACGTCCCGCGACATCATCGAGGTCCGGACGATGCAGGCCACGCTGGACGTGGTGTGCGAAGCGAAAAAATTGTACTGTTCGGTTCTGGCTCTCGAAAACGCCAGGATCGCGAACGAAAGCGCCGTTCGGCTGTTCGAAACCTACGTTTCGACCATCGAGCGACTGGTGATCGAGGGGTATGCCCAGAACGCCGATCTTCTCGATGTGAAGGCCCGGCTCGGCCAGGTGCGTGCGCGTGACGAGGCCCTCCGGCTGAAGCGCGCTTCCCTTCTGGAGACTCTGGGACGTCTCTGCGGCCTCGATGCGAGCGGTTCCCTGGCGTTGGAGCCTCTTCCCGAACCGCAGGAGGGGCCAGCTTTCGGGGCGGAGAAGGTCCATGCATCCGTGGCCGGCCATCCGATTCTTCGCGAAGGAACCCTCCGCAAACGGCTGGCCGAGCTCGATCGGGAGCTGGCAAAGGGAGAGTTCCGGCCCGGCGTGGCGTTGACCGCCGACCGGCTTCAGGGGCATCGGACGGCCGAGTATCTGCCGAAGCAGGTATCGGCGGCCGGGCTGCTCGTTTCGTGGAATCCCTTCGATTGGGGAAAGCGGCGCCGCGAGCTGAAAGAGAAGCAGATGGCCTGTCTTCAGGCGGAGATTGCGCTGGAGGATGCCGACCGGGCCGTGCGGGAGACGATTCGCGCGGCCGATCGGCGCCTGCGCGATGCCCAGGCCCAACTCGAGGCTGCCCGTAAAAAAGAGGAGTGGGCAGGGGAGCAGGCCCGCGTGTTTCGTAATCGCCTCGCCGAGAAAGCGATCCTGCCGAAGGATCTGCTCGAAGCCGAGGCCGAGCTCGCCGAGGCCCGGTTCCAGCGTCACCAGGCCTGTCTCGACGTCTGGATCGCCGAGGCCGAGCTGGAAAAGGCCGTTGGAGAATGATGATGAACCCGTCCACGTCGCGATTCCTGCTTCTCGTCTTCGCGGCTTCTCTCGCCGGCCTTGCCGGTTGTCGGGACGAGCCCCAGCCGCCCCGGAAGCGGCCTCTGCCGGTCACCGTCGGAACCGTTTCGGATCACCGCCGGGCGGTTTCGCTCAGATACGCCGGGACCATCGAGCCGGGCACCGTCGTGCCGGTGGCGTTCCGGACCGGCGGATACGTGCGGGAGATCGCGCAGGACACCGAGCCTTCGGGCGTGCCGCGGTTCGTGCAGGCCGGTGACCGGATAGCTTCGGGGGCGGTTCTCGCCCGGGTCGAGGATCGGGAATACCGCTCGCGCAGTTCTCAGGCCCGGGCCGGGGTGCTCGAGGCGCGTTCGGCGCTGGCTGGGGCGCAGGCCCAGGTCGCCGCGGCAGCCAATACGGCCCGACAGGCACGGGACGAGTATCGACGGGCCGAACGCCTGTTCGCGGCCGACAGCGTCACCCGCTTCGAGTTCGACACGGCGAAAACCCGCAGCCAAAACGCCGATGAGGCTCATGCCGCCGCCCAGGCCTCCGTGAATGCGGTTCAGGCCAAGATCCAGGCGGCTGAGGCCGTCGTCCGGGAAGTTGAGTCCGTCACCTCTGACACCGCGGTGCGCTCACCGCTCGACGGCTTTATCCTGTCCCGGAACATCGAGTCCGGCAGCCTCGTTGGCCCCGGAGCCGTCGGGTTTGTCGTCGCCCAGATGGATCCGGTGAAACTGCGCTTCTCGATTCCCGACCGGCTGCTGGACAAGGCGGCCGTGGGAACCGAGATCGAAGGCGTGCTCGATTTCCGGCCGGATTTCCGCATCCGGGGCACGGTGACGAAGCTTGCCCTGGCTGCCGACCCGAAAACGCGTTTGTTCGACGTCGAGGTGACGATTCCCAATCCCGATGCTCTTCTCAAGCCGGGAATGATCGTCCAGGTCGAGCTGAAGCGGGACGAACCGACCGGCAAGGGGCTGATTCCGCTCGAATCGATCGTTCCCGGCCCGGCCGGAGAAACCTCGTTCGCCGTCTTCCTGGTCACCGCCTCGGATGGAACGAGTATCGCCCATCGCAGAGAGGTGAAACTCGGCCGGCCAGTCAGCAACCGGATCGTCGTCGAATCCGGCGTCATTCCGGGCGACCGGATCGTCATTTCGGGGGCGGCGTTCCTCGAAGACGGCGATCCGGTGCATGTGATCGAAGAGTTGCGCTGAGGCCGCGCCATGTCATCGCATCTGAACGCCACCCCGCAGGAAGAAACCGGCTTCCGGACGGCGCTTCCCCGCTTCTTCGTCCGGTCCCGCCAGGTTGCGTGGGTTCTGCTGCTCGCCGTCCTGCTCTGGGGCGTCTACGGCTACGTCGGGATGCCTCAGCGGAAGGATCCCGAGATTCCCGTGCATCTCGCCGTCGCGATCACCGCCTGGCCGGGTGCGTCGGCCGAGAATATCGAGCAGCTGGTGACCAAGCGCATCGAGACGAAGGTCGCCGAAAACGCCTGGGTCGAAACCATCGAATCGACCTCCCGCACGAACGTCTCGATCGTGTTCGTGACGCTCGACAAGCGGCTTGCCGAGACGGGCAAGGAGTTCGACGACATCGCCCTGAAGCTGAACTCCCTCTCGCTGCCGGCCGGGGCCGGGCCGATCACCTTCATCAAGGATTTCGGCGACACCTCGGCCCTGATGCTGACCGTCGCGAGCCCGCTCGTCGACGAGAAGGAGATCGAGGTGCGCGCCCGGTTCCTGAAGGACGAGATCCTGGCCTGCCGCGCCGGGGCTTCATCCACGGAGCGGGTCACGGCCGTCGTCTGTCTGCCGCATTTTCCCGTCCGGGATTTTCTGGACCGGCCGATCCGTCTGTTCGAGCGGTTTCTCGAGGAGAACGCTCTCGCGACCGGAATCCGGACGTTCGAGACGGCGGGCATGGTCGGGGCCGACTTCGCCAGCCCGTTGCCGGACGGGGAGCTCGAGCGGCTGATCGGAACCTTTCTGAAGAATGATTTGCAGTGGCCCGAGCTTTCTCTCGAGGCTTGGAAGCCATTCATCGTGCGGAATCCCGCCGCGACCCGGGATGCCCTGGCCGCCGTCGCGGGACCGAAGTTTTCCTATAGACAGCTCGATAGAATGAGCGAGCTGATCGAGAAATCGCTCAAAACGCTGCCGCAGGTGTCGAAAGTGAGCCGCGTCGGCCTCCTCCAGGAGGCGATTTACCTGATCTTCAAGCAGGAACGCCTTGCCGCCCACGGCCTCGAGCCCGCCGATCTTCCGCCGATTCTCGAAGCACGTAACCGTCTCCAGGCCGGCGGCATGCTGAATGTCGCCGACCGGAACCTGATGGTCGAGGGAACCGGCGCCTTTCAGACTCCCGGCGAGCTTGGCGACGTTCTCCTATCGGTCGGCAGTTCCGGAGCCCCGCTCTACCTGCGCGACCTGTTCGACCAGTTCCGCGGATACCTGGATCCGCCGCGATTTTTGAACTATCTCTCGAAGCCCGACGCCCGGGGTGTCTGGAAGCGGCTGCCGGCCGTCACGATCGCCGTGCAGATGCGGCCCGGCGAAAAAATCGGCCGGTTCGGGGCGGCGGTCGACGGGGTGCTCGAAGCGGTCCGAAACCAGCTTCCGGACGAGCTGATCCTCGAGCGCACCTCGGATCAGCCTGTGCAGGTGCGCGAAAACATCCATCTCTTCCTGAAAAGCCTGATCGAAGCCGTCATCCTGGTGGTTCTCATCTCCTGGATCGGCTTCTGGGATGGGCGAACCGCTCTGCTGCTCGCCGCCTCGATCCCTCTCACGCTGGCGATGACGTTCGGCATGATGCACCTGCTGAAGATCGACCTGCAGCAGGTTTCGATCGCCTCGCTCATCATCGCCCTCGGGCTGCTGGTCGACGTGCCGGTCGTCGCGGGCGACTCGATCAAACGCCTCCTGGGAAATGGGGTGCCCGCCGCCCAGGCGTGCTGGCTCGGACCGTCGCGGCTCAACAAAGCACTGTTTTTCGCCACTCTCACCAATATCGTGGCCTATCTGCCGTTCCTGATGCTGACGGGGAACGTCGGCCGCTTCCTGTATAGCCTGCCGGTGGTCATCACCTGTTCACTAATAGCAGCGAATATTGTATCGTTGACATTTGTTCCCCTGCTCGGCCGCTCCCTGCTGCGGCCGGTTCCCGAACTCTCCGTCGCGGAGCTGCGGAAAACACCGCTGTATGCCGCCTACGGCCGGTTGATGGAAGGCGCGATCGCGTGGCGGAAGACGGTGCTGTGCGTTGCGCTCTGTCTGCTGATTCCCGGCATTCTCGCGTTTTCGAAGCTGCCGCGGCAGTTTTTCCCGAAAGATCTCTCGTATCTGAGCTATGTCGATGTCTGGCTGCCCGACGATGCGCCGCTGTCGGCGACGGATGAGATCGCCGCGAGAGCCGAGGGGGTGATCCGCGAAACGGCGGCTGCGTGGGGCGCAGCGCATCCCGGGATGGCCGGCCCGTCGGGGGAGGTGCTTGCGAACCTGACAACCTTCGTGGGCGGCGGCGGACCGCGATTCTGGTTCTCCGTTTCCCCCGAGCTGCAGCAGCTCAACTACGCCCAGATTCTCGTTGAGGTGGCCGACAAGCACGCAACCCGGCATCTGGTGCCGCGCTTGCAGGAGACGCTCTCGACGCGGGTGCCGGGCGCGCGGTTCGACGTCCGCCAGCTGGAGACCGGGGAGCCTGTCGGGGTGCCGGTTGCGGTGCGGCTGTTCGGCCAGGATCTCACAGAACTGCGGCGTCAGGCGGCACGGCTCGAAGCCCTGATGAAGGCCTGCCCGTTTTCGGATCGCGTGCGCGACACCTGGGGAACGCCCAATCTGACGCTTTCGCTTCGCACCCTCGACGATCGGGCAAACCTTTCGGGTATCACCCATCTCGACGTCACCTCTGCGGCCGCGTTTGCCCTCAACGGATTCCCGCTGACGAAGTATCGCGAAGGGGACAGGGAGATTCCCGTCATTGCCCGCTCCAGCATGGAAAACCGTTCTCACCTCTCGGATCTGGAAAACCTCTACGTCTTTTCGCTCGTCTCGAACCGGCGTCAGCCGATCGGCCAGGTCGCCGATCTCGAATACCGGCTGAAACCCGAAAAAATTCTGCGCCGGAACCAGTTCCGGTGCGTCACCGTCTCGTGCTTTCCGGCGGAGGGCTTCCTGCCGTCCCAGGTCGTTTCCTGGCTGCGTCCCGGACTGGCCTCGTTCACCGCCTCGCTCCCGCTGGGATACCGGCTGGAAGTCGCGGGTGAGCAGGAGAAGCAGGACAAGGGCTTCCGCGAGCTGATCGTGGTGCTCGGTGTTTCGGTCTGCATGATCTATCTGGCGCTCGTGTTCCAGTTCTCCCATGCCGTGAAGCCGTTCATCGTATTCGGGGCGATCCCGTTCGGCATGCTCGGCGCCATTCTGGTGCTGTATCTCGAGGATGCGCCATTCGGGTTCATGGCCTTTCTCGGCGTGGCAAGCCTGATCGGGGTCATCGTCAGTCACATCATCGTGCTGTTCGACTTCATCGAAGAGGAACGGGAACGCGGGGCCTCGCTCGAGGACGCGCTGCTCGATGCCGGTATCATGCGGCTGCGGCCCGTCATGATCACGGTCGCCGCGACCCTCATCGCCCTGCTGCCTCTCGCTCGGCACGGAGGCCCCCTCTGGGAGCCCCTGTGCTACGCCCAGATCGGCGGTCTCGCCATGGCGACGCTGGTCACGCTTCTGCTCGTGCCGACCCTGTATGCCATCTTCGTCCGAGACCTCGGCCTCGTCGAATGGCGCGGTTCAGCCGAACCCGACCCCGAACCCTGAACCCGCAGGTGAACCAGTTACAAATACGCACCAAAAAGGCACAGAGGTTCAGAGAAGCTTTTTCTCTGTGCCTCTGTGCCTCAGTGGTGCGTTGAGCTTTTCACATGCCAGACATCCGAACACAGGAGCTCTGAGCCGGCATCTGCGCGATCTGTGCCATCTAGGGAGCGTTTTACCGGGGCTTGGGTGACCGTTTCCCTGGCGGGAGAGGATCAGCGGAAGATCTTCTTGAAATCCTCGAGCTTGACGGCCCGTTCGAGCTCGACGTGGACGCCGCCGTAGGGATCGACTTTGATCCAGTCGGGAAGCTCGTAGCCGATCTTCATCTTGCCGGCATCGACCCAGGCATACTGTTTTTGATAGGGATCGTAATAGATGTCCCGGTCGGGATAATATACATATCCGAATTTGCGGCGGTGGCCCCAGGCGGGAGCATGATCCGGCGGTCCGCGGCGCTTTCCGAAATTCTTCTTACCGTAGGTGTAGGGCAGCCGCTCGTAGTTGACCCGATGATACTCATACGGCGTCGGGGCGCCGATCCGGATGCGCTCGCACTCGCCGCCGACCGTCAGATGACCCGGAAGCGATCGGCCCGAGTGCCACATACCGGAATCGACCCAGTAATAGGTCGCGGTCGTCCGGTTGTAATACACATTCATGTTTTTGTACCGGTCGAACTCGTAGGCGGCCTTTTGTTCCTGCTTCATCTCGTGCTTCGCCTGCTTCTCGGCCTTTTTGTGCTTGCCGTGGCCCGGCTTTGCCGACAATGTCGCCTGCGGAAGCAGGATCATGGCGCCAAGAACGGCGATCTGTACGGATTTCCACCAGCGGTTGGTCATGAAGGTTCTCCTCCTGTCAGATCATGTCTGTGAACCCAGTATACCATGCCCGATGCGAAGACGGCGGTACGTGAAAAACCGGAATCCTGAAGGATTCCGGTTTTCGGAGGTTCGAAGACGCTTTTGCCGTCAGGCCTTGTCGGATTTCTCGGGATAGTTGATCGTGAGATGGAGCTCTCGGAGCTGCTTCTCGGTGGCTTCGCACGGGGCGCCCATCAGCAGGTCCAGCGCGTTCTGGTTCATCGGGAAGCTGATGACCTCGCGGATATTCGGCTCGTTGGCGAGCAGCATGACGATGCGGTCGATGCCGGGCGCGATGCCGCCGTGGGGCGGGGCGCCGTAGGTGAAGGCGCGGATCATGCCGCCGAACTTGGCGTCGACCTGCTCCTTCGTGTAGCCGGCGATCTCGAAGGCCTTGTACATGATGTCGGGCCGGTGGTTCCGGATCGCGCCGCTCGACAGCTCGACGCCATTACATACGATATCGTATTGATACGCGTTGATCGTCAGCGGGTCTTTCGTCATCAGCGCCTCGAGGCCGCCCTGGGGCATCGAGAAGGGGTTGTGACTGAAGATGATCTCGTTGGTCTCGGGGTCGCGCTCGAACATCGGGAAGTCGGTGATCCAGCAGAACTCGTAGCAGTTCTTGCGGCGCAGATCGAGCAGGTCGGCG
>JAKQOH010000087.1 GCA_029565415.1 Candidatus Rifleibacteriota bacterium | reverse complement strand
TGAAATGCAACCAGACCTGCCCCAAGCGAACCTGTATCTGGCACGGATTGCCGTGGCAGCCCAGGAGTGGGACAAAGCCATCGCCTACTACCAGAAGGAGTTCGAGCTTTCAAGTGATGTCGCCATTGCCCTCGAATACGCCGGAACGCTCAGAAAGCTCGGCCTCTTCCCGGAAGCGATCGCGCTGCTGAGTCGTCTCCCACCAAGGTTTTCCGGCCATCTCGAAGTGGTGAACCTGCTCGCGCAGTTGAAAGAAGACACCAAGGGGCTCACGCCGTGAACAGACGAGCCGTTTCCTTCGTCGAAGTCATCATGGCGATGGGCATTCTCGCCATGTGCATGCTGCCGGTCATGTCCATGTTCGGGTCAACCGGTCGGGCCGTGCTGAAAAGCCAGAATCTCGCCTTCGCCATCGGACTGGCGCACAAGATTTCCCAACACCTGCTCGACACTCCCTACGAAGCGATAACAGAAGTTCCCCTCCCGGGAAAACCGATCGCCGACGGCCCCGACGACGGCTTTTTCAACCCCTTGACGAATTTCAAGACCACCGCCGCAGGCGGGCTTCGTATCACGAAGGCCCAGCTTCCAGAGTTATGGAATTTTCTCCGCAAATACGAGTTTCGGTATTCCCTGATCGTGAACAACGTCAATTTTGCCGCAGGCGACCGGATGAAATGCGTCGGCATCATCATCACCTGGAAAGAAGGCGGAAAGGATCTGCTCTACAAGCTTTACACGTATGTACCAGACATGTAGACGCAACGGACGGGGAACGACGTTCATCGAGCTGTTGATCGGCACGACGATCCTCGCTCTCATCCTCGGCTTCGTCGCCCGCTGGTTCTTCATGCAGCGGGAGTATCAGAAGCGACTCACCCGCATCAGCGACATTCAGAACGATTTCCGGAGGTCGAGCTGGGAAATGATCCAGGAGCTGCAGATGGCCCGCACGATCATCTGGCCCCGGGTCAACGCCGACAATTCCCTCAGATCCGATACGAAACTCGTGTTCAAGGATTTCACGGGCAGAATCGTCTCGTATTACCACGTTCCCGGTTCGAAGGAGGTGCGTCGGTGCGTGATTCCGAACGGCCCGGGTGATCCCGTCGTTAACCCGGTGCCCATCGGCCGGGGTATCGCCTCGATGAGCTTCACGGCTACGAGCCCAACGAACAGGGTGATCTCCTACTGCATGTCAACGGACGGCGTCTTTTCCCTCGATGCCGTATATCTGATCAACACGGACTGAAACGATGGCAACCAACGAACGGAAGGGCATCGCCCTTTTTCTGGTACTCGGTTTGACGGCCGTGTTCGTGCCCGTTTTGCTGTATCTGTCGCAAATGGGAAGTTCTCAGGTCAGGCTGGCCATGAAATACCACGAAGTGCACCAGTCGGAATCGGCTGCCATTGCCGGTACCAATGCGGGGCTTTCCCGGCTTCGCGGCAACATGACCGGCCTGCAGATGCTCACGAACCTGAAGATCGGTGAGATCGCCTATGATCTGACCATTCAGCCGACCGGCACGGGAATTCTGACCCAGGAGCTGTATCACCTGTTTTCCAAGTCCGCCAAGGGACAGCATGCGTTCATTCTCATGAGCGATGCTGAGCAGATGTATCCCGACCCCGACCCGCCCGTGACGGTCATTCCGCACGACACCTGGAACACGATCGAGCCGTATGACATCAACCTGGCCGCTGACGTGACGTCGATGGAAAACCTTCGCGGGCAGGATGTCCTGAGTTACGAAGCCGCGAAAAATTACGAAAAATCCGTTTCGAAAGCCGCCTATTCCAGCGAACTGATGTCGAAACGGGGCAAGCTGCCAACCGAACTTCAAGCTGACTGGGCCGACATCGTCGGGATTCTCGAGAAAGAAAAGATCACGTTCTGACACGCTGGCGAAGTGTCCCAACCCATTCCGGAAGTTCACAAGTCGAGAGAAAATCGGTTACAATTGATTACAGGAGAGATCCCAAAGGGAGGTACAGATACGTATGAACATCCGACGAACAGCGACGGTGTTCCTGGTCGGACTTTTTGTTTTCACTCTTGGGGCCGTTTCGGCAGATGATGATGATTACAAAAAGGACCGTAAAACTTCGGTCTCGGACAACACCATGAACAGCGTCCAGAGCGAGGGATTCAGCCTCGTCAGTAAAGATTCCACCCCGGCGGGCGTTCAGGCACGCCCTCTCGGCGAACTCGAACTCGCCATCCAGGAATACCTGATGTATTTCAGCGCCTACCGCGATGCTCAGCAGTCGACGAATGCCAGCGAGCGGTCAAAAGCGCCGCAGTTACTCAGATCGTACCGAACCGCCTACGCCAAGGCGCTGAAAATGATGAGGGATGACAAGCTCATCCATCCGATGATTCCCCAGAATCCTCTCAAGTTTTACATGGATACCGCCAAAGATGCGATTCTCGGCGATCCCAAGGCGAGAAGGCGCGTTTACAAAGAAGTCAGGGAATCCGTCAAGAAAGCTCTGAAAAAAGGAAAGAGCGTCGATGAAATCATCACGATCATCAAGACCAAGATCGAAAAAGCCAACTCGGACTGGCAGTAAGGCTCGACGAATTCCGGCAATTCCGGCGGAAACGACGGTCATGGCGGTCACGACGGCCGTGGTCACTGCGTTCCGCACGTCCGACCTCCGCCCGTTCCTCCGTTCATCCTCTGATGAATATCCATGGTTATATAAAGGACCGCGGATGAATTCGTTTTCTGAAAACGCCACCGTGGCGCGACACGGATTTCCGGTGATCGACACCATGATCGTCCCACGCCAGATTCCTTTCGCTCATTCGCAGACGCCTTGACACCATCGAACGATAC
>JAKQOH010000195.1 GCA_029565415.1 Candidatus Rifleibacteriota bacterium | reverse complement strand
TCGAAGTAATCGCCGCCGACGGCCTTGGTCATCCGGTTTCTGCCCTGGAGGACGAAGCTGCCCAGATCCAGGCGCTCGTGCGGCAGCAGGTCGGCCTGGACCGTCCGGGCCAGCTCCATCTCGCGCAGCCGGCCCATGGCGAGATTGATCGCCGAACACATGTGGCCGAGCTCATCCTCGCCCGTCACCGGAACCGGCCGGTCGAACACGCCTGCCCGCATGGCCCGAAGCCCCTCCGAGACGGCGGCAATCGGCGAAACCACGCGGTACCAGAGGGCGACCAGCACCGCCAGGCCGAACAGGGCCAGCGCGGTGATTCCCCCCCAGACGCGCAGCCGAACCGCGCTGAACGCCTGTTCGAGCGCCGACAGCGGTATCGTGGCGATCAGCACGAAGTGGCGAAGCCCGGTGGCCGGCCGCGCGCAGACGAGATGCGGCTTCCCATCGACTTCCACCGTCCGGGTGACGGCGCCGGGCGCGCGGCTGATGATACCGAGCGGGCCTGAAAAGGTGCGATGCTCGGTTTCCCCGGGGTAGCTGCGCCCCATGTGGTGCGTGCTGACGGCACGAATGCGCAGGGAGGAGGCCGGGACGGGGGCATACCCGTCGGACCCGGCGTTGTCGAACAGCGTTGCCAGGTAATCCATCTGAAGCGTGAGCAGGTTGTGCATGATGAACAGCGCATACCAGGCTTCCCCGCCCGGGCCCGCGAGCACGTCCAGATACATCATCCCGATCGAGTTGCCGCTGGAAAGGGAAATCATCTTGCGCATCCCGGTCCGGGCGCCCTGCATCAGCTCCTTCGCGTCATCCTCCATCGCTCCCTCGACGACGAGATCGGCGTTGCTTGTCTGGCGGGCCCCGCTCATCCCGTGATCGATGTTGTACTGATCGATCGAGAGCTTCGCCGCCTGGACGGCGACACGGTTGACCGTCGACTCGAAGCCGGTGTCCTCGGCATCGGGAAACTCGAGCGCCTTGGCGCCGCGGCATATCGCATCCGCCTCCACCGCGTTCGGAACGAGCCCACGCTCGATATACTGCTCGAATCGCCGGAGCCGTTCGTGGCGGGGCAGGCTCAGAGTGCGGCGCAGATCGGCGAGGACGAGCCGTGACCGGCGCAGGGCGCGACCGCTCGAGGCCACCACCTGGATGTTGTCGAACCGGAAATCGGCATAGAGTTCGTCGAAGGCCGACAGGTCGAGTCCCGATGAGGAAAGCCGCCGCTCGATCGACCGACAGAGCCGGCTGTAGAAGAGCCGTCGGCGGGTTACGTAGGGGGCGAATCCGGAATCGACGGCCGAGAGCTGCCGGAACGCCTCCTGGCGCTGCACCTCACGCATACCCTCCCGACACTCGCTCAGATATAACTGGCCAAGGGCGATCGAAAGGATGAGGGGGAAGCCGAATCCGAATCCGAAAAAGAGGGTGAGCTTGCCCCAGACGGGAATCCGGAGCTGGCCGTCTCGTAGCGCCGCCTTCCTGCCCGCGATCGCAATGGTCAGGAAAAGAATAAAATATATGAATGCAAATAGAATTATGGCTGTCCGGGGGTGGCCCGGATCAGGGGTGGAAAGGACGGCGAGCGTCGTGTCGTCGAGGCGCTTCAGAACCACGAGACGGTTTCCGAAGGCCAGGTGGTCGTCGGCGGCACGGGCCTGGGCCTGTCGGAGCTCCGACAGCGGAAGGGGCCGATCGAAGCCGGGCAGCTCGACGGTGTCCTGCTCGTCTTCGGCGATTCGGGCATGATCGAGGCCAAGCCGTTCCAGGGCCCGCGAGGCGATGAAATCCCGGGATAGGCGCTGTTGATGGATGAACACGAGCATGCCGGCGATGCGCTGGCTGGTGATTCCCGCCTGGAAGCGATGGAAGCCCCAACTGAAGGTGCGACCCCCTCCCAGCGGGACGACGGTGCCGGGGCGGCCTTTCATGGCCCGGATGATCGGTCCGGCTGCCGGAACGATCGTGCTGAGATGCTGGGTCAGAGACGCCGGCAGATCGAGCGGGGTGGTCCATTCAGGGCGGATGAGATCCATGACCGCCTGGATCTCCGGGGGAGAGGTGCGCCACGACAGCATGCGCCCGCCTCCGTCGAACACATGGATATCGATCGATCCCGCCGGCCAGGTTTTCGAAAACCCTTTCAGCACCGCGTCGACCGCATCCTGGCGGGCCGCAAGACCCCGCAGGGCGCCGAACATCTCGTCGAGTTCGTGCAGGAAGAACACCTTGGGATCCGTTTCTTCCTGGATGCGGGAGAAATCCTCCTCGAGCCGTTCGAATGCGGCCCCGCGCGCCGAATCCAGGCTTGCCGAAAGGCCGATATGCAGGGCGACGACGAGGATCAGCGTCGGAAAGCCGAGCCAGAGGAACAGGCGAAACGGCCAGGAGCCGAAGAGATGTCGGATCATGCGCCGTTCCCCATTTCGGATGCAGGATCAGGGGTTCTTGCCAGGGCCAGAATGGTCTGATCGTCCTCGGGGCGCCGCCCGCCCTGCCAGGCATCGAGGGCCTCCCAGAGCCGTTCGCCAAGCTGGTCCGGGGCCTCGGCGCGGAGCCCCTCGAGAAGGTCGCAGATCCCGTCCGGGCCGGCCGGACGACCGGCCTGATCCCGCGCGTCGATGACCCCGTCGGTGCAGATCACGATCCGAGAGCCCTCTTCGAGGACGAGGCGGTGCTCGGGACAGGCCCGGCCGCTGGAGCCGGCCCCGAGCCCGTCCCCGTCCACGGGAAGAAGCTGGGGGGCAGCATCGGAGAGGAGGATGGGGAACAGCCTGCCGGTGGCGGAATATCTGATCGTATAATCTTTTGGCGTATATATCGCCAGGAACATGCCGA
Organism: Candidatus Rifleibacteriota bacterium; assembly: GCA_029565415.1. Next base: position 6,446 of record JAKQOH010000195.1, on the reverse strand, counting down.
CCCGGCTGAGCCGCCGGGCATGGAGCCGGAAATGCCGGTCGAGTTCGCTCAGGACGACGGTCGGCGTGGTGTCGGGCTCGTCGAGGAACAGTCGGACCGCCGTTTTGGCCATCGTCATCACCAGCGCGGCACTGACCCCGCGGGCGGCAACGTCTCCCGTCATGAAGGCCAGGCGGCCGTCGGGCAGCTCGAGCATGTCGAAAATCTCACCGCCGATATCCGAGGCGGTCCGGCTCCAGCCCTGCAGGTGCCATCCAGGGCCGGTGAGCGGCTTGCCCTGGATCAGCTGCTCCTGGACGGTTTTCGCGAGGGCCCGCTCCTGCAGGTCATCCATGATCTCGGTGACCCCTTCGCCGATCTGCTGCAGTTCATCCCCCGTCTCGACCGTGACGGGCTCGTCGAGCTGCATCGCCGAAAGCCGGTCGATCCCCGCGGTCAGCGCCCGCATCGGGCCCAACAGATGCCCCGCGAACATCCAGGCCAGCACCAGGGAAAAGCCGGTCCCTGCAACGGCGAGAAGGGTGATCCGGGACGAGACCGCGCGCACCTGGTCGTCGATCGGCTGGAACGGGGTCATCAGGAACAGGTGATAATCCGACATCGCCTGGCCGGGAACCGCCGTGATAAGCATCCGCTCCCCACCGATGCGCCCCAGCCGGTGCTGGACCGATCCGGTGAGATCCAGCAGCTCCAGGAGCCGGTCGAGATCGGGCTCGCGCAGCATGCCGCGGGGAGGGACCGCCGGAAGCCGGCTCGAAGCCCGCTTGGGAAGCGCAAGCAGCCGGTGCCGGGTGTGGCTGGCCAGATGTTCCGCCGTCCGGCTCAGATACAAGGCCTCGAGGGCGGCGGTGTCGTGGAGGATGACCAGGCTGGCCGTCGCCTGGCTGGCCGCGTCGCAGATCAATTCGAGAAACACCGTAGCGTTGACCCCGTTGAGCGTCATCGGCTGAAGGGTGCCGCGCTGCCGGACCAACTGCTCGACGGGCCGGGAGAGAAGAGCCGTGAGCATGTTCTGGGAACTCGTTTTCACCGCTCCCGGCGTATCCGTGGCCGAATTGAACCGGTTCATGATCTGGCAGGCCAGATCCCGGATGAATACGGGCTGTTCCGAGGCGAAGTTGCCGGTCGTCGTTCCGGGCGTCGCAATCAGCCGGGAGAGGATCCCCCCGGTTGCCGAGATATAACATGCCGCGGCGAACTCCCGGTTCGCGGCCGGGGTGGCAAGCCGCTCGGAAAGGGATCCGCCACGACCGCCGGCCGCCTCGAGTTCGCGCGCCGCCTGCCGGTACTGGCGGGTGAGAGGGGCGAAGGAGGGGCCGAAATTGCCGTCGGTTTTCTGCAGCAGGCGGACCGCCGCCTCGCGGGTGTTCCGGATCAGGGTTGCCTGGCGCGCTTCCCCGTAGACGCGCGCAAAGCCGATGAGCGAGGCGAGGCCGGCGACGGCGGCCAGACCGAACCAGCCCAGCAGCTGGAGCCGAAGGGGAAGCACGAGGGAGCGGGCGAACACCACCCACCAGCCCACCATCAGCAGAAGCTCGACCAGCCCCACGACCAGCAGGCTGCGCAGGCTTGCGTGGAAAGCCGACGGCAGGGGGGCCCGCCGGAGCCCGAACAGTCGGATTCCATCGGGGGTGTCGCTCAGCGCAAGAAGACGATGCCGGGTCTCATGGACCGGTTTGACGGACAACCGGGCCAGTCGCCGGGAAAAAGTGGCCGGTGCCGGTTGTCCGTTCGCGAGGGTCGATCCTGTCCCGTTGCCGATCTCGAGCCACCCGAACAGCGTCTCCGCACCGCACAGCCGGCTGATGCGGGCGCAGGCCCTGGATGCAAGCAGGGATGGGCTGATCCTGCGCTGGTCGATGAAGACGAGAAGATGGCCGGCAATGCCGCCCGATCGGGCCTTTATGTTATACCATCCAATATATTTTGAGACCCCGAAGATCGTTCCGTCGTGCAGATGGTTCGCGCGCGAGGCCAACTGGGGGAGGAGCATGTGACTTCCCAGGAAGGACTCGAGCTGCCGCTTCTCCATCGTGGAAAGCGGGATTGCGCCTTCCCGGGCCGCCCGGAGCAGCATTTCGAACACCCGTTCCGATGCGACCTGCATGCCGCTCATGCAGCCTGCGCGCTGGACCCGCCTGCCGCGGGCGTCGAACAGATACAGCCGGACCGTGTCCTGGGGCCACGCGGCGAGCAGCGGCCGGAGATCCCCGTTCCAGGTGAGCGTGCGGGAGAGGCGTTCGGCGAACTCGGTGCAGGCCGTCTCCGGATGGGCCAGGCGGGCGAGATGGGCGGTGATCTCCTGGAGCTCCTCCGAGGCCGTTTGCCGCGAAAGGTCTGCTTCGTTCCGCTCGAGGACGACGAGGAGGCGCCATGCTGCGCAAAAGGGGATCAGAACGAGCGCCGCGGCGAACAGGAGCAACGCCGCCGCGCGGCGGATGGCGATCCCGGAAACGTGGTTCATCCAGCCTGGTCCCCTCGCACCTTTCGGAAGAGTGTAACCCGGTCGGAGAATCGCTTCAACCGCCCGCGCGAAAAAAACGGGGCGCCTGTTGCCGGCGCCCCGTCAGAACCTGCTGTTCGGAAAGTTACTTTGCGGCCGCTTTGGCCCGTTCATACTCGTCGCGCGCGGCCCGGAGATTCCGGAGGGCGGTGTCGACCTGCTGCTGCGTCACGTTCGAATCCTGGGCGCAGGCCGTGTACTCCTGATAGGCTTTCTGATACGCGGCCATTGCGGTTCGCAGGTCGGTTCCGGTCGTGGCGGCCGGGCCGGCCGCAGCACCCGTGCGCGGAGCCGCCGACGTGGCGGAGGTCGTAGCGGCCGTCGATCCGGTCGTCGTGACGGGCTGGGGGTTGTATTTCTGCCGATATACCTGGTGAATCTTCAGGTAGGCGTCCTGGGCGGTCGCAAGTTCGGCGAACCGCTGGTTGAACCTCGGTGTGGCGCTTTCGATCAGGCCCGAAAGCCGCTCGACCGAGCCGCCGGCGCTCTGGATCTTGTTGATCGTGGTTCCGGCGTTCAGGATCGCGGTGAGATTCCCGCCCATGATGCCGTTGATCTGTTTGCGGATGTCGAGCAGTTCGGTGAGCGACCGGTTCGCCTCGTCGTAGTAGGACATGCCTTCCATCGCGATCTGGCAGGCCTTCAGGGCGAGCTGGCCTTCGGCCTTGCCGAGGGAATACTCATCGCGCAACCGGCCCCAGCGGAACAGATTCGACGGCTTTTCCTTGATCGCATCGAAGACCCGCGACCAGCCGGACAACCCCGCGAGTTTGCCGACTGAACCGTCCGGGATCGTGCGGATCTGGAGGCTCTCGCCTTGCCGGCCGACCTGGACGTTTTTCACTTCCTGCATCGATTCGAAGAATTTGAGGTCGGGCTTGATGCGGCCGAAAACGGCTGACGCCTTGGGGCCGACATTGTTGTATTCACGCACCAGCGTGTCGATGGCCCCCGCGATCTCGATGATCTGCGGAATGTTGGCGCTCTTGTTCGCCGAAAGGCTGCGATACGCCTTGATCAGCGTCGCGGCGCTCTCGATGAAGCTGCGGACCGACTGGCGCTCACGGTACAACTCACGGACGCCCGAGGTGATGTTGCGGGAATGCGAAACCATCGCCGCCCCGTTATTCATGACGAATTTCGCATCGCTGATGATGCCACCGCGGACCGGCGTGACCCCTGTGATGGCAAAGAATACGCCCAACAGGGCGATCGCGATCATGCTGCCGGAATATCGTCGGTTCATACGCTCCACCTCTCCTGCTGATACGAATGAGGATTTGTACAATTATAGGGACGGTTCGCGGGAGCGTCAAACACGGCCAGGGATCAGCATTTTCGCGGCTTCGGAAGGATGAGCGGCACCCAGGAGAGGAGCTGGACGGCGAGCAGCCCGATGAAGGCCGCTTGCATCGCGGCGGGCTGGGAGAATCCCGCCCGGCCGAGCGCGTCGATCGCGAGTCCGATGCTCCACTGGATTCCGAACGCCCCGCCGAGAATGAACACGTTCAGCAGCGTGTTCACGCGGCCGAACAGATGGGACGGGAACTGCTCGCTCAACAGGGCATACGAGAGATTGCTGATCGAGAAGACGATACCCAGCACGAACCAGTGCACGCGGCTGTCGCCGATGCCGGTGACGATCAGGGCCATCGCGACCACGCCGCAGCCCGTTCCCCAGACGAGAATCCGCTCCGGCGTCACGCCGTGGGATTCCAGGGTGGGAAGCAGGGTGGCGAGCGAAAGAAAGCCGATCAGCATCGCGACACTGGTCAGAAGCAGATGAAACGCCGCGATATCGCGGGTGAACCCGTTGACCGTGATCAGCCAGGGAATGGCCCAGAGCCCTTGGAGTGCCATGAACCCGCCCATGACCAGCGCGGCCTGGGGCATGTATCGCCAGAAGGCGGAGGTGCGGAGAATCTCACCGATGCCGCCCACCAGTTCCGACAGGGGCTCGGGCTTCTCCTGGGAGGATTTCTCCGGCGTTGAGAAGACGGCGGCCGCGACGACGAGCGCGAGGAGGCCCAGACCCCAGAAAATGCCCCGCCAGCCCGTTCGTTCGAGGATCAGGGCCATCGGAGTCGTCGCCGTCAGCGCTCCGAGGCCGCCTGCCGCCATGACGGCCGCATTCAGCGATGCGAGACGGTCCGCGGAAAACCAGAGGGAAAACGCCTTGAACGAGGCCATCAGACAAGCCGAGACCCCGAGACCGATCAGCGCCCTGCCGATCACGAGGCTCGAGAGCCCCCCGCCCGTCGCGAACAGAAGGCAGCCGGCGGTGGCGAACAGCAGCAGCACCGCTTCGACGCGGCGCGGGCCGTACCGGTCGAGCAGGATGCCGAGCGGCAGTTGGAAGGCTCCGAACGCGAACAGGTAGGCAGACGTCAGCAGCCCGAGGTCCGAAGCCGTGACCGACAACTCGGCCGTGAGTTCCGGGGCAATGACGGCATTGATGTTGCGCAGGAGGAACGAGAGAAAATACCCGGCGGTGAACGGCAGGAAAATCCGCAACTTCACGAGCGACGTGAGTGTCATGGACGTGTGGACCCCTTCCTGCGTCGTGGGCAGCATCTGCCGGGCCGGCTCGATCGGGATGCCCGGCCGCGGTGCGCGATTCCGTCAGTGCCTGGGGCCGGGAAGCCCGCCGCGCCAGTTCAGGGACTCTTCGAGGGCGTTCTGGTCGGCGACGACCGCTTTTCCGGATTTCTCGATGCCGCGGAGGAAATACACGAACTCGAGCTGCGCCTTCGGGGTGCCCTTTTCGCGGATCAGCGTGCGGATGAACTCGTCGGCCCGCACCGCCTGTTTCCCCATCGCCGTTTCGGTCTGGAACACCAGCCCCTTCTTGCCCCGGAACGGCGCGTAGCACTTCACGACGAACTCGGTGCAGACCAGATCCGACTCGGTGTAGAAGTCGAAGGCGAAGTCATAAGGCCGGCCGTTGTAGTAAAAACCGGCCTCGATCGCCTTGGCGATGTCGAGTTTCGGCAACCGGGGGCGCAGAACGGACACATAGTCGGCGTAACAGGTGTGTCGAAGCGAGTTGAGCACGATGCCCTCGCTGATCGCCTCGAGCACGCTCGGCGGGTGGGTGCTCTTTTCGGGAGAGGCCGTATACTGATTATATTTTTCCGGATATGTTTTCTGCAGCCAGTCGAGGAATCCCTTGAAGCTGCGCTTCGCGTAATACGCTTTCACGGCGGGATCAGCGTCCAGGAAGGCCGCGAGCCTGTGCGCGTCGCCGATATACAGGGCGCCGTGGGGCCAGAAGCCGGGCAGGAAAACGTTCGAAAGATACCAGTTCTGTCGCTCGATGATGATGTCACCGGGCTGCATGACCTGCTCCATCGCATCGACCTGCTCGGGTTTGATCAGCCGGGTCTGTTTCTTTTTGATCCGGGTGTCCCCGACCCACGTGAACAGGGACTCCTGCATCGGGGAGATGAGGTTCATCGCCTCTTCGGCGAGCGATCCGAACGCGTATTTATACCAGGTCGGATCTTTCGCGATGCGCAGGATCAGGCCGTCGAGGATGTCCCGCGTGCCCTGGAAATACCGGTAGAGCTGGCCGTCGGAATCGGCGACCGGGCGGAACCCTGCTTGGGCTCTTTTCCCGTAGAATGTGCCCAGGTCCTCCTGGTGGGAGGTGTGGAACTGGTACAGGGCGAGCACGTTGCCGGGGCTGACCGCGCCGAGGGCATGGTGCGTCAGACGCCCCTGGGGGATCTTGTATTCCGCCACGGCCTCGTCGAAGAGGGAGCGGAGCTTCTTGCGCTTGGCCAGAAAATGGGTGAGCCGCGAGACGGCGAGAAGCCGGCTGATCTTGGCGTTGATGCCCAGGAAATACCCTTCGAATCCCTGTCGGACCTGGCTGTCGAACAGCGCGTTCCCCCAGCCCCGGTGCCACCGCTCGGAAATGCCTTCGAGAGCGTCCAGTTGC
>JAKQOH010000194.1 GCA_029565415.1 Candidatus Rifleibacteriota bacterium | reverse complement strand
GTTGACAAGGCTTGTCGAGCGCTTTTCCCCGGGAAAACAGGTGTATTTCTACGATCCCGAGCCGAACCGCCGGCTCCGTGCCGTCGTCTCGTCTGCCGGGGGAGGGAACGCCCAGGTCCCGCTGGGGAAGAAAAAAATCCCGTATCTCTCGCTCTGGAGCCTGATGAAAGCCAACCCCGTCAGTTGGGCGCTGCTCCAGCTCGTTCTTGCGCTTGCCGTATTCGGCTTCTCGATCGGCCGCAGGTTCGGCCCCGTTCTTCCCATCCCCGAGGAGAAACCCGAGCCGACCCCGTTCATCACCGGCGTTGCCCGGCTTCTCCAGTCCCGGATGGTCGTCTCCTTCGCGGCCGGCCGGGCTCTCGCCCAGTTTCTCCCGCCGGCGCTGCGCCGGTTCGGCCTCCCCTCCGACGCCCCGACCGAACGGCTCGTTGAGGCCCTCACCGGCCTCCGCCCCGATCTCGGGGAGCGGCTCGGCGGCGCGCTCAACAACCTGACCCGCCTCCGCGATGCCGGCCTCTCTGATGACGAGGCTCGGCTGCTCCATGCCCTCCAGACCCTCGCACAGATACGAAAGGAACTACGCATCCATGGCTGATTTCTCGAAAGTCCAGCAGCTGTTCGCCGCCCTCCGCAAGGAACTGGGCAAGGTCATCGTCGGTCAGGACCAGGTGATCGACCTGATCCTTACGGCCCTTCTCGTGCGCGGCCACGTGCTGCTCGAAGGCGTGCCGGGGACGGCGAAAACCCTGACGGTCAAAACAATCTCGAAGCTGATGGGGCTTTCCTTCCAGCGCATTCAGATGACGCCCGATCTGATGCCCTCCGACGTGCTCGGCACGACCGTATTCGATGCCCGCACCGGCGCGTTCCAGATTCACAAGGGGCCGATCTTCTGCGATCTCGTGCTGGTCGACGAGATAAACCGCGCCCCGGCCAAGACCCAGTCGGCGCTGCTCGAATGCATGGAGGAACGGCAGGTGACGATCGAGGGCAACCGGTTCCCGCTTCCCCGCGTGTTCATGGTGCTCGCCACGCAGAACCCGCTCGAATACGAGGGCACGTATCCGCTTCCCGAGGCGCAGCTCGACCGGTTCCTGTTCAAGATCCTCATCGATTACCCGACGGCCGCCGCCGAGACCTCGATCCTGGAGCGGTATGAGAGCGGATTCCGGGCCGACCGCCTCGAGGAAGTCGGCCTCCAGACCGTCACGACGCCCGAAGAGCTGGTCGCCTGCCAGGAATCGCTGCGGCAGGTGCAGACGAAACAGCCGATCATGGAGTACATCACCTCGATCGTCCGTCTGACCCGCACCTGGAGCGATCTTCTCGTGGGCGGCGGCATCCGCGCCGACATCGCCCTGTTCCTCGCGAGCAAGGCGAAAGCGCTGATGGAGGGCCGCGAGTTCGTGACGCCCGACGACGTGAAGGCGATGACCCTGCCCGTGCTGCGGCACCGCATCATCCTCAAGCCCGAGGCCGAGATCGAGGGCGCCACGCCGGATCAGGTGCTCCAGAGCGTCCTCGCCCAGGTGAAAGTGCCGCGATGAATCCCGGCCGCGTGACGACGCGGGTCGTGCTGCTCCTGCTGTGCGGCACGCTCCCTCTCATGGTTGCCGGCGCGCATACTATATCCATCGCTATCCTGATCGCCTGGAACCTGTTCGTCCTGCTGCTCGTCCTGGCCGATCACCGTCTGACTCCGCCCGCCTCCGCGATTCGCGTCAACCGCGTCGTGGCGCGCAAGCTGTCGATCGGGGAGCAGAACGACGTCGTCCTCCAGGTCGAGAACCATGCCTTCCAGCCCCTCGAGGTGACGCTGCTCGACGCGCCCCCGGTCGAGTTCGCGACGGATCGCGAGCCGCTGACCGTCACCATCGCCCCCCGCACGCGGGTCGAGGTGCGATATCGCGTCGAGCCCTCCCGACGCGGCCGGTTCGTCTTCGGCCCGCTCTCGGTCCGGTTCCGGGGCCGTCTCGAGCTGATCGTGCGCCAGGGCCGGGCGGCGGAGGGGATGCCCGTCGAGGTGTATCCCAACATCAAGAATGTCGCGCGGTTCGAACTCCGGGTGCGGCGCAGCCACCTGGTCGAAACAGGCCTGAAGAGTGAACGACGGCGTGGCCAGGGCACGGATTTCGAGAGCCTGCGCGAGTATGTGCGGGGCGACGAGTTCCGCCGCATCGACTGGAAGGCAACGGCGCGGCGTCACAAGATGATCTCCCGGGAATACCAGTCGGAAGTGAACCAGTCGGTGCTCGTGCTGCTCGATTGCGGCCGGCCGCTGGGCGCGAAACTGCCGCGCGGAACGATGCTCGACGCCACCGTCGACGCGACCCTGCTGCTCGTGCAGCGCGTGTTGCGCAGCGGCGACAACGCCGGTCTGCTGGCCTTTTCCGACAAACCGACCCGGTTCATCCCGCCCGCGAAAGGAAAGCGGCAGCTCCATCTGATCATGTCCCAGCTCGCCGCCGCGCAGCCGGACCGGTCCGAATCGGATTACGGCGCCGCCTTCCGGTTCCTGATGACCCGGCGCATCAAGCGGTCGCTTCTGATTCTGCTCACCGACCTGACGACGGGCGAGGCAGCCGAGCGTCTCCGGGCCGAGGTGCCGATGGTGCTTCGCAAGCATCTCGTCGTGGTGGTGTCGGTCTTCCCCCCCGGGCTTGCCGTCCGCGTGGGCAGCGTGCCGGAACGGGCCGAACAAGCCTGGGAAAGCATCGTTGCCGGCGAGATCCTTTCCCGGGTGAAAACGGCGCACCGGGAGCTCGAAAAAATCGGGGTGGGAACGCTGCTACTGGCCCCCGAACAACTTTCGACGGCGCTTCTGGCCAACTACCTGCGCTTGAAACTGCGCTCCCAGCTCTGAGCCAGGGCCGGCCAGGTCAGGTACACCACCGTCAGCAGAAACACGCCGGCCGCAACGAGATACTTCGCGAAGATGGGGAGGGGGGCGGGGGTAACCCACGTCTCGATCAGCGCCGCGAGGAACAGCATCGGCACGGCGCCGGTCACGAGCAGCGCGGCCTGTTTCCCCTCATGGGCGAGCCACTCGAACCGCCCGTGCGGTCCCGGATCGACGAGGGCATAGCCCAGGATCAGGCCGGCCCCGCCCGCGATGAAGCAGCAGATCAGCTCGATCGCGCCGTGCGGCAGGATCAGAGACCAGAAGACGATCGCCTGGCCCGCTTCGTGATACACGGCGGCGAGCCCGCCCAGGAGCAGGCCGTTATAGGCTAAAATATAGAACGTGCCGAGGCCGAGGAAGATCCCGTAGGCGAACGCCTTGAACGAGACGGCGATGTTGTTGGTGAGGATGAAGCTCGAGACGGCCAGTTTCGACTCCTGCGACATGTCACGGCCCACGCGGCCCTCTGCCAGATCCCGGGCGATCACCGTGCGCATCCGTTCGGGAAGCACGAGATCGATCAGCTTCGAGTCGGTGCCGACGCACAAAAAGCCGATCACCGCGGAAAACAAGAAGATGAGGAACGCCGTCACGATGAAATGCAGCCGGGCCAGAACAAGCAGCGGGAACCGTTTCGGCAGGAAGGCGAGGGCATCGAGCAGGCTCGACTGCCGGCGGCGGTAGATCAGGGCATAGGCGCGCGCGACGAGGCGGTTGAGGGACCGCTGGAGGCGTTCGTCGCCGCTCGCGCGTGCCCGGCCGAGATCGCCGAGGGTTTCCTGGTACAGCGCCCCGACCTCGAGAAGCCGGTTCGGATCCAGACTGCCGTGCGGGCTGTTTTCGATCCGCTCGAGGGTCTCCTCGAGCCGCTGCGCACGCTCGTGGTTCATTCGACCGTCCCGTGCATGTCGCAGAGGATCCGGCCTTCGCCCGAGAGATCGCCGGAGGAGGAGTAGCGACAGCCGGCTTCGGGTTTTGAAAGATTCGTCTTGAGATACTTCCCATCGATCATGCGTCGCTCGGTGCCGTCATCGACCCGCTTGATCATCACGGGACTGTCCATGTTGTACATCTCGATCGCCCCGAGCAGCACCCGCATGTTCGCGTAGCACGCCTTTTCGCGGGCGCGGATCGACCGGCCGCGCCACCGTTGGGCGTGGATGAACTCCTGGAGGAGAAACAAGGCGAAGAGCAGGCCGCCGATCAGCACGACCGGCTTCAGCAGCGAGGTGAAACACGAGGCGACACCGGGCTCGGGGGGCAGGGCGGCGCGAAGGCTGCGTTCCTCCTCGAACTCCTCGATGGGAAACTCGAAGCCGCACCGGCGGCAGAAACGCTGCCCGTCGGCACCGGGAGCCCCGCACGTCGCGCAGAACCGGTCCTGTTGCTGCGAATCGGCCATCGTTCGACCTCCGCCGGCGCATACCGCCCGAAAATCGATCGCCGGAACACGAGGTCCCGGCGATCTATTGAAAAGCTATCCATCTTGGATAGCATCAGCGGGGATGAAACCCCGGTGAAACCAATGTATACGGCCCTTCCTGCGTTTGTCAATTCCCACCTGTACGGATCCCGAAAACCTTTGTCGGCCCGGCAGGCTGTGATAGAATGGGTTGATGGGAGGTATCACCGGATGAAACGCTTTGGAACCAGCTTGCCGCGCCTCTTGCTCTTTTGCCTGTTTCTCACCGTCTTCGCCCCGGCCGGATTCGCCGCCCGCCGATACGTGATCCCGACATGGTACGGCTACGGCACCTACACGGCCGCTGCGCCTTTCATCCATCCCTACATCGTTTCCCCGACGATTCCGCCGTCGATGCACCCGGCCTATCTGCCTCCCCATCTCCCCTCCCAGGATCCCATCTACTATTCCTCGTGGCGCTCCTGGAACCCCACCGGGACCACGCTGCCCGGCTACTTCTTCACCTCCCCGGCCGGTCGGCTCGAACCCTACTGGGACGGCTCGACCTGGCTGTACCGGCCGTCCCGCCCCTCGGGAAACGCGGGCCAGGCGCTCGTGGACCTGAACCTTCGCTCGGATCCGGGATTCGGCTCACGGCGGAACCGTGACCGCAACGTGATAGGCACGATCCGACGCGGGGAAGCCGTCTCCGTGCTCGGCAGAACCGGCGACTGGTATTACATTCAGTCGTCAGACGGTCACTCGGTCGGCTACGTGTATGCCCGCCACGTCCGCCTCCAGGCGGATCTCTTCGCTCCGCCGTCCCCTGTCTGGACCACGTCCGAACCCCTCTACCACTACTCGACGGCCTGGCCTCAGCCCCTTCAGCCCGTTCCCGTCCCCGGCCGCTGAGCCGTTCGGATTCATTCGAATAGTTCCATGAATATATCAAGAGGTGCTTCGATGTCGAAACTCGTCCGGTTTTTCTTCGTTCTGGCTCTTTTCGCCTTCCTCACGACGTGCATCGCTTCCGGCCAGACCGCCAGTCAGGCGGCGCCGCTTCCCCAGACGATCAAGCTGAACGTGTTCGCGTTGGTTTCGGAGAATCTCGAAACGATGGCCCGTAACGCCGGAGAAGCCGTCCATGCCGAGGAAGGCCTCGACGCGTATCCCGCCATGGGGTATCAGGTGCACTGCACCTTGTATATGACACAGTATTCCCCGGAAAAGACGAAGACGGTCCAGGGAATCGTCGCCTCGCTTGCCGAGACGGTTCGGCCGTTCCCCGTCCGCGCGGCCGGGATTTCGGCGACAAAGGATTTCTGGATGTTCATCAACCTCGACCGGGGCCGCAACCTCCAGACCCTGTCCGACACCGTCGTCCAGAGCCTGAGCGGCCATCGCTTCCCCAGCGATTTCATCCCCGAATGGGTGAAACAGTATCCGCAGAAGCTGGAATATATCACGAAGTATGGAAGCCCGAACGTGTTCGCCGAGTTCGAGCCGCACCTGACGATTCTCGCGAAATCCGACCCCCAGAAGGTGGGCGGGTTCCTCGAGCGCCATGCCGATGACCCCGCCTTTGGAAAGCCCCGGTACGGCCAGGTCATCGGGATCGGGATCGGCGAAGCCGACAGGGCGGGCCAGATCAAGACGCCGCTCGCGGTCTACCGGTTCCGCGGGAAGTGACGCGTTCCGGCACCGGACTGCGCAATTTTTCGCAGCCGGTGCCGAACATTCGTCACCCGCGCCCCGCGCTTCCCCTCAAAACCCCGTTCAATTCATGAATTTCGGTTTGGCACGAAACATGCGGATGTTCCTTTCATCTGGAAACGAGTTCAGAACCACACCATCAAAGGAGCGATCCGCATGAACTTCCGTATCAAGCTCACCATCGCCGTTCTCGCCGGCGTCCTCTTCATCGGCAACATGACCGGCTTCGCCGCGACGGCCCGTCACACCGACGGCATCGCGAAGCTGACCACCGGCTCCGACATTCCCTGGCCGCCCCCCGGCAATCCGGCCGACCCGACCGATCCCAACAACGGCGATGATGAGGGCAGCTCGTCCGGCGACAGCTCCGGCGGCTGCGACTGTGGCCACGACCACGACAGCGGCTCCGACGACAGCAGCTATCCCGACAATCCTTACGATCCCAACAACGAGCCGATGCCCAACTGATCGATCATCCATCAAAAAGCAGGGACGGGTTTCACACCCGCCCCTGCTTTTTTTCGGTTTCGAAACGCCCCGTGTCGGGCGTCAGGCGATCGTCAGAACTTTGACTTCCGATGGACGCAGATTGTATTCGAAGCAGCGCGGCACCGTGCTCATCGCATACTCGGGGGAAACGTCCCGCGGGATCCCGGGCCCGAGCACCGCGGCCAGGTCGTGGATGAACACCCGCTGGTGATTGAAGCGATCCTTGTTCACGGCGACCAATACGGTCTTCGCGCCCGGTGCCGACCGCTTGAAACAAAAGACGTTGTACCAGTTCTCCTGGTCGACGATCTGCAGCCCCGCTTCCCGGTTCAGCGCCTCGCTGGTGTCTTTCAGCCGGCAGACCTTCTGGACGTACTCCGTCAGATCGATGTTCGTGTCCTCCCACCATCCGGGATCGGTGCGAACCACGTCACAATGGCGCCGGAAGCCGAACTCGTAGCCGACCGGCATCATGAACCCGCGGCTGAACAGCGCCGAAAACAGCAACTGCCGCTTGACCGCCGCCACGTCCCCGTTGAACTCCTCCATCAGCCGTTTCGTGTCGTGCGATTCGGGAAACGCGATGCTCGCCACGACCGGGCTGGTGCGGTTGTACTGCTCCATCCCCCACGGCTGGTTGAAGTCCCAATACTTGATCGAATTGAACAGATAATCGAACCCCAGCCGCGCGAGGTTCTCGACCTGCTGGAAGCTGCACCCGAGCGACTCGGCCAGGAACATGCAGCCCGACTTCTTCTGCCGCGCCCGGTGAATGAGGAACCGCCAGAGATCGTCAGGCACCTGGTAGGCCATGTCGCACCGGAACCCGTCGACACCCATATCCATGTAATACGCCATCATCTTCCACCAGAACTGCCACAGGTTCTCCCGGTCGGGGGACGATGCGTTGTCGACCTCGGCCAAATCGCCCCACTCGATCCATTTCCCGTTGTCCCACGCGCCCGGGTGAATGACATGCCCGTCGGCCGCCCGCTTGAACCAGCTCGGATGCTCGGCGATCAGCGTACAGTCGATCGCCGTGTGGTTGATGACCAGGTCCATGATGAACAGCAGCCCCTGTTCGTGGCAGGCCGCGATGAACTCGCGAAGCTGCTCCGCCGGGCTCAGACGTGCATCGTTGTCGATGAAGGCCGGGTTGAACTTGTAAAACTCTTTAGGCGAATACAGACTGCCGCTGAATCCCGGGTAATGGAACGGATTCACGTACACAGCGTTGAAGCCCATGAAGGAAATGCGATGGAGGTGCTCCTTCCATCGGATCATGCTTCCGGCAAGGCGGGGGAACAGGTTGTACAATCGTATGCCCTTGTTTCCGAGCAGATCGGTGGCCATGCGTCACTTCCTCCTGTGCTTCGATGCGTGCGTGTGCTTTATTTCGGGACGGCAAGCGGGCTCTTCCGCAAGTCCTCGAGGGCTTCGCAGATGATCCGGGCCTCCCCGGGATCGATTGTGCGGTACAGCTCGTGTGGCCCATCCGAGCCGACGAACAGCACGGCGGCAAACTCCCGGCCGGCCTCGTCGGTCGCTTTTCCGATGCGCGTTTCCCGCCATTCCGTGGCGGCCCGGGTGAACTCCGTGGCGGGGCTTCGCAGATCCTGCGCCACGCTCAGCACCGCCTGGCCGTTCAGCAGAGCCCGGAACGACTGGAAGGCGAGCGACTTGCCCAGCAGCAGAAAAAACAGGGTGAACGCGATGCAGAAGACGGATTCGAGGATTCCCCGGGCTGCGGCGTCGTTCAGCCGGAAATACAACACCGGCGTCGCCAGCGCCACGACGATGAGCAGCCAGCCGACGGCCACTTCCCACGTCGGGGTGTAGGTGAACCCCTGCGGAGTGCCCTGCGGCGCAATCCATCTCACCATGCTCTTCATCCTCTTCGATCGGTTTCATTCATCCTACCATACTTCCCCCACGGACGGCTCGAAATGCCGGGAACGCCGCCGCCAGGCCTGCAAGAACAGCCAGAAGCGTCCAGGTTCCTTCATACCCCAGGCCCGGAAGCAGCAGGATCCCGGTCACACAGGCGGCCCCCATTGCCGGAAGGTTGTCGAAAGCGACCAGCCACGCGACGACGCGGGGCGTGCCCCCGGCGAGTGCTACCGCCAGCGGAAACTCGAGCCCGGCGACGCAGGCGGTGAGAAGGGTCGACCCGCCGAGAACGGCGGCGGAATGCAGCTCGGGCATCCGCACCAACGCCAGATTCAATACCGCGATGAAAAGCTGGATGAGTTTGATCGCCAGGACGCTCCGCCAGGTGCGCGGCAGCGAGTCGGCCAGGCCTCCGCCGAGTCCCAGGCCGAGCATGTAGAGGCCAAAAAAGACGGCCGCCATGCCGAACATCGCCCCATTGCGCCCCTGATACTGCAACAGCAGCATCATCTCGGCGGCGAGGCCGAAAAATCCGGTGAAACCGACCGCCACGGCTGCCGTCGCCAGATCCCCGACGCCTCGTGCGAGCGTGCGATGCACCGCCGCGAGTACCAGGAACAGCAGCAGAACGATCCCCGGGAGATGGGAAGGGCGGATCCGGGCGGCGGCGGCGAGCCACGCGGATATGCCCGAATCGCTGTAGACATTCCATAATTCGAGCTGCCGCACGAGGGCAGATGGCCGCAGATCCGTGTTCTGTCGAACGTCTTCGCCGGAGTCGAGCCAGGTTCGCAGCTCGGCGACACGGAAGGGAAGCAGCAGGTCGGAAAACAGCTCGGCGCGGAATGAGGTGGTCGGCAGGCCTCGCGCCCGGAACCGCTCTGAAAGCAGTTCCGGCGTCATCGCCAGGGTCCCGCGTGTCCGGGCCGCCCGGAAATGGATCGGATCGCCGGGAATCGCGTGCACCTCGGCCGCGGCGGAGGCGATGTTCCGGTGAAGCGACCGGACGGTTGCCGCAAGCGGGCCGCTCAGGTAATTCTCGGCACCGGCGACGGAGTAATCGATCGCGCCGGCCGGAGTCAGCGCCGTCAGGGCTTCGGAAACGGCTTCGGCGGTGAAGAGCCGGTTCCCCGCGAGCGTCGTCGGATCGGCGGGAAGAACCAGGATCGCATCAAAGGCTGCCGGATGCGCGCGCAGATAGCGTCGCGGGTCATCGACGATCATGGCCGCACGGGAATCCGATGCAATATATTTCGACATGTATTGCATCAGCGCCGCATCGAGATCGATGATTTCGATGCGGAGGCCGGGATACTTCGCTGCCTCTTCGACGATATCCGGAGAGGGGATGCCGAGGATGGCCATTCTGCCGTTCGTGAGGGCCGCATCGGGAAGCGTGGAAAGGAACGAATGTACCCGCAACTCGGCGCCGGGCCGGTCGGGCCAGGCCAGGGTCAGATTCCGGTCGAGATACAAGGCGTATTCGCCTCCGTAGGCGGCGACGCTCACGGACTGGTACGGGGTGTCGAAACTCGTGACGAGCCGGTATCCGACGTGGGTGCGGTCCCAGAGCAGTCTGTCGATCGCCCGGTCGATCCGGTCGCTCCCCATGGCTGCAAGCGGAAGCACGGCAAGAGTGACCAGAGCGAACCGGCGTTTCCAGCCCGAAGCCGTCAGGACAGCGCCGGTGAGGGCGAGCACGGTGCAGGCCACGAGCAGTTGGGCGGTATCGGCCGCGCCTCCGGCAAGTCCCGAGAACAGGAGACCGCCCACGGCTCCGCCGATACTTTCTGCGGCAAACAGGCGGCCGAACGATCCGCGACCGGGGCCGGCAAGGGCTGGAAGCAGCGCCCCGACGGGAACGGCGACGGGCAGAACGGCACAGGCGGTGACGGCGAGCACGGGAAGGAAAGGTAGGAGGGAACCGGTGACGGCAGGCAGGAACAGAAGATTGCCCCCGACGAACAGGAGCACGCCGATGGCCGGGGAGGCGGCTAGAGCGGTGAGCACCGCGAACGGTGACGGGGTTGCCCCCCCGGCAGCCGCACCGCCGAGCGCGACACCGGCCAGCCACAGGCCGAGAAACGAGCCAAGATGCAGTTCGGTGCCGTAAAACTCCCCCAGGATCATCCGCAGAATGGCGACCTGGGCGAGGTTTGCGGTCACCCCCGCAAGAAAGGCGGCAACGCGGGCAATCAACGCTTTGGCGGCTGATTCGACCGGACGGAGCTGTTCATCGGCGCGGGTTCGTACCTCTGGGCGGCCGGAGGCGTGGAGACGGGCTCGGTCGGCGTCGGGGCGGCGGCAGGAGCCGGGGCCGGCCTGGACGCGTCGCTCGATCCGGGCTTGGCAGCAGGCTTCGTTCCCGGCTTTGCCACAAGCTTTGCGACGGGTTTGGGAGCCGTTTTGGGTGCGGCCTTTGTGACCGGTTTCGCGACAGGCTTGGGCGCGGGTTTGGCAGCCGGCTTTGCCGCGGGCTTCGGCGTCGGCTTCGTCACGGGATTATCCGCCTTCTTCACGGGCGCCGAGGCCGTTGTATCAGCCGGTGCAGAAGCTGTCGCAGGGGGTTGCCGGGGAGCCGGGACCGTCACGTGGGGAGCTGCAACAGGAGACGAGGCGGGTGTCTCGGGGGACGGGGCCGTTGCGGTGGCCGTTGCAGGGAGAGAATCGACCGTCCTCGTCAGGGTCGCGCTCACGACGGCATCCGACACCGCCGGGGCGTTGGACGCAACGCCGGGTGAGGTCTTGCCCGGGGGAACAGGCCGGGATGAAGCGGGAGGTTTTGCCGATGCGGATGCGACGGCCGGAGGTTTCTGGACACTCCCCGTTTTCTTCGCTGTCGGAGCCGGTGCGGTTTTTGTCGCAGGCTCGGAAGCCCGTTTCGTTATCGCCGCCGCCCATTCAGCCGCAACGGGATCGATCTGCTTGCCAGGCGAGAGAATGGCATCGATATGCGCGGCTCCGGGAGCAGGCCGCGAGCCGGAACCGAGAGCGGTCCCGGCCGTTCCGGCGGGCGCACCCGTTCCGGAACCTGCAATGAAGGCACGCTGCGCATCAGAGGCATTCTCCGGCCCTGCAGATACCGGCGCGGCAATGACCGCGGCTTCCATGTCGTTCAGGGGGCGGCCGCAGACATACAGGCCCCATGTTCCCTGCCGGCGCACCTCTTCGATGGTGTATTTCGTGATATATCTGACCCGGTTGCGGGTTTTTTCGCGCATCAGCAGATAGAGATCCGGAGCTGCCATCGTCCGCAGAATCTCCTCGCCCTCGAAGATCATCATCTCGGCGCGCGGATCGAATCGTTTTTCCCGTTTCACGTCCCAGGTCGGAATATTTCTTCCCGTATAGAATTTGCCGCTTTCGAGCACGTCGTCAGCGAAGAGGATCCGCGTGGTCGTGGGAAGTGCCGCAACATCACGCAGGAGGGCGCGATAGCCGGGCAACCGCGTTCCCTTCCAGATCTCTTCGTCGCCGTTGACGGCGGGGAGGAGCAGGAGCATGACGCCGGGCACGGTCACGCCCAGCACGAGCATGATGCCTTTCACGATGCCCAGGTTCATGAACGAGTAGCCGAACACGGCGAGGAACATGAAGTAGAACGCGATGAAATACGCGATGCGGGCGATCTTGGGATCGGGCAGGAAGCCCAGGATCGAGATCGTCATGACAACGACGCCAAGAATCGCAAAAGCCATGATCGTCAGGGCCGACTCCAGCTTGTAGGCAAACGGCTCGTCATCATCGGCCGCGAACAGGCGCGACAGGTAGCTTCCCGTCATCAGGGCGGCCGGAACGAGCAGGGGCAGCGCATAGGGGGCGAGTTTCGACTTCACGACGGATAGGACGATGAACGGCACGGCCAGCCACAGGAACAGAGGCAGGCCCCAGGTTTTTCCGGTATCACGGGCATCTCGCCAGCCTTCCGAAAGGCTTCCGGCGAAGAACGCCGTCCACGGGAAGAGGCCTGCGAAAAGAACGACGATGAAATACCAGACGGGGCCGGGCCTGCCGTGCGCTTCGGTCGCGACACGCGCAACCGTTTCATCGAACAGGAAATACTCGAGCAGCCCGGGAACGGCCTGGCCGATCCAGAGATACCAGCCGAGGCCGATGAGACCGAACAGAGCCCAGCCGCGCAGATGGGAAAACAGGGATTTGAGGGTGTCGGCGCCACCGCGCAGCGCCAGCCCCGGAACGAGCCCAAGCAGCGGCAGAAGGCCGGGAGGGCCCTTCGTCAGAAAGGCCGCGCCCGCAAGCGCCCAGAAGCCCGAGGCCAGGGCAGGGGAGGGCCGCGTGTGATACCGGACCAGGGCCCAGACCATCCACGTCTCGAACATGGCGAGGAGCGGATCCGCGGTCAGGCCTCGGAACTGGACGGCGAAGAACAGGCTCGTCAGCAGCACGATGGCCCCACACAGCGCCCCGCGCAGCGAGGTGAGCAGCAGGCCGATCCGATAGCAGCCGACCGCCGTCAGCGCGGCCGCGAACGGCAGAAAGGCCTTGGCGCCTTTTTCCGTGATGCCGAACAGCTTCATTCCGACGGCGCTGGCCCAGTAGGTGACGGGAGGCTTCGTGTAATGATGCACGCCGTTCAGCTCGGGCTTCAACCAGCTTCCGCCGTCGGCCATGGCACGCGCGACCGAGGCATACCGGCCCTCGGAGGTCTCGAAGAGGCTCTGCGTGCCGAGCTGGAAGGCGATCAGGGCGAACGCGGCGATGCCGACCAGCCACTGGATGGCGATCGGCGACATCTTCACCGAGAGACGCGCGAAAAAGCTCTCCGCAAGAGCGGGAAGCACGGGGGTCTGTTCGTCGTCGGAGTTCTGAGCTTCGTTCGTTTCAGGCGGCAGCTGCGGAGTCTGGTCCATCGCTCGATTCCCGTTCTTTTTTGATGAGCATCAGATTGCGGATGTAGATGAAGAACCCCATGGACTGGCCAAGAATGAACACCGGATCCTTGATGTGGATCGCGTAGATCGCGAGAATCGCCGAGCCGGCCAGGCTCAGATACCAGAACGAAACCGGAATCACGCTTTTCTTCTGCCGCTCGGATTCGATCCATTGGACGAAGAAGCGCATGAAGAACATGAGTTGGCCGAAAAGGCCGAACACCAGCCAGAATTCAAGATTCATCGGCCACCTTGTATGTCAGCTTGCGCCATTTCATCCACCGGATCGCGAGGAGATCGAGAAACGAGCGGAATAATCTATTCCAGACATTATATTTTGACTGACCGCGGGTGCGCGGATGGTGACTGACCTCGACTTCCTCGACGGTGCCGCCCTCCATCTTCACGAGCGTCGGCAGGAACCGGTGCAGTCCCTCGTACAGCTTCACGCGTCGGATCGAGCCTGCACGGAAGGCCTTGAGCGAGCAGCCGGTATCGCGGATGTTTTCGTCGCTCAGCCAGTTCCTGATCGCATTCGCGATCTTCGAGGAAACGCGCCGCACGAAATCGTCCTGTCGCACGACCCGCCAGCCGACTGCCGCGTCGCAGCTGCCGAGGCGGGCGATCAGCGCCGGAATGTCTGCCGGATCATTCTGCAGGTCGGCGTCCATCGTCACGATCATCTCGCCCCGCGCCGCGCGGATGCCGGCATCCATCGCCGCCGTCTGGCCGTGATGGCCGTCGAGACGCAGGGCCCGAAGGGCCGGGAATTGGCCCTGGAGGGATTTCATCAGCTCGAAACTGCCGTCGCTCGAGCCGTCATCGACGAGAATCAGCTCCCAGGGCTTACCAAGGGGATTCAGCGCCGACGTGATGCGGCCGACGAGCTCGGGAATGTTTTCCGATTCGTTGTACACCGGGGCTGTAACCGAGTATTCAATCCTCGACACATCTGTCTCCCACGAAGCATCCGGAGAATTCCGCCGGAGTGTAGCACATTTGACGTCCGGTGTGTAGGGGATTGATCAGTTCATCGCCGGTCCACGCCGGATACGGAATGCACGTTCGTCGGCTTCTGCGGCGTAGAGCTGTCCGTCCTCCCCCTGGATCCAGGAAGATGGAAGCGGGCTGCCGGGGAGGATCGGCAGAATCGCCTCAGAAGCTGGTTTTCCATCAGCATCGAGCCGCACGAGGCGGTACACCGATGGGTCGGCCTTCGTCACCAGCAGCAGCACCGGCAGCCCTCCAGACATTCCGAGCAGCCGGCTGAACACGATCCTGTCCTCCGAGGGGACGGTATAGCGTGCGAAGGTCTCGGGATCAGAGGCCTCTCCTGTCCAGGCGGCGCGGATCACGACCCGCGATTTCACGTCGAACTCATACAGGGTCCCGTACAGCGTTTCCGACGTTCCCACCGGTTCGAGCGCTCCCGCGGGGTGCAACTCGGGTTTGCCGTCGATGAACATCATCACGCCGCCATCCGCGCGACCGAGGGCGATCCGCTCCGGGGTGAAGACGGTAAGCCGGCCGGGGGTGCCGATCGGGGCATCGATTCGCCGGATCTCGCGCCCCGACTCCCGGTCGATGACGGCGATCCCGTCGGGAGAGCCGGTGACGACAACGATTTCCGCCGCGGATACCCACAGATCTCCCAGCTTCGCCGCATTCACGGGAAACGCGCGCACCGCGCCCCCATCAGCCGGGAACAGTTTGACGGCTTTCCCGACACTGTCGGAAACCCAGATCCCGCCCTGGGCATCGACCCGAAACCCTCCCGGCCCCATGAACGGCCCTTCGGGAAGCTGCCCGCGATCCTGGAAGATGATTCCCAGACATTCTGTGGCCGTTCCCCAGGCGATCTCCCGAATTACGGGACAGTCGGGCGGCGCAGATGGCCCGGCATAGGCGGTGGTCGGAATCATCATCAACAGGGCCATCACGGCAAGGGCAGCGCGCAGAAGCATCGTTCGTTCGCTCCTATCGGAACAGGCTTTTCCCCCGAGAGTCGCCTTCGATGGTATCACGGAACTCCCCGCACATGCGAAAGGGGCGCGTTCACTGCGCCCCTTGTCGTCGACTGTTCCGGATCAGGCCGTGAGTTTCTTCCGGACCTCGTCCATGCCGTTCATTCTATATGTTCCTTTATAATACTGGAACTTTTCGGGCGGAAGCACGCACTCCACGGCCGTGTCGCCCATCATGACGACCCGGATGTTCCCGTTCGCATCGATCCCCCGGTAGATCGTCGAGTGGCCGTACCGGTTGTGGCCGTAATCGAACAGGATCATGTCGCCGGGCCGGATGCCGGGAGGCGGGGGCGGTCGGAATCCGGGATTGATCTCCCTGGTGTTTTTCTGCGACCAGAGGCCGCTCGTCGAGGTGCGGCCATCAAGAGGCCATTTGATGCCGGCCTGCCTGTAGGCGTCCATCTGGACGCGCTGCACGAAACCGCTGCAGTCGATGCCGCCGATCTTCTGGAACTCGTTGTAGGCGTCCTTCGACTTCCATTTCCAGGTGTTGATGTCGACGAACCGGTCATAATACTCGGCGGAATTCAGCCCGAGCCGGTTGTCGCTGGCTTTCTTCTTCCGGTAGGTCGCAACGTCATCGAAGCCGCCGAATTTGAACACGACCGGCTCGTCGATATAGGGCTTCGCCGCCGCGTCGATCACCTGACGGAACGCCGCATCCTCGAGCGTTCGCTCGATCTTCGCGAGAAGCGCCTTCGCCTCGCTGTATTTTCCCATCTGGTACAATGCCCGCGCCATCAGATACTTCGCCAGCACGGGATTCGAGGAGTCGTCCTGGGCCAGCTCGTAGGCCTTTTCGTAATTCCCCTTCTTGAAGGCCGACCAGGCCCGGCCGAGCTTCCAATACCAGGGGATCTTCGAATAATCGAGAACGGTTTTCGAAAGGTGCCGGCTCCAGCGGTCGATGCTTTTCTCGACGCTCGCGCGGTCACCCGCCGAGGTGGATATGGTCGAAGCCGACGTTCCCGCGGCAAGCAGATCCGCGCGAACCCAGCCCACGAGGCCGTTTCCGAAATCGACCTGCTTCCAGCCGTTCTTCTCGGCCAGAACACGGCCCGAGGTGCCTCGGGGAAGAGTCTGCAGAACGGCATTCTGCGTCCCCGGCCCCGACCGGACATTCACCCGGGAGCCGTTGATGGAGACGAGAGAGCCATCGGCATCGTCGCGCGCCGTGGTCACCTCGACCTGCTCGCCTCCGAACGGGCTGGTCTGCGCATGGCCGGCCGAGCACGCGAGCACGACCGCAACCCCAGCGACGATCAGCCCGCGAAACACTCCCATCATCCGCATAGCCATATCCCCCTCCTCAGAGTGGTACATCTGATTTTACGAATGGAACCCACCCTCGTCAATGACGCAAAATCGGGCAAGTGGGGCGGATCACGATCCGCCCCTACGCATCCATTGCATCCAGCGGCGTATCGATTCCACCAATGAGCTGCGCCCGTCTCGAAAAGGCATCCGTCGTTTTCATTCCCCAGCCCCCCTCTCCAGATGTTTGACAGGCGCGGCGAACGGTCCTAAGATGGCAGCATCCATGGAACGCAGCGATCGCCCCGTTTTCGAGTATCTGCGGCTGTCGGTCACCGACCGCTGCAACCTTCGCTGCGTCTACTGCATGCCGGCCGAAGGGCTCCCCAAGCTCACCCACGACCAGGTGCTCCGATACGAAGAGATGCTCGGGATCGTGCGCGCCTGCGCCGCCGAAGGGGTGCACCGGGTCCGGCTCACCGGCGGCGAACCCCTTGTCCGGAAAGGGCTGTGCGGCTTCGTGACATCCCTCGCGGCCATTCCGGGCATCGACGACATCAGCCTCACCACAAACGGCATCCTCCTGCCGGGGATGGCGAAGCCGCTGCGCGAGGCCGGAGTCTCCCGGGTCAACATCAGCCTCGACTCCCTCCAGTCCGACCGATATGCTGCGATCACGCGTGGCGGGGATATCCGGCTGGTGCTCGATGGCATCCGGGCCGCGATCGAAGCCGGCCTGGCCCCGGTCAAGATCAACGTGGTGCTGATTCCCGGCCGCAACGACGACGAAATCGAGGAGTTCGGCCGGCTCGCCTGCCGGCTTCCCGTTCACGTGCGGTTCATCGAACGCATGCCCTTCGCCACGGACGACGCGAATACGGCTTCATATATATCACAAGATACTATCATGGACCGGCTCGACCGCGCTGGGATCCGTCTCGCCGCCAGTGAAGCGCCGTCCGGCGGCGGCCCCGCCGACACGTTCCGGATCGACGGGGAAGCCGGATTCATCGGCTTCATCAGTTCGCGCAGCCACCCGTTCTGCTCCCGATGCACGCGTCTGCGGCTGACGGTCGGAGGCACGCTCCTGCCGTGTCTCGACTCCCGCGACGGGATCGACGTGCGCGGGCTGGATCACAATTCTATCCGTTCTGCTATTCATGAACTCGCGAAACGGAAGCGCGCCGCGCACAAAGCCTGCGCCCGCTTCCTCGATGCGCCGTGCGTGTCCCTTTCGGATATCGGCGGCTGACGCAATCGGAGGCTCAGATGACCACCCCTCGGAAACAGGCACACACGATCGGAATCGACCTCGGCGGCACCAAGATCGCCGCGGGACTTTGCTGTGACGGGACGATCGTCCGGCAGATCATCGTTCCCACCCATCCCGAGCGCGGCACCGACGCCGTGATCGAGACGATGATCGACGCCGCCCGCAAGGCCATCGGCGATATGCCCTTAAGCGGGATCGCCGGAATCGGCATCGGGGCTGCCGGCCAGATCGATCCGAAGACCGGCGCCGTCATCTATGCCCCGAACCTGAACTGGAAGCAGGTGCCTCTCGCGGCCTCGCTTTCGAAGACTCTCGGCCTGCCGGTGCGCGTCACCAACGACGTGCGCGCCGCCACGATCGCCGAGTGGAAATACGGCGCCGGCAAAGAGCTCGACACGTTCGTCAACATCTTCGTCGGCACCGGCATCGGCTCGGGCCTCGTATTGAACGGGAAACTGGCTGAGGGCACGACCAACTCGGCCGGCGAGATCGGCCACGTCTGCCTCGACCCCGATGGCCCGGTCTGCGGCTGCGGCAAGAAAGGGTGTTTCGAGGCGTTCTCATCCGGCAAGGGGCTCGAAAACCATGTCAAATCTCTGTTCCCGGCGCTGAAAGGCGGGCCGCTCGTCGACCTGACGGAAGGGGATCCCGAAAAGATCACCGGCCGCATCATCGGCCAGGCCGCGAAGGCCGGCGACAAAACGGCGCTCGAGGCCCTGAAGCGCGTCGGCCGGTATCTCGGCCTCGAAATCGCGAACGTCCATACGCTGCTCAACCCCCAGATCGTGCTTCTCGGCGGCGGTGTGATGGCCTTGAGGGCCTATTTCATGGACGAACTGAAAGCCGCCCTCCACCGTCACATACTGCCCGTCGCCGACCGCGGCGAGACGCTGATCGGGGATGCGAAGTTCGAGACCGACGCCGTTCTCATCGGCGCCAGTGCTCTCTTCTGACGTCGCCGTCATGTCGACGAAGCCTCTCCGCCCCGCGATCTTCGCGGCCGACGATCTCGTGCAGGGGGCCTGGGCAGCGCTGCCGGCCACCCGCGCGCTATGGAACCACCTCCTCGATGTCGGAACCCGGTTCCCGTCGCTGACGGTGGGCTGGGCCGCCCGGCCCGGCCTCGACATCGTGGTTGGCCGTCTCGCCGAAATGCTGACGAAAGCCGGACTCAACGTGTTCCTGGCCACGGGGCCGGTCCCCGTCGCGGCCCTGGCGATGTCGCTCGGCGACCGGCAGCAGCCGCTCGGTCTCTACATCGACGAGACGGATGACGGCAGCTACTCGGCCCTCGCGCTTACCACACACGGCGGCCCGGTTCTCGAAAGCGACATTCCCGAAACACCGGTGCAGCAGAAATCCGGCAGGGTGGGGGTGATAGGAACGACGGATTTCCTCGAGCCCTACGTGAAGCGAATGGGCCAACTTCTCGACCCGATGACCGAGGGTCGGGTGCGCCTCTCGGGCCTCGAATCCCCTTTCACCCAGCTCCACCTCCGCATGCGCCCGTTTCCCGAGTTCCGCCTCCTCTTCGACCATGCTCCCGAAGGCCCGAGCGCGGTGATCTCACCCGACGGACAGGCCCTGCACGTGTTCGGCAAGGACGGGGCGCCCATCGAGACCCGCGCCGTCGTGGCGACGATCGGCAGCTATCTCACGCGCCTGCGCGGCGCCTCGGGCACCCTCGTCGGCCCCCGCGGCACGTCCGAACTCGCCGCCGGGCTCGGAGACGCCGCCGAGATCGAGGGCGACGCCCTCGACATGGCCTCCCAGGCCGGTTACACCGACCTTTTGCTCGGCTGGTGGGAGAACGGCATCGTCGCCCACCAGGGCCACGCGCCTCTTGGTGATGCATACCTTACGCTATTATACCTTCTCGAATCCTGGAACGCCGAACCCTGACTTCCCTCGTACATCCGACGGAGGGGCGGGTTTGAAACCCGCCCCGACACCTGTGAGAACGGGATCGTCGGACCGGCCTGCGAAAGCTGACCTCGAAACAGGCCCGGGGCGTGGCGGCAAAGATCACTCGAGGAGCCGGTCGATCTTCCCCTGGAGGTCCTTCACCTCGGTATAGGCCTTTTTCAGATTGGGAATGCCGTTCCGTATGAAGATGTTATCCGATGTTTCGACACGCTTCTGCAACTCGTCGCATCGCGCTTCGAAGTCAGCGGCAGCCGGGTCGAGGCGAAGCAGTTCGTCATACATCTTCGAACACTCATCCATCAGCCGGTCATACTCAGGGGTCGCGGCAAGCTCGATCAGGAAAGCCGCCGTCCGCTCCTTCTTCTCGTCCGTTTCCTGAATAGCCGTTTCGGATGGGGTGTCGGGGTTGCCGTGCAGGGTACAGGTCGCGCGCGGCGCTTCCGTATCGAGGCCGGACAACTCGTATGTTCCGCCGCCGGGGCAGGCGAGGGGGGCTTTGACATACGCGAGTTTTACCAGGCTCCCCGGGATATCGCTCGATATCGTCGCCGGGAGAGGCTGAGCGTAATCCATGCACAGCATTTCCAGGGCTCCCATCAAGACACGCAGATTCGCGTGGCAGAGCCGGACCGTATCCGACGAGGGCTTGACGACGGCGGCGGCTCCCGGGAAGTCGAGCTCCATGCCCAGGTCCCTGAATATCTCCGGATGCACTTTCGCGTCGCGCAGGGTGTTCATGAAGGACGTTCGCTCATATTCGATCGAGGCCGGCATGTTCACGGCGGGTCGTGGGATTCGCTTGAAAAATGTGGCCAGACGGGTTTTCCAGGCCTCTTCCGGATGGCGGGTGCGGAACTCGATGAGCGCGTTCACGGCGATCTTGCGAATGGCGATGCCGATCATCGTGCTGATGATGACCCCGTTGTCCTCGACGTGCTGACCAAGCATGAAAATGGATGTCAACGTGTCGAATGCCGCCTCGTGCCTGCCGTCGTTTTCGAGCTGCCAGGCATACGCCCGGGCGAGCCGCGCAATCTGCCGGAGACGCCGATAGGGCGGAATATAATCCGAGAAATGCTGGCGGTCGTCTGGGGTGAAGTTGCACTGAGGGCAGGCGGCGCCGAGCCGGAGAAGCTCCATCGCGCTTTTCACCTTCCCTTCACGCAGGAACGACACGGCTTCACTGCCGAGCTTCCCCATCTCTTCCCGCGTCTCGACCTTGCCGAACTCGTCGAGGACCTCGTTGGAAACCGACGGAAGCTGCCCGATCGCGTTCAGGTAGCGAACGGCGCCGTTCGGATCATTGCCTGGCCTGGCAATGAGGGGAGAAGCGATCAGCATGAACGATACGAGAACCAGCAGTGCATGTCTCATACGAAGCTCCTTTTGCATATTGTATATTATACTATTCACAGCGCGAGCGGGCGGCCTTCTCCCCGGCGGACAACCGAGTCCAGATCGTAATGGAAGTCAGGTTCGCGTTCGAGACGTCGCCTTGAAATGACGGAAAGGCCGATTTCGAGCTCCAGGTCGCGCGACGGCACGAAAGCGACCGGAATGGCCGTCGGCAGGGCAATCGATAGAGATGCCGGATGTTCTCCACTTACCGGGGCCCTGGAAGCAGTCGGCGTGGTATTTGTTACGTTATTTATTATCAGGACCGCAAGGAGAGCCAGGGCCAGCCCGATGACGACGTAAGGCCAAAGACGCGGCTGAGCCCATTCCGCCTGACGTTCGAGCCGGGAGAGCAGGGCGTCAGAAACGGGCGGCAGGGGGAGCCTGCTGCGCAGGGATTCCTCGAATCGATCGTTGTCGTTCATTCCACCCATGACAGAAGCTCCTTCAATTTCGCGAGACCGGAACGATACCGGGAAGACGCCGTCTGAAGCGGAACCCCCTGGTGCTCGGCCAGCTCGGCGAGGGACATACCGCCCCAGACCCTCAGAACGACCGCTTCACGCTGTTCTTCACGAATGTTTTCCAGGGCGCGACGGATTTCGATGCCGGTGGTCGGGTCGACGGCGGGCGCTTCCGTCGCCTCCTGATTGTCCAGCGGGCTCGTCGGGCGTCGCTTCGCCTGGAGCGCGCCGTTCCTGACGGAAGCGAACAGATAAGCCGTCGGATTTTCGATTGCGACCATGCGGGCGGGGATTTCTACCCATGGAAGGAAAGCGTCGTGGATGATGTCTTCCGATGCGTGGGAACTGAGCCCAAACGAGCTCATGAGGTACGCTTTCAGGCGGGGTGCATACTCCCCGTAGAGCCGGCGGAATCCCTCCTTCGGGTTCCGGCGGTAGACCTCCATCATCGACTCGTTCGGCATCGGCTTTTTTTCATCCTTCACCAGGAATGATACGGAACCCTGCCGAAATTATTACGCGATTTTTCGTCGGAAGAATATTTTTGTGCCAGCACGTTACCGCAGGAACGTCGAAGAGCTACAGAGCTCCACGGTTGTCCGTTCGGAATGGCACATCCGCAGATTTCAGGGATGTCGTAGATGGATCATTCTGCATCTGCGTCATCTGAGGTATCTGCGGATCGGGTTATTTTTTGAACAGCACGACGGCTTCGACGTGATGGGTGCGGGGGTACAGGTCGATACCGGCAATCTCGACGGGGCGGTAGCCGGCCTTGCTCAGTGCGAGCGCGTCGCGGCGCAGCGACTCCATGTCGCAAGCCACGTAGACGATCGAGGCGGGGGCGAGCTTCGCCACCGCC
>JAKQOH010000073.1 GCA_029565415.1 Candidatus Rifleibacteriota bacterium | reverse complement strand
TCCGGATGATCGCACTCGCCTACGGAAAGGATTACATCTGCCACGGCACGACCTCTGCGGATGCCTTTCCCCAGAGTCGTGCCCGGGACATGAACTCGATGCTCGAGCATGTCGTCACGCCTCATCATCGATTCCGGGGGGAGGACGGAGTGATCTTTGTCGCGCCGGTCAGGATCCTCGGGGCCGGCTGGCAGCAGTTTCTCCGGAGCACGCAGAATTACGACAGCCGTGCACTGGCAAAGTGGTTCCCGGCACTTGCCGCGAAGGGAACGCTCATCAGCGACGGGAAGGACATTTCGCGGGCCATCGAGTTCATCGGTCGCACGACGAAGGTTCCGATGTCGTGGCGGGGACAGCGCAAGGCGGCCCTTTACTGCTCGATGAAGGACAGGCCGTGGTACGAGATCCTCGAGTATGTCCTCGTTTTCAACGGATTCGGGATTGTTCCCACGCAGCAGGGGCTCGTGATCGACGGCGGAGCGAAGTAAGGTGACGGCCGGAACGTATTCTGGAACATATATAAAGGTCGCTCTGGTATCGGGGCTTCTTCTGGCGCCCGCCGGCTGGGTTCCGTTTCATCCCCGATACGCGGCAGCGGAGGCAGCCGATGCCGGAACGGCGGGGAGCGAGATCGATATCCTCGGCCAGTGGACCGGCACCGAGTCGGGATACCGGGAGCGGCCGAGCTATTTTCTCGTCAGAAGTCTTTCCGAACTGCAGCTTTTCTGGAAAAAGCACGCTCCGGACGAGCCGATGCCCAACGTGGATTTCGAGAAGCGGATGCTGTTTCTCTGGGTGCCCGGGCCCTCGCTGAGTGGATATCATGTCATGAAAGCCGTTCGCGTGGTGCGGAACGGACAGGGATACATCCTGGAGCTGGATATCAGGCGCTCGGATACCGCCGGGGCCGGCAGCTGGCGGAACCCCTGGCTGATGGCGCTGCTGCCGAAGTTGCGCGGCGATATCCAGGTCGTTCGCAGGGGAGACATGGCTGTCGGAGAGGCCGAACGAATGCCTCTCGCCGTCATTCACGATATGGGGGCCGGCGGCCAGGCCGGGGGAGCAGTCATCACGAAGGTGTCTTCCGAAGGAGGGGCTGCAAAGACCGTCCCAGCCATCTCCGGCTCCGGAGGCGGCTCGATCCCGGCCGTGCGAGCCCCGAAGCCCGTGGAGAAACAACCTGCGGAGAAGCCCGTTGCGGCGATCCCCGCTCGGCCTGTCACGCCACCGGCCGGAGCGGCGGATGGAAAGACCGAGGCGTCTTCTGCCGGGCAGACGCCCGCGGTCACGGCGACTGCCGAGGCGGATCCCTTTGGCGACGCCTTCAACCTGGATTTCTGAATCGTTTCGATGAATTATATTGTATATTTTATATAAAATTAGTGATTTGACCGGAGACCGGAGATGATTCAAGCATACATCGGCGATGGTAAGGGAAAATCGACAGCCGCTCTCGGGCTGCTGATACGGGCGCTTGGCGCGGGCATGCGGGTCGGCATCATCTATTTCGACAAGGGGAACAAGACTTATTCCCATCACGAAGTGAACGTGCTGGAGCGGCTCGGCGTGCGGCACTGGGTGACCGGGCTCGAACGGATGCAGCCGGACGGCCGGTTCCGCTTCGGGACCACCGAGGAAGACAAGATCGAAGCGGGCCGGGGTTTCGAGCTTGCCCGTGCGGCGATCGCATCGAGGGACTACGACCTCCTTGTGCTCGACGAGATCGTCACGGCGGCGAGCTTCGGCTTGATCGTGCCCGATGCGCTTGGCTCACTGATTTCCCTGGGCAAAACCGTCGGGGACGGGCTGGAACTGGTACTCACGGGGCGGTGCGCGAACGAGGAGATGCTAGCCGGGGTCGACCTGATCTCTCGCGTCACGAAGGTGAAGCACTACTTCGATACCGGGATCAAAGCGCGAGCCGGCATCGAATACTGAGCTCCCGGCGTATTATTTCCCGAAGCTGATTTCGTCCGGCAGTTCGTTCGCATCGTCGGATCTGCGCGGGAAGTGCTTCGCGAGAGACTCACCGGCGGTGCGGACGCCGTCGATCAGCCCCGCGAGAAACTCTCCCTTGCGGAAGCTGTCGAGGGCAGCGTCGCGGATTCCTTGCCAGAAGCCGGCGTCGACTCGCTCGTCGAGGCCGACATCGCCGAGAACGGCAAAGAGTCTGCTTTCGGTCGCGAGATAGAAGAGAACGCCGTTCCGTTCCTCCGTGTGATCCATGCCGAGTTCGGCGAACACCTGCCTCGCCCGTTCGACGGGGTCATCGCAGGTGCTTTCGATGTGGATACGGATCTCGCCGGAAGTGCGCAGTTCGGCGGCCTGGATCGCCCTGATCAACTGCCTGGTCTCATCCTCGGAGAAGAATTCCCGGGAATGATCCGCTGAAGGTCGCGGCACGTTCGCTGTCATCGTTCGCTCGACTCCGTCCGCTCGTCAGGAGGCCCTGGAGGTCGCCAGGGTCTGGCGGAGCTTCACGATGGTGGAGGGCGCGGTGTAGCCCGAGACGGTCGCATTGGGATAGACGCGGCAACCGGGCGCCATGACGGTGCCGGGATTGGTGACGCTGTTACAGCCGAGCATGCAGCCGTCGCCGAGGATGGCCCCGAACTTACGCATGCCCGTCTTGTAGCTGGTGCCCGCGGCCATGACCTTCACCTCGGTGCCGTCGTTCTTGAGGTTCGACAGTTTGGTGCCGGCCCCGAGGTTCACATGGCTTCCGAGAATCGAGTCGCCGACGTAGTTGAAATGCGGCGCCTTGGCGTCGGGCAGCAGAACCGACCTGCCCAGTTCGGAGGCATGGCCGACGACGGCGTTGTCGCCGATGATCACGTGGCCGCGGATATATGCGCCGTGGCGGATCTCGACGTTGCTGCCGATGATGGCGGGGCCGATGATCATCGCGCCGGCCTGGACTTTCGTGTTTCGACCGATGAAGATGTCTTCACCCTTCAGCCATGCCCCGTCCTCGACGATGCCCAGGATCTGCGGCTCGACCATCTTCCCGACGAATCCCTGCTGGATGCGTTTGAGGATATCCCAGACGTAGGTGAGGTCTTCGAACCCTCGGACGTGCTGTTCGAAAAGTTCGGGGCAGGGAAACCCTTCCAGGTGTTTGAAAAAGTCGGAAAACGTGAGCATCGGATCCTCCGGTGAAAAATGGCTGTCCAGTCCGGCCATCATACTATGAGGCCCCGCCGGCCGACAAGCCGCGGTTTCGGTGGCCCTGCCGCTATCGTTCAGCCGCGCGGGCTGCCCATGGGGTGTGGTATCCTGTCGCGTCATGA
>JAKQOH010000060.1 GCA_029565415.1 Candidatus Rifleibacteriota bacterium | reverse complement strand
GCCTCCGCGCTCATCAACATGGAGGACATGGCGGTCAGCATCTCACGCATCAGGTCCGAGTCTCCTTCCAATCTCTTGCGCAGCCACTCCAAGGGGTCTATCCTTGTCATAGTCACCGTGGTCTCCTTTCGAATCTGGCTTTGACACCGATTCTTTCGGAGATTGCGGTGGCTCTTTTTAGGGCAGTATTTCAGAAGCCCTCATACACCACATCCATGGACTCTAACCGTTTCGGATCGCCGACCAGCGCTTCGAGCGCAGCCCACTTCGACTTGAGCTTCTGCTTCTTGTCTTCCTCTTCGCCCTCGGTCAGCTCCTCGAACTCTTCATCCAGCTTGGGAAGAGCGGCTGCGTTGAGTGACAGCTTCGCGATCCGGCTCTCGTAGTAGATCGGAACCGTCGCGCCATCAGCTACTGCCCGCTGTATATCATATATACTAATATATTCACCAAAGATCGCCCGGGTATTCGCGTCGGTCTGCTCGATGGGCGTGCCCGTGAACCCGATGAACGAAGCGTTGGGAAGCGCATCCCGGAGATTCCGTGCGAGGCCGTCGACCAGGTCATACTGGCTGCGGTGCGCCTCGTCGGCGATGACGACGATGTTCTGCCGGTCTGAAAGCAGGCTTACGCGGCCGCCTTTCTCCTCGGGCATGAACTTCTGGATCGTCGTGAACACGACCCCACCACTCGCAACTTTAAGCAGCGAACGGAGATGCTCTACGGATTCGGCCTGCACGGGCATCTGGCGCAGGATCTCGTGGCACCGCTGGAACTGGCCGAACAACTGGTCGTCGAGATCGTTCCGGTCGGTCAGAACGACCAGTGTCGGGTTCCGCATCGCCGGGTGGAGAATGATACGTGCTGCGTAGAACAGCATCGAGAAGCTCTTTCCCGAGCCCTGGGTGTGCCAGACGACGCCGGCCCGCCGGTCGCCCTTCTTCCCGTTTCTCATCGGTCCGACCCAATAGGTTCCGGGATCCTCGGCTGCACCTGGGGAGACGGTCATACCACTTGCACGGATCGTTTCATCTACAGCTGCGGTCACGGCATGGAACTGGTGATACCCGGCGATGATCTTGTGGAGCCTGTCGCTGTCTCCATCCTCCTCGAAGACGATGAAGTGCCGGAGCAGATCGAGGAGTCGCGTCTTGTCGAACACGCCCCGGATCAGAACCTCCAGTTCGAGGAAGGTATTCGCGAAGGTGTCTTCTCCGTCGATGGTGCGCCAGACCTTGAACCACTCCTGGTTCGCCGTGAGCGAGCCGATGCGAGCCTGCATACCGTCGGACACGACGAGCAGTTCGTTGAACCTCAGCAGAGAGCCGATCTGTGCCTTGTAGGTCTGGAGCTGTTGATACGCCGACCAGATCGTGGCGTTCTCGTCGGCCGCGTTCTTCAGCTCGATGACGGCGAGCGGAAGCCCATTTATAAAGATGACGATATCAGGTCTGCGGTTGACCTGGCTTTCGATGACCGTGAACTGGTTCACCGCCAGCCAGTCGTTGTTCTCCGGATACACGTAATCGACGAGCCGCACCCGGTCCCCCGCGATGCTCCCGTCGGGGCGTTTGTATTCGATCTCGACGCCGTCCCGCAGCATCGCATGGAACCGCCGGTTGTTCGCGACGAGCGACGGCGTCTCCTGCCGGAGTAGCTTGCGCACCGCCTCTTCCCGCGCCTCTTCCGGAATCTTCGGATTCAGCCGCTGAACCGCATCCTGCAATCTCCGCACCAGAACGACATCGTTCAAAGAATCCCGCTCTGCCTGCGCCTCGCCGGGGGCGATGTCCGGCCCATGCGCAACGCCGTAACCCAGCTCCGAAAACCAGCTCAGAGCCGCCTCTTCAACCGTCGCTTCGTTGAATGTCATTCCGCTGTCCGATAAGCCTGTCTGAAATGTGTCGGGACGGTTGGAAACGCAAGACGCAACAATCCCGACTTTGTCATGTTCTTCAAATGATGTTGTCTGAGGGCATCGGGATCACGTTTCAGCAGCTCCGCAAGGCAGTTGAGAGTGATATAGCGACCAGTACATACTTCGAGAATGGCTTTTCGCAATATTTCGGCACCAACCTTCCGGTGAGCACGCGGTTCAGCGGCATCCCGATACAGTTTTGCCCTGAGCGTGGGCGCAAGCGCTTTCAAAGAATCGATGATCGGCGCATCGAGCCGATCGCTGACGAGACAACCTGCGGCATCTCGCCTCTCAGCCTCGATCTCCCCGGCCCGCACATTCTCCATTGACGTTTTCAAATGTGCGGAGCTCGGTTTCAAATGTGCGGAGCTCCCCTCCAAATGTGCGGAGCTCGGCTTCAAATGTGCGGAGCTCCCCTTCAAATGTGCGGAGCTCGTCCTTGGGCGCATGGATTTCTCGGTCACGTGTTCCGCAGATTGCCCGAAAACTTCTTCCGGTCGCGGAATTCCAGCGTCCGGAAGAGAGTAAACGGAGCCCCTGCCAGCATTGTGCCGCTCCAGAAAGCCTTCCCGAACGAGTTCTTGCAGCAGCCTCGTTGCATCGAAAGGATGAAGTCCCGTCAGTTCCCGAAGCCGCGTGTGAGTGATGACTCGTTCCGATGATGCTGTCGCAAGGGTGAGTCTTTCGTTGTTTCCGAGCGCATTGAAGCGATCTCCGAAAAATACCTGAAGTTCAGCAATCAGCTCATCGGGAAGCAGATCGACCATCCGCAGTTCCAAAAGAGTCTGGTTGTAAGGCTCGCATCGTTCGTACAGGGCTGGAGCCCGCCAATGCTGGCTGGCCCACCCCTTGTAAATCTTTGGAAGTCCAGATCCGGCCTGTTCGCCGACACCGACGAGGCGGAACATCTTGTGCAGGGTCCGGTTTCGGCAGTCATGCTCGCCCCCATGAATGGCCACATCCGGCGGAATTCTCATGAGCCCCGGGTTGCGGAAGCCGAACATTTCGGGCCGCTTCACGACCAGAACCGAAGCCCGGTCGGTGTAATCGGCATGGACGAGAACATTGGCCAGCGCCTCGCGCAGAGCGACATGGACGGGTGTCTCGTCTTTTCTCACGCCCTTTTCCAGCCTGAACGGCACCTTCACATCCGCCGTCAGCTTCAGAAAAACGCGCCGATAGAAGTCGAAGAGGTTTCCCGACCACCGGCCATCGAGCGTGATTCGGTCGACCCATCGGAGATCGGAGATGGCCTCGGGGCGTTCCTGGTAATCGAGCATGAAGTTCGGAAGCTCTTCCTGAATCGAAGCCATCCACCCGAACATGAGCAGGCCTGCGAGGGTGAGGCCGCTTTTCCCCGTTTCACGGTCTCGCTTCCAGCCGCCGATCTGCCTGAGAAACTCCTGGTCGTCGCAGGTGTTCCAGTGATGCTCGGGATTGAGATTCGCAAACATCTGCCGGTAGGCCCGAAGAGTTTCCAGGCAGATGTCATTCAGACCGTATCCGTGCAACAGGCGATTGTCGCGGCTATCCTCTACCTGCTCAGCCAGCATGCGCTTCACGTCTTCGTCGGGAAGCTGCCGATCGCCGTCATGGAGCCGACGGTAGGTATGCCCATCGAAGGGATTTTTCGTGATATGCACGGGCCGCTGCTTTCGGGTTGCTCGCGGGATATCGATGACGAGCAGGGTGCGCCCCTCCAGGGAAACGTCACGAATATCGGCGTCGCTCAACAGGTTGACACTGACTTTTTCACGATTGTTGAGCAGGTTGAACAGCTCCCGGCGCACGTTTGCCACGTGAGGAACGCCCTCGATCACGAACTGACCCTGTTTTTCACGGACACCGAGCACGACGATGCCGCCGTTGGTGTTTGCAAAAGCGCTGTAGGTCGGCCAGAAATCTTCGGGAAGGGCGCCTTTCCCGTCGCGGCCGGCGGCGAGCTTGCACTCCAGGTCCACCGTCTCCTGCAGAAGCTCCAGGTCGGCAATCGATTCGATCTGGATCATGCGGAATTCTCCCGACGGCCTTCCCGGGGAACGTGTAAGAGATCCTTACACGTTGCCGCTTCAGCCAGCTCGCGCTCGACCGCCTCGACCCGCAACTCCCCGCTCAACAGCTTCGGCAGAAGCGTATCGCGAAGACTGGCGAGGGTTTGATTTTGATGTTCGAGCGCTCGTATCTGATCATCAAATGAGGATGCAATTCGTTCAAATCCCTCTATGACGGCAGCAGGAGGGTTAATAAATTGGAGATTCTCGAAATTTTGTTTGTTGATCGAGCCAAATACCGTCCCTTCAGCTTCATATCGTGCAAACTCGGCATATAGACTTGCCATTGCATGATATGTAAATGAGGTTGAACCGCTCTTGTGACGCACAGCTGCAATACCTCGGCCGATACAGCAATGCTCATTAGCCATATTGATATCACCAACAGGTGCCCGAACGCTGACCAACGTATCGCCAGACTTCGCATATCGAGTTGGCGCGGTACAGTAAACCCGATGTGATGGGAAACGAAACCCAAAATCTGTCCGGCCCTGATAAAAAGGAAGCCCGATGCCATTTTCATTATAGGTATCACCGGGTGGTGACTGCCCCATCGTAAGATCAAATGCTACCACCACTGGTTCCACTGACCACCCTGCTGGAATGGCACCACATTCGGTATCTTCAAAGTGATTTGGAAACAACGCGGCGGTTTCGGCGTCCATTCCGGCGGGGGGTCTGCCGTCGAGTTTGGCGCGGACGGGGTCGAAATCCACGAACCAGCTCTGGAACAGCGCCCGCGCCATCCCCTCCAGCGTCTCATTCATCCGCCGGTTCAGTTCTATCTTGTCATCTATACTCCCAAGAATATGCGCAATGGCTTTCTGGACT
Source organism: Candidatus Rifleibacteriota bacterium (assembly GCA_029565415.1). Next base: position 41,894 of record JAKQOH010000060.1, on the reverse strand, counting down.
GCAAGAGGTGGTCGCAAAACAGGAATGAGATGCAGATCATTTCGATTCACCCCTGGAACGCTGCTTTTATCACTACATGAATCGAAGTCGACAGTTCGAAGAAGGTATGACGTGAACAACGGGTCATTTCCATGGAAATCCTTAACCCAAAGTGTCGTGTTCAGAGGCCAGTAATCTTCATTGAGATAGAATACTTGCCCAATGGTACCGTATCTACCGGTAACCACCCCAGGGCCTTTCACACCTATCTCAGAGTGATAGTCGCTAGTGCCTGATGATGAAACAATGGGTATCTTGCCAGGCTTGCGCTTATGAGCTGGCAGATCGAAACCACGCTGAAGAGTGATAACCTCGCCAAGTGGAATTTCTGACCACTTACCAGCCATAATCAAGCTCATTCAGGTTTGCATTGATGGATTTTTCAAGCTTTTCGGATTTTTCGAACTGGGTCTGGAGTTCGGCGACGAGGCGGCCGGCCTTGCGGCCGGGTGGCAATGGAGACCGTTCGCCGTTCATAGCTGAGCCATTCCTTTGTCCAGTCCTGCTATCGATCGAGACATACCTCATTGCCGATTCGGGACTCAGTGACTCCCGAATTCGGACCATGTCATACTGCATCATATCATTTCTCCATTGCGGGGACAGTATCTCCACGATCAGGCAGGCGAGAACCAGAAGCAGTTCGGCACTTGTTGACTTTTCAGAGTTTGTAAATACATTATACATATATGTTCATTTTTGAGTGGGATGACAAAAAGGCTGAAACGAACAAGAAAAAACACGGCGTAACGTTCGATGAAGCAATCACCGTGTTTTATGACGATTTCGCCGCATCATCGACGATCCAGACCATTCAGAAGTCGAAGACCGCTTCATCATCCTCGGATTTTCCATTACCAAGAAACTTCTGATGGTATGCCATTGTTATCTTGAAAACGATCGAATCATCAGAATCATTTCTGCCCGAAAGGCAACGAAAACCGAAACACAACAGTATCGGAGTTTTTATGAGAAAAGAATATGATTTTTCCAAATCAAAACAGAATCCCTACTCCAAAGAATTGAAGCGGACCGTCACCATTCGCCTCGGGAATGACGTGATAGAATATTTCAAGATATTGGCTGAAGAAACCGGACTGCCCTATCAGCAGTTGATCAACCTGTATCTGAGAGACTGCGCTTCCCAAAAAAAGAAGTTAACCTTGAAATGGGCCGCGTGACGATTCGATTGCAACGCCCCGTCAGCCGCCGAAACCGAGGCCTTTCAGGTTCGCTTTGATCGAGCGTTCCAGTTTGGCTGATTCGTCAAACTGGTTTTGGAGGTCGGCGACGAGGCGGGTCATCTTGGTTTCGAAGGGCTCGCCGTCAGATTCAACTTCTTCGGCGCCGACGTACCGGCCGGGGGTGAGCACGTGCCCATGCCCGGCAATCTCGTCCGTCGTGGCGGATTTGCAGAAGCCGGCGACATCCTCGTATTTCCCAGCATCCTTTTCACCACGCCAGGCGTGATAGGTGCCTACGATCTTCCTGATATCGTCCTCGGTCAGTTCGCGGTGGACGCGGTCGACGAGGGTGCCCAGCTTGCGGGCGTCGATGAACAGAGTTTCACGGGTGCGTTTGCGGAAGCGGCCGTTGCCCTTGTTCCTCGTCAGGAACCAGAGGCAGACGGGAATCTGCGTGCTGTAGAAGAGCTGGCCGGGCAGCGCGACCATGCAGTCGACGAGATCGGCTTCGATGATAGCCTTGCGTATATCACCCTCACCTGACTGATTCGAAGACATGCTGCCGTTCGCGAGAACGAAGCCGGCCATCCCGTCGGGGGCGAGGTGATGGATGAAATGCTGGACCCAGGCGAAGTTCGCGTTGCCTTTGGGCGGCGTTCCGAACTTCCAGCGCACGTCCTCGTCGACCCGGTGCCAATCGGAGTCGTTGAACGGCGGATTCGCGAGCACGTAGTTTGCCCGCAGATCCTTGTGCAGATCGCGCCGGAACGTGTCGGCGTGCTCGGGGCCGAAGTCGGCGTCGATCCCCCGAATCGCGAGGTTCATGATCGCCAGGCGTCGGGTCGTAGCGTTGCTCTCCTGGCCGTAGACGCTGATATCGCCGATCCGGCCGCCGTGCTCGATCACGAACTTCTCGGACTGGACGAACATGCCGCCCGATCCGCAACAGGGATCGTAAACGCGGCCCTTGTACGGCCCGAGCATCCCGACGAGCAGACGGACGATACACGAAGGCGTATAGAACTGGCCGCCGTTCTTGCCTTCCGCACTCGCAAACTGGGTCAGAAAGTATTCGTAGACCCGCCCGAGCACATCCTTTGAGCGGTTCGCCGCATCGCCGAGCCCAATCGTGCCGATCAGGTCGATCAGCTCGCCGAGCCGGTGCTTGTCGAGCGCAGGCCGGGCGTAATCCTTCGGCAGGACACCCTTGAGACGGGGGTTGTCACGCTCGATCGCGACCATTGCATCATCGACGACTTTTCCGATCGTCGGCTGTTTCGCGTTCGCCTGGAGGTGCGTCCACCGGGCTTCACGGGGCACCCAGAAGACGTTCTCGGCGCGATACTCGTCGGGGTCTTCAGGATCAGCACCGGCGTAGTCACCCGAGCCGGCTACCAGCTTCGCCCGCATCTCCTCGAACGAGTCGGAGATGTATTTCAAAAAGATCAGCCCCAGGACGACATGCTTGTATTCCGCCGCATCCATGTTGTTGCGCAGCTTGTCGGCCGCCTGCCAGAGCTTCGCCTCGAAGCCGACATTCGCCGTCGTTTCACTGGTAGAGCCCGATGCTTTTCTGCGAGCCATACTGTCTCATCCTGATATCTCGAGATTCAGATTCCAACGGCCATGTGCGTCACCCGCACCGGCACCGAAGGATACTGTAGCCCGTTCCGGGCTTGCTGTCAAAAGCCTCTGCAAAGATATCGATATATACAATATTTTCAAGATTATACATGCCGGAAACAAGAATGAGCGCTTGTCCAGGCATTCACAAAAAATGAGGAGCATCTGCAGGGCAGTTTTCCGGTAGAAAGAAGTTCCCGATTTTTTTACCGATTTTTCGGCAAAAAGACGTTTTTTGGGGGCAACCCTCTGTGGGTCCTACGCGGAAAGCTGCATGGATTCAGGCTTATATTTGCCGGAAATAAAAAAGCGCGCCCGAAGGGATTCGAACCCCTGGCCTTCTGCTCCGGAGGCAGACGCTCTATCCAGCTGAGCTACGGGCGCAACAGGTGAAAGAGTATCACAGGCGGGCGCGGGGCGCAAGGGGCATGCGCCGATGCATCACCGCTGCATCAGCGCGAACACTCCCCAGCCCAGGTATTCTCGTGTGTATGCGGCGTAGCGTGCGGGTTCCGAGGTCAGGCTGGCTCGAACCTCTTTCGCGAACTCATCGGCAGGATTGGCTTCAAGCCACCGGCGCATGGTGAGCCATTTGGCAGCCTCATACCTGTCCCAGCCGTCCTGGTCGGCCAGAACCATTTCAACGACGTCGCAGCCAAGCTGGCCGAACGATACGAGAAGTTCCGGAAGCAGGAGAAAATCGGAGATCGAGTGGGCAAGGCACCCCTTGGCAATTTCTTCCGTCGGCGGCAACTGCCGCCAGTAGGGCTCGCCGATCAGGATGATCCCTCCGGCGTCGAGACTTCGCGACAGAAGCTCGATCGTGCCGGCGCCTCCCCCGCCGATCCAGGTGGCACCGACACAGGCAGCCACGCTGACCTTCTCGCCAGAGACATAGCCGGAAGCATCGCCATGGATGAACGTGACCCGGTCGGCTACGCCGAGCTCTTTGGCACGAAGGTTCGCCTGCTCGGTGAACAACCGGCTCATGTCGATGCCGGTGCCGGTGACGCCGTGATCACGCGCCCAGGTGCACAACATCTCCCCCGAACCGCTGCCGAGGTTGAGCACTCGGGCCCCCGGCTCCAGACGCAGTGCAGCGCCCAGAGTGGCAAACTTTTCGGGGGTGAACGGGTTGTGGATGCGATGAGCACTTTCCGTGATGGTGAATATCCGTGGGATGTCCATGGTGAAAGAGTTCCTTCCGGGTATGAATAGATAAAGAAATAAATCGAGCGGCAGATGCTCAGGAGTTCTTGCCTTTGGGGAAGACGTTCAGGCGTTTCAGGGTTTCGGAGAGAGTCAGCTCGAATTCGAGTTTCACGCCGCCGATCTCGTAGGCCAGGATAATTTCATATTCATCCGTATCGACAAGGGTCGGAGCGCCGAATACATTGATGAGTTCGTCTTTCGTCGTCTCCTTGCTGATCTCCAGTGTTTCACCGCTGATGTGGAAGTGCACCGTCGGGGATCTGAACTCGTTGTCCAACTCATCGTCGAAGATGAACGAGATGTAGTCGATGCGGCCCTCCTCGGTCTCGAAGACAACACCGTGAGAGATATATTTGAACAGATTGCAATACACAGGGCGGGCGTTGTCGGGCCTGCCGAACTCCTCGAGCCGCTCGTATCCGTCGCCGAGGGCAATACCGTTCAGCGCGCGGGCCTCGAGGTCGAACTGGAGGCGGGTCGGGCTCCGAACGGGCCACCGCGCCGTCGGGTCAGCCCCCAGATACCTGCGCAACATCCTGATCAGGGCATCGAACATTCTCTCCTCCCGGGCACACACAGATCGATAGCGCTCTGCCTCGAAGAAGCACGTTTGAAACGCCCCGGCAGAAACGCAGGACCCAGCGACACGTCTGGCCGAAAACCGGCTTTCATCGCTCAGCCCGACTGGACAAGGGTCTCCCAGATCGCGACGGCAGCGGAGCTGGCGCGGGCGTGGGAGATCGAGAGATGGATCTTCCAGGGCTGGTGGCGGTCGACATGGGCCGCATAATGGGGGCCGAGCTCGACGTGGGGAAATGCGCGGTCGCCCGAAAGCAGCTCGATCTGGCGCCAGGCCATGAAGCCGGGGAAGCCGAGGGCCTTGAACACGGCCTCTTTCGCGGCGAACCGGGCCGCCCAGCCCTGGAGGTTCCGCTGCCGTTCCCGCCCCTCGGCGAGTTCGCGTTCGGAGAAGATGCGGGCGAGGAACCGGTCGCCGAACCGCTCGACGGAGCGGGCGAACCTCTCATGCTCGACCAGGTCGATCCCCACCCCCAGAATCATCACGAACCTCCACCAGAAAAAGCTTCACCACAGAATCACAGAGGGAGAAATATTCTTCAGATTCCTCTTTTTCCTGAAACAGGGAACGCCGCGCGGAGTCCTGGCGAAACAAAGACCGCGAGAAGAATCACCGAGATCCCTTCCCAGCACGATGGTTCTCTGTGTCTGGCATGAGCATTTCTTCGCAATATTCGTTCGTAACATCAGGAAGGACACCCCGAGCAACACCTTCATCACAGAGAACACAGAAACCACAAAGAATTCACGTGGGATCCGAACATTCTCCGTGCGTCCTCTGTGTTCTTCGTGTCCTCCGTGATGAGCGTTTTCTTCCGTCTTCTCGTCTGAAATTCATGCGCTCATTCAACAGAGGATCTCTGTGGTTCGTGCTTTTCGTATCCCGGTGTTTTCCGGGGTCAGTCGGTGAGGACGCGCTTCTCGACTTTGCGGGCGAGGGTCGCCATCGCAGCCGAGGCGGTCTTCTGGCCGGTGAGCACGGCCTCCATCTCGGGATTCACGAAATCCTCGAGCCGCTCGTAGCTGGTGACGATGGGGTTGCTGACGGCGCTCTTCATCTGCTCCATGAACGTCATCAGGTGCGGGTCTTCGAATTTCACCAGGTCGTAGGCCTTCAGATTCACCGGCATCTGGTTGAGCTTCGAGCACCAGCGGGCCTGGACCTCGGCCGAGGTGAAGTAGGTCAGGAAGTCGTAGCAGGCTTTGGGGAATTTGCCGGTGTTGAAGATGACGACGTTCGTTCCGCCGACGTTCGTCGAGGTTCCGGCCGGCCCGGCCGGGATCAGCGTCACGCCGAAATCGAGCTTCGAGCTCGTGAACTTGGGCAGGTTCCAGGGGCCCATGAATATCATGGCATATTTTCCGTTGACGAAGCCCTGTTCCGGGGTGATCGAGCCGGCACGCCAGGCGCCCGCCTCGATCTTGTGGTCGGCAAAGAGGGCGCGCTTGAAATCGATCGCGCGGATGGCCGGTTCCTGATCGAGCAGGCATTTCTTCCCGTCTTCGGAGATCAGGGTCGCGCCGAAGGTGTTGAAGAACGGCAGGCTCCACCAGAGGGTGTTTTCGAAGCCGCAGGCGAACGTGCCCTTCTCGGCGTTCGTGAGCTTTTTGCCCATCTCGACGAACTCGTCCCAGGTTCTGGGCGGCTTGTCGGGGTCGAGACCGGCCTCGCGGAACAGCTGCCGGTTGTAGAACATCGCGACGCAGGTGGTCTGGTCGGGCAGGCCGAGGTAGTGGCCGTCGATGTAGTTCGTGCGCAGCGGCGCCTTCAGGTAGTTGTCCTTGATCGCCTCAAAGCCGAACGGGGCGAGATCGACCAGAGCATGCTTGCGGCCCAGCTCGCAGACGAACGACCAGTCGACGCGGGCCATGTCGGGGCCCCGGCCGACCGTGAGGGCCGTGCGGAGCTTGGGCTTGTGGCCGTCGAAGGGAATGCGCACCGCGCGCACGCTCCAGCTCGCGTTCTTCGCCTCCCACTCGGTGATGATCGCCTTGAGTTCGGCCTCTTCGGTGTCGTTGTAGGTGTGCCAGAAATTGAGGATGACGCGACCGTCGGGCGTGTATTCGGTCTTCCGCTCGTTGCAGCCGGTGATGCCGGCCACCAGCACGGCGAGAGTGACGACGCAAAGGACGAGAAGGGCGGCGCGAAGATAACGATTCGATATATATCGCATGTGATTACTCCTTCACCGCGCCCTGGGTCATGCCTTCGATGAAGTAGCGCTGGGCGAACAGGAAGAGGATGACGATCGGCACGATCGAGAAGCAGGAGGCCGACATGATCAGGCCGAGATCCGACGTGTACTGGCCCCGGAACAGGGCGAGACCGACCGGCAGCGTGATGCTGAGCGGGTTTTCGAAGTCGGTCACGATCAGTTGCCAGAGGAAGTTCGACCAGTGGGAGAGGAAGGTGAGCAGGAACAGGGTGAGGATGATCGGCATCGCGAGCGGGATGATCACGACGCGGAAGATCTGCCATTCGGAGGCGCCGTCGATGCGGGCCGCCTCGATCAGCGAGCTGGGGATCGTCTCCATGAACTGTTTGAGCATGAAGATGCCGAACACCGAGGCCAGGTGGGGCAGGATCATGGCCAGTTTCGTTCCGAACAGGCCCATGCTGCACACCATGAAGAACTGCGGCACCATGTACATCATGCCGGGAATCATCATGGTGGCCATCAGCACGCCAAACAGCTGCTGCTTGTACGGCAGCTCCTTCTTCGCGAACACGTAGCCGCCCATCGAGGCGAACAGGGTCACGAGGAAGGCGGCCAGCGTCGCCACGACGAGGCTGTTCATGAAATAGGTGCCGAAATTCTTCTTCGCCTCGACGGGATCGACGACGGCCTGGGAAGCCTCGGCGCTGACGGGGGCCGCGTCGAGCTTGAGCACTTTCTTGAAATTGGTGATCGTGGGTTCGGCCGGAACGATGTCGAACGGGTTCGCGGTATTGATCAACAACTCGGTGCCGGCGGGCTTGAACGAGGTGCAGAGCATCCAGAAGAAGGGGAACAGCACCACGACGACGCCGGCCGTGAGGCAGAGATACAGGAAAAACGTGCGCAGGAAGGCGGCGCGCTGCTCGGCGTGGGTCGCGATCCAGCGCCGGATGGTGATCGAGGCGAGGGCGAGGGCGGTGGCCGCGGTGAGGGCATCGACCATCCAGGCCATGTTCTTCATGACCTCGCCGGCTTTGGCGGGATCACCGCCCCGGGCCGCGAAGGCCGCGGCGACCATGGTCAGGAACTTGTAGAGCTGGCCGCAGATACCCACGCAGAGCGCGATCATCGCGACGAACAGGGTGACGAAGATCACGACCCGCAGGGGGGAGCCGCCCTGGGCCGCGGGAGTTTGGGGTTCCGCCTGGACCGTTTGCGTATTCATCGTGATTCCTCCCTGTTCAGCGCTTGTCGCCGGCGAAGAAGCGCTGCTGGATCCAGGTGATGCCGAGCGTGATCGCGAGCAGCACGTAGGAGATGGCGGCGGCATACCCGAACCGGCCGCCCTCGAACTGCTTGTACAGGTAGTATCCGGCCACCGAGGTGGAGCCGAGAGTCTCCTCGCCGATGACGATCTGGGGGCCGCCGGCCGTCATCGCGTAGATCTCGGTGAAGGCGTTGAGCGAGCCGATGATGCCGGTGATGACCATGAAGAAGATGATCGGCTGCAGGAGCGGCAGGGTGATGTACCAGAACTGCTGGGTCTTGGTCGCTCCGTCGATGTCGGCGGCCTCGTAGACCGCCTCGGGGATGTTCTGCAAGGCCGCGAGGAACAGCACCATGCCGAAGCCGGCCCCTTTGAGCACCATCGCGAACACGATGGCCGGCAGTGCCGTGTAGGGGCTGGCGAGCGGGCCGACCTTGTTGAAGAACTGCTCGGGGCCCAGAATCGCCGAAGAGATCTGGGCGAGGGCCCCGTATTTCGGCGCGTAGATGAGGGTCCAGATGACGCCCACCACGAGCATGTCGAGGATGTTGGGCAGGAAGAAGGCACTCCGGAAGAAGCTCTTTCCATAGAGTTTGTTATTCAACAACAGCGCCAGGAACAGTGCGGCAGCGATCCCGAGCGGGATGCTGAGGCCGCCGTAGAGGAATGTCACGGCGAGCGACCACCAGAAGGCGGGATCGTTGAACTTCCAGGCGCCGCCTTCCCAGTGGATGCCGAGGATCTGGAAGTAATTCGAAAGGCCGACCCATCGCAGGTTCGTCAGACCAAAGCCCTGGGACGAATCATAGAAACTCAGATACAGCGAGTAGAGAATCGGGAAGAGCAGGAACACCGAGAACAGGATGAGAAACGGGGACAAGAACAGCAGCGAGCTCGCCGTTTCCCGGGAATTCTGCGGAGCGCTCACGGGGCCTCCTCCTCTCGATTCTGGACGTAGGCGGATTCTATCACGAAACAGGGGAAGTCGAGTTCGTTGAGTTTGCGCGCGAGGGCCTCGGCCTCGTCTTCACGATCGAAGGGGCCCATCAGCACACGATACATCTCGTACTGGTCGTCGGGGGCCATGATCGCCGCGTCGAACCCCTTCTTTTTCAGGGCGTCGCCGGTCGAGCGGGCCGTCTCCTCATCCCCGAAGGCGCCCAACTGGACGTGGAACCGGGGCTTCGTGACGACGGGAACGGGCTCGCCGGCCGTGACGGTCGGCCGGGTGACCGGAGCGGGCGGTGCGACGGCGGGCGGCGCGGTGGTTGCGTCGGCGGGAACGGCCTCGTCGGCAGCCTCTTCGGAGGAGGTGCGAGGCATATCCGGGGCCGTATCGATGAGGAACCAGCCCACCAGGGAAACGAGCACGACGATCAGTCCATAGACCGCCCATTCCTTGATGCCCTCCGAAGGGCCGGCGACGGGCGGACCCCAGTCGAACGAGCGGCCGGCGGTGCCGGGGGCAGGGTCTGGAACAGGGTTGGACGGTGTTTCGAGCGGATCGTCGATGTCAGTCATGGTCTTCGAACCCCTTGATCGGGAGGCGGTTGCCGCAGGAGCACGTCGCGCTGCGCCGCACCACCTCGACGTGATACCCCGAGCGGCGGATGACGGGCGCCCTGCAGGCCGGGCAAAGCGTGTCCTGGCCGTGCTCGGTGGCCAGGTTGCCGACGTAGACATACCGGAGACGTTCGTTTGCGGTGCGGGCGAACGCTTCGAGCGTTTCGGGCGGCGTCGGTGGGGCATGCTCGTGGAAACGCGGGAAGTAGCGGGACAGGTGGAGCGGCAGCTCAGGCGAGAGGGCGGCGATCCAGTCGATCATGCGGCCGAACACGGCCGGATCATCGTTGAGGCCGGGGACGACGAGGTTCGTCAGCTCGACGTGAACCCCGGCCCGGACGGCGGTCGTGATGTTCGCGAGCACCGGCTCGAGCGCACCGCGGGTGATATCGCGATAGAATTCGGGCGTGAACCCCTTCAGATCGATGTTCATCGCATCGACCACCCCGCACAGGTTGCGCCACGGCTCGGGCTCGAGGTAGCCGTTGGTGACCATCACGACCGACAGGTCGCGCTTCTTCAGGAACGGGGCTGCATCGACGATATACTCGTACCAGATCCCCGGCTCGTTGTAGGTGAACGCGACCCCGATATTGCCGGGCACTTCGGCGGCCCATTCCGCGAGGCGGTCGGGCTGGACCGGTTCGGTCGGGCATATCTGTTGCGATATTTCATAGTTCTGGCAGAACCGGCAGGCGAGATTGCAGCCGTAGGAGCCGATCGAGAAGATCGGGCGGCCGGGGTGGAAATGATACAGCGGCTTTTTCTCGACCGGATCGACATGCGCCGAGGTGACCTGGGCGTAATTGTGCAGGACGCCGCGCCCCTGTTCGCGGCCGCGGGCCAGGCATCGGCCCCGGCGTCCGTCGGCGATGCGGCAGCGGTTTGGGCACAGCAGGCACTCGGTGAGCGTGCCTTCCTCGCGCATGAAATCGGGTGTACGCATCGCTCCAGTTCTAGCACGGCCCTTCCGGCGGCGTCAACCGGACCGGCACCGACCCCGTCGACAGGCACGGACGTCTGAGCGCTCTCACACGGATTTGCCCGGGGGGGAATTCCATGATACTGTGGGGCCTCTATCTCTCCCGGAGGTCAGCATGTTGGAAACCAAGGCCAGCGCCCAGGAACAGCAGGACATCACCGCCCTGTCGGATATCCGCAAAGCCCGCGAGCAGGTTCTGCGCGAGATCGGCAAGGTGTTCATCGGTCAGAACAAGGTCGTGGAGGAAGTGCTGTATGCCCTCTTCGCCCGTGGCCACGTGCTGCTGATCGGCGTTCCCGGCCTCGGCAAGACGCTGCTGGTCAACACCCTGGCCAAGCTGCTGGATTTGAACTTCCGGCGGATCCAGTTCACGCCCGATTTGATGCCGACCGACATCATCGGCACCGACATCCTCGAAGAGGACCAGACGACGCGCGAACGCCGGTTCCGGTTCGTCGAGGGGCCGCTGTTCACGCAGATCCTGCTGGCCGACGAGATCAACCGCACCCCGCCGAAGACCCAGGCGGCGCTGCTCCAGGCAATGCAGGAACGCGTGGTCACCAGCGGCGGCAAGACCTACCCGCTCGAGGCGCCGTTCTTCGTGCTCGCCACCCAGAACCCGATCGAGCAGGAAGGCACGTATCCGCTGCCCGAAGCCCAGCTCGACCGGTTCATGTTCAACGTCCGGATCGAGTATCCGCCGATGGACGAGGAGGTCGCGATGGTCAAGGCCACGACCGGCGGCGCCGAACCGGAACTGCGGCCCGTCCTGAGCCGCACCCGGATCCTCGAGCTCCAGGAAATGGTGCGCCGCGTCCCCGTCTCCGACCGCGTCGTGAAGTATGCCGTCTCGATCGCCGAGGCGACCCGGCCGAAGAAGGAAGGCGGGCTGGCCTTCGTGAACGACTTCGTCACCTGGGGCGCCGGTCCCCGCGCGAGCCAGTATCTCGTGCTGGCCGGCAAGGCCCGCGCCGTGTTGCAGGGCCGTTCCTACGTGGCGACCGAGGACGTGCGGGCACTCGCCTACGCCGTGCTCCGCCACCGCGTGCTGCTGAACTTCAACGCCGAGGCCGAGGGCATCACGACCGACACGATCATCGAGCGCATCCTCGCCGCCGTTCCCGAGCCCCGGGAATAACCACTGATATAATACTCATAATCATATCATGACGACATCCCGCCTCTCCCGGTTCCTCGATCCGAAGGTGCTCGCCTCGCTGGCAGCCCTCGAGATCAAGGCCCGCAACGTCGTGGAGGGGTTCGTCGAGGGGCTCCACAAGAGCCCGTTCAAGGGGTTCAACGTCGAGTTCTCCGAATACCGCCAGTATGTTCCGGGCGACCCGCTCAAGGACATCGACTGGAAGGTGTATGCCCGCACCGACAAGTATTACATCAAGGAGCACGAGGAGGAGACGAACCTCTCGGGCTACCTGATCATGGACACGAGCGGCTCGATGGGCTACCGGGGCGGGAACGCGCCGATGAGCAAGCTGGAATACGCGGCCACGCTCGCCGCTTCCCTCGCGTATCTGATGCTGCGGCAGCAGGATTCGGTCGGCCTCGTCACGTTCGCCGACGGGGTGCGTCGGGTGATCCGGCCCCGCACGGGGATGGCGCAGCTCAAGAGCATCTGCACCGAACTCGAGCAGACGGCGCCGCAGGACCGCACGGATATCGGGGATGCCCTCGACCGGGTGGCCGGCACGATGCGCAAGCGGGGCCTGCTGATCATCTTCTCGGACCTGATGGACAACGCCGAGACGATCATCAACAAGGTGCGCCAGCTTCGCACGCGGCGCCACGAGGTGCTGCTGTTCCACATCCTCGACCACCACGAGCTGACCTTCCCGTTCGAGGACACGACGCTGTTCCGCGACCTCGAGGACCGCTCCGAGCTGATCACCGACGCGTTTTCGCTGCGCCGCGAGTATCTGCGCCGCCTGCAGCAGTATGTCGGGGCATTCCAGTCCGCGCTGCGCAAATCCGGCATCGACTACCTGCTGGCCGACACCTCGCGGCCGGTCGAGGCGAGTCTCAAGAGTTTCTTCACGCGCCGCCAGTCCGTCGGCGCGCGGCTGGCCTGACCATGCCCCTCTCCTTCGGAAACCCGTGGCTGCTGACCGGCGCCCTGGCGGTCGGCGTGCCCCTCTGGCTGCACCTGTATTACCGGCGCACGCCCGTTCCGCGCGACTTTCCGAGCCTGCGGCTGATCCGGCTTTCGGTCGAGGCGATGACGCGCCGCATGAAGCTGCGCCACCTGCTGCTGCTGGCCCTCCGCATCCTGGCCGTATTGCTTCTCACGCTCGCGTTCGCCCGTCCCTTCATCGGTGGCGGCGCGCTTTCGGCGGGCACCGGCGCCCCCGCCGCATTCGTCGTGATCCTCGACAACTCCCTCTCGATGGGCACGACGCACCAGGGCATCTCGCTGTTCAACACGGCCCGGGCACGCGCCATCGAGATCGTCGACCAGATGGGGCCGTATGACAAAGCATCCGTTATTTTATGCAACGATCCGGGGACGGTGCTGTTCCCGCAACTGACCTGGGACAAGAACGAGCTGAAAGAGGCCGTTCGCAACGCCCCGCTCAGCGCGGCGGGAACGAACCTCGCCGGCGCTCTCCAGCCCGCGCTCAAGCTGCTGGCCCCCGTGCGCGCGTTCCGGCGGACGGTGTATCTCGTGACCGACCTGACGAAATCCTCGTGGGAGCCGCTTCTGGCCACCTACGACCTGAAGCGGATCGACCCGTCGATCGATCTCGTTCTCGTCCAGGTCGGGGACGCGGCCCCGCCGAACCTGGCCGTGACGGAACTGGCCATCGATGACCCGATGGTCATGAAAGGCCGGCCCGCCACGTTGCGCGCGACCGTCGTCAACCATTCGGCCCAGCCCCACACCACGCGTCTCTCGATTCTCGTCGGGGACGACAAGAAAAGCGAACAGACGATCGAGCTGGGCCCGAACGGGTCGAAACGGCTCGAGATCCCGCTCACGTTCGGCGACACCGGGTTCCAGCACGTCCGGGCCGTTCTGCCGGCCGATGCGCTGCCCCAGGACGACGTGCGGCATCTCGCCGTGCAGGTTCGCGCGCCGCCCCGCGTCCTGATCCTTCGTCCCCCGCCCGACCGCGACGGCAAGCCCAACCGTGAGGATCTGTTCCTGCGGTTCGCGCTGAATCCGCTCAACCGCACCGAAGGGGCGCTGTTCCTCGTCGACAGCCGCAGCCCCGAGGAGACCGGGGAGGTGAATCCGTCGGAATACGCCACGGTCTTCCTCGTCAACCAGCGGTCGCTTCCCGACGCGCTCGTGAAGTCGCTTTCGAAATACCTGCTCGGCGGCGGCAGCCTCGTGACCTTCTGCGGGCCGCGGGTCGACCCGGCCTGGTACAACGCCACCCTGATCGACGGCCTCGGCGGCGGGTATCTGCTGCCGGCACGGCTGTTCAAACGGGTCGGCAACGCCGTCAGCAAGGCCGTCGCCTACCAGCTCACCGACCTCGACACCGGCCATCCGGCGTTCAAACCGTTCGGCACCGACGGCTCGGGTGACCCGGGCCGCGCGCCGGTATACGAGTTCTACCAGGTGCAGCCGAACCCCTCGGCGCTGGTCCTCGCGCGCATGAGCCATGGCCTGCCCGGCATCGTCGAGGAACGGCGCGGCCAGGGCCGCACGCTGCTCGTCACCTTCACCGCCGACACCGGCTGGACGACGTGGCCGCTCAAGCCCACCTTCCTGCCGTTCGTTCACGCCTCGGTCATGGGCATGCTGTCCCGCCAGGGCATCAATGCCGGAGCCATCCAGCCCGGAACGCCGGTTTCCCTCACCGTCTCGGAAGAAGGCCTCAAACGCGTCTCGCTGACCCTGCCAACCGGCCAGTCCCAGGAGATCCCGCTCCGGCGCGACAACGGGGAAGGACTCCTGCATCTGACCGTGGCGCAGACGGATCAGGCCGGCTTCTACCGGCTCCGCTTCGAGGGCGCGACGGAACGCGAAGAAGCGTTCGCGGTCAATCCGCCGCCGGCCGAGAGCGATCTCGAACGGCTGCCCCAGAGCCGCATCGTGCGGTTCATCCGATTGGAGCACCAGGCCGGCTCGAAACAGAGCCTCGGCCAGAAGGTCGTCGCGGTGCGCGAAGGCCGTGACGTCTCGTTTCCGCTGCTGTGGGCGCTGCTTCTGACGGTGCTGGCCGAGTCGATTCTGGCGAACCGCCCCCTGCGGCTCGGCGGGAGGGCGTCATCGTGAACACGCTCCTGAAGCTGCTCGGATTCGAAACGGCGCCGATCCAGACGATCGAGTCGGTGCGGTTCACGCTCGGCTGGGGTTGGGCGGGCCTGCTTCTCGCCCTGCTGGTGGCGGTTCCGGCCTTCCTGCTGACCTACCGGGTCGAGGACAAGCCCTGCTCGAGACCGCTGTTCCTCACGCTCACGGGGCTGCGCCTGGCCTTCGTCGCCGGCCTGCTCGTGCTGCTCGCCGGCCTGAAATGCACGGTTTCCGGGTGGATTCCCCAGAAGAACAAGCTCGCGGTCGTGATCGACACCTCGCGCAGCATGAGCATACGGGAGGAGGGGGTCAGCCGCCTCGAGCGCGTCCAGGAAGCTCTCGGGAAAGGCCGCCTGATCGATGAACTGGAGCGCCGCACGGGAATCAGCCCCGCCCTGTTCTCGTTCGCCGGCTCCGTCGCCCCGCTCAGCCGCGATGACGTGGCCTCGTTCGGCCTCGCCCCCGACGGCCCCCAGACGAACCTGACCCGCGCCGTGACGGACATCACGAACCACCTCGGCGAGGGCAACCTGCTCGGCGTCATCCTGCTGACGGACGGGGCACACAACACCGGCGACAACCCCCTCGACGCGCTCGCCCGCCACCGCACCCCCCTGTATTTTCTGGGAACCGGCCGCACCGGCCAGGTGAGCGATCTCGCCGTCTCTCTCGAGCGGCCGCCCTCGGTCGGGTATCTCAACTCGCTGGTCCGACTGCGCGGCGAACTCCGCGTCCAGAGAATAGCTTCTAATACAATACCAATAACGATAACGAAAGACGGGGCCCCCTTCACGTCCCTCGACGTGGCGGCTCCCGCCGGCCAGAGCCGGATCCCCTTCGCCATCAACATTCCCTGCGACACGGAGGGTGCCTTCACCTTTGCCGTCTCGGTGCCGAAGTTCGCCGGGGAGTTGACGCACGAGAACAACGAGACCGGCTTCCTGCTGAAGGTCGTGAAGGAGCGGCTCAAGATCGTGATGCTCGCGGGCTCCCCGGGCTGGGACCAAACCTTCATCCGGTCTGCCGCGCGCAGCGACCCGAACGCCCACGTGTACGGCTGGACGCGCGTCGGGGAGAACCGCTGGCTCCCGACCGTGGATTCCGAGCTGAAAGCCGCCGTTCCCGCACCCGTCCTGACCGATCTCGAGGATGCCGACGTGGTCATACTGGCCGGCCTGCCGGCCTCGGTTCTCGAGCCTCACGCCGAGCTTCTCCTGGGGCGGATCGAGACGGGCAAGACCGGCCTGCTGATCCTGCCTGGATCGAGCGGATACGCCGATCTGGGGTATGCCGGCTCGAAACTGAAGGCCCTGTTTCCCGTCGAGCTCACCGGGGAGTCCTGGACCGGCACACCGTGCAGCCTCGTCCTCGCCGCGCGGGATACGCCGTATGCCTTCCTGCGACTGCTCGACGATCCGATCGAGAACCAGGAGTTCTTCGCCTCGCTGCCGAAGCTCGACGGCCTGTTCACCTACCAGGCCCGCAAGAGCGGGGCCGAGACGCTGCTTTCGAGCACGATCGAGCGGAACGGGGCGGCCCAGCCGGCGTTTCTCACGCATCGGGTCGGCCAGGGCAACGTGGCGATGTTGTGCGGCGGCCCGCTGTGGCCGATGGGGTTCACCCAGGTGCCGACCGACCGGACGATCCGGCCGTATACGGCGTTCGTGATGAACACTCTCAAATGGCTTGCGAACCGGCGCGAAGACGCCCAGGTCACGCTGGAACTGCCCTCGTCGCGCGGCTTCACGGGTCAGCCGGCCGTGCTGCGCGTCTGGGTGAGCGACACCCGGCGCCGGCCGGTCGACACGGCCCAGGTATCGGCCCAGATGAGTACGGCCGGCGGCGAACCTGTCTCGCTGACGTTCACCGCGACCACCGAGAAGGGCTGCTACGAGTCCACCTTCATCCCGGCCGCGCGCGGGCTCCACACGATCACGGCAAAGGCCGTCCACCAGGGTTCCCTGCTCGGGGAAGCCCGGGGCCAGCTCCTCGTCGAGGTGCCGACGGCCGAGTTCGACAATCCCGAGGTGCAGACCGATCTGATGAGCCGGCTCGCCTCCTCCACGGGCGGCGCCCATCGCCCCGTCGAGGCACGCGACGAGCTGCTCGAGGCGATCAGGCCCACACCGGGGAAAAAGCAGGAGACGAAATCCTTCGACGCCCAGGACAGCGGCCTGCTGCTGGCGCTGCTGCTCGCCCTTCCGCTGGCCGAGTGGATCATCCGTCGGAAACGGGGGTTCAGTTGATGCGCACGATCCGGCTCATCCTGCTGTTCCTGCTGGCCGTCCTGACGGCTCCGGCGTCCGGCGCCGAATGGGGCACCATCGCGATTCCGCGCATCCAGTACGGCGGCGGCGGCGACTGGTATACCGATCCGACCTCGATCCCGAACCTGCTGAAGGCGGCGGCCGAGCGGTTCAACCTGTCGACCCGGCCCGAGCATCTTCCGATCCGCATTTCCGACCAAACGCTATTTACATATCCTATGATATATCTCACGGGGCATGGAAACGTGAAACTCGAGGACCAGGAGGTCAACCGGCTCGTCACGTATCTGGACAACGGCGGCTTCCTCTGGATCGACGACTGTTACGGCATCGACAAGTCGATCCGGCGCGAGCTGCGCAAGCTGTATCCCGACAAGGAGCCGGCTCTGCTGCCGGCCGACCACCCGATCTACCGCACGGCCTACGATCTGCCGCAAGGGCTGCCGAAGATCCACGAGCACGATGGCAAGCCGCCCCAGGGGTATGGTATCTTCAGCAAGGGCCGCCTGGTCATTTTCTACACGTATGAAACCGACATCGGCGACGGCCTCGAAGACGAGGGCGTCCACCCCGAGAACACGCCCGAAAAGCGCGAGGAAGCCATGAAGATGGCCCTCAACATCCTTTTCTACGCCCTCTCGCAGTGAGCACCATGCAGACACCCGACCGGCCCCACGAACTGCTTTCCGCCTACCCCGAGAACAGCGTGCGTCTCGAGGGTCTTCTGAGCCTGTACCGCCGGAAGCGCCAGACCCGCGTCTTCCTTGCCTGCGCCGGCTGGAGCATCGCCTCCTTCCTCGGAATCCTGATCGTGTTCCTGCTCGTCGAGCGGACCCCCATCCAGTCCGAGGGCATGCGCTGGCTGTGCGTCGTCGCGGCCTGGGTGCTGTCGATGTTCTGGATGATGCAGGCGGTGCGGGCGGTTCTCGCTCCGCCCTCGGGGGTCGAGATGGCCGTCGAGATCGAGGAGATCGCCCCGGAGCGGTTCCGCTCGCTCATCACCAGCGCCGCCGAGTTCGCCGATCCCGAAGCCGGTCGCGGCACCTCGTCGGCCCTCCGGCGGCTGACCGTTTCGACGGCCGCGCAAACCCTGACCGGGGAAGATGTCGGAACGGCGCTGAAGCGGTTCTCCCGCCGCAAAGCCGCCGGCGCGCTCGCCGCCGTGACCTTGCTGTTGATCGTCTGGACGGCTCTTTCGCCGGCCGAGGTGCGGCGCGGGGTGCTGCGTCTGATCCATCCGTTCACGGCCCTGCCCTCCTGGTCGTCCCTGGAGCTGAACGTGTATCCGGGCAGCCGCATCATCGCCCGCGGCGACAGTCTCGAGATCTCGGTCGTTCCGAACCAGCCGACGGAACTGGGCCCCGTTCTCGCGCTGTTCAAGCCGAAAGCCCCGTCGGGCACCGCAACCGAGATGTATCCCGATGAAACCGCGTCCCATGCGCGGTATGTCTACACGCTGACCGGGCTGCAGGAGTCGACCGATTACCAGGTGAATGTCGGCCAGGTGAAGTCCGACCGGTTCTCGATCACCGTGATGCCGCGCCCGGAGCTTGCGGGGCTGCGCCTCACCCTCCACCACCCCGACTACCTGGCGACACAGCCGGAAACGCTTCCCGAGGGCGTCGGTGATGCCTCGGTGATTGCCGGCAGCCGGATCGATATCCGGGGACGGGCAAGCCAACGGCTGAAAAACGCCGTTCTCGACCTCGCGCCGGGCGGCTCGTTGACGGCGGAGCTTTCCCAGGGGGACACGTTCATCGCCAGTCTGACGGTTGCGACGGACACCCGGTGGTCGATCCTGCTCACGAACGAGTTCGGTCTGGCAAACGACAACCCCGTGCGATACCGGATACGCGCTTTGCAAGACGCTTCGCCGACCGTCACGATCCTCAAACCGGCCGCAGACATCGAGTTTCCGACGTCGAAACGGCTCGACATGAAGGTCGAAGCGACGGACGATTTCGGCGTCGTCACGACGGTTCTCTGGTATGCCGTGGGAAACCGCAGCGACTGGATTCCGCTGAACCTGAAAGCCGACTTTTCTCCGAAGAAGCGGTTCGAGGTGGAGTATCCGTGGATGCTCGACACGCTGGCGATCGAGCCCGGCACGAAGGTTTCGTATTACGTGAAGGCCGAGGATGCGGTGAAGCCGGTTCCGAACATCGCCACGTCCCCGATCTACCATCTGAACATGCCCTCGATGTACGACGTGTACAAGGGCGGAGAGCAGGCCCACGAGGATGTGACGAGCCAGCTCCAGGAGCTGATGGAGGCCCAGAAACTGCGCCGTCAGGCGCTCGAGCAGACCTACGAGCAGATCAAGCACGAGGGCCGGATGGACGAGGCGACGGAGCGGCGGCTGCGTGAATCGATCCAGGAGGGCGAGCAGCGCCAGAAGCAGGCCGAAGAGATCATCAACAAGTTCCAGGAAATGCAGGAGCGGTCGAAGGAGAATCCGTTCTCCTCTCCCGATGCGCTCGAGAAGATGCAGAAGGTGAACGAACTGCTCAACGACGTGCTCGACGACGAATCGAAGCGGCTGATGAAGCAGCTTCGCGAATCGCTCACGAGCATGAAGCTGGACCCGAAGGACCTCGAGAAGTTCGAGGAAGCGTTCAAAATGGATAACTATCTGAAGAACCTCGACCGGACGATCGAGCTTCTGAAGCAGCTCAAGGATGAACGGAAGCTCGAGGCGCTCGGTCAGGCGGTGGATGATCTCCTGAAGCGTCAGCAGCGGATGGCGTCGGAGACGGCGGCTCTCGAGGAGAAGCAGAAGCAGGGGGCGCTTTCCCCCGAAGAGGAGTCGAAGCTGAACGATCTGGCGGCCCAGCAGGAAAAGCTGCGGCAGGAGCTGGAACAGCTCCGGAAGCAGGCCGAGGAGATCGCCGCGAAGAAGCCCCAGCCGGGCGAACCCGAGAATCCGGCGGCCGAGGACGTGAAGAACCTGCGCGACAAGATGAAGCAGGAGGATTTCAACAAGACCGCCGAGGAGATCAAGAAGAGCCTCGAGCAGAAGAACCCCTCCGCAGCCCGTGAGCACCAGCAGAAGATGCTGAAGTTCCTCGAGTCGCTCGCGAAGGACGGGCAGAAGATCTGCACCACCTGTTCGGGAGGCGAGCAGAAGCAGCTCGACCTTTCCCGGTTCATCCGGCGGGCTCTGAACGTCTCGCGCGACCAGGAGAGCCTGCTGCTGCAGCTCAACGGGCTGCCGGGCCAGTTCATGCGCGGTCAGAAGCCCGCGATCGAGGGGATCATCGACGAGACGTCGGTGCTGCAGCTTCTCGTCCGGCAGCAGGCGACGGATCTCGAGGGCGCCCTCGAAACGCTGATCCGGTCGAGTTTCACGGTCGATCCGGGCGTGATGCAGCCGCTCCAGGGCGTGCAGAACCTGTTCGTGGAGATCGTGAAGAACCTCGAGGACCGGCAGATCGGCCGGGCCCGCAACGACCAGCGCGAGATCATCCGGCGGTTCAACCTGCTCGCGATGGAGCTGATGCGCGCCCAGGACCAGAGCCAGAACCAGCAGAACAATCAGAACGCCGCCAGCGCCATGCAGCGGTTCAAGGACCTCACACGCCGCCAGCTCAGCCTGTATCAGCAGATGATGCAGAAGCAGCGGCTGCCGGCGGACCAGCGGATGATGGAGGATCTGCGCCGCATGGCGATGGAGCAGCGCAAGATCCGCGAGTCGCTCGAACAACTGATGCGCGAGGGCAAACAGCAGATGCAGACGCTGGGCCGGCTCGATGACGTGCTGAAGGAGATGCAGGATCTCGAGACGAAGACGCTCGATCCGCAGCTGCGCCGCGAGGTGTCGGAGCGGCAGAAAGCCCTGTATGACCGGATGCTCAAGGCCCAGAAGTCGATCAAGAACCGCGAGGAGGAGAGCGAGGAACGGAAGGCGACGAAGGCCCGCGAGATCGTGCAGACGGCGCCGGACAAGCCGCTTCCCGAGATCGGGACCGACACGCGCGACCTGGCCCGCGACTTCCTCGGGGAAAGCCGCGAGGAGTACCCGAAGAACTACGAATTATTGCTTCGAGAATATTATAAATCCCTCAGCCTGTCGGGAGAGAACCTGTGAACCACGGCATCCGCGCCCTTCTTCTCGCGACGCTGCTCGCGGCGCCCCTGTTCGCCCAGGCGCCGGAGGCGGGGCCGCAGAAGAACCCGAACGACGCCGTGCTGTTGTATCACGAGGCGATGAACGAGTACAGTCTGCGGCATCTCAAGGCCGCCCGGGACCATCTGGACACGCTGGTGAAGGAGTGGCCGCAGCACCCGATCTCCCGGCGGGCACGGATCGAGCTGGCCCGGATCTGCATCGACTTGCGGGATCACGAGCGGGCGATCGAGCTGCTGACGGCCGTCGCCGACGGGCCGGCCGGTGACGGGGACACCGCCACGGCATTGGAGACGCTGGTCGATCTGTTGTTCAGCCTGCAGCGGTTCAAACTCGGGATCGACCTTCTGGAAAAGCGGTGGCAGGCGAACCCGACCGACGTCGATCTTGGGCGGAGCCTCGCGAAGTTCTACCTGCAGGCCGGCCGGTCGGACGAGGCGCAGTTGCTTCTGGAAGGGCTCCTGGAGCGCACGGCGCGGCGGGATGTCTTTTCGGATCTGCTGATGCTCGCGACGAAAACCGGCACGGTCGAACGTCTGATGTCGGGAATCCAGCAGCGAAGCGCGCGGTACCGGGCGGCGGATTATCTCGAGTTCGTATCCGACTGTCTGATGGCGCTGAAGAAGACGGACGAGGCGGCGAAGCTGCTGCGGGAGTCGCCCGAAACCAGCACCGACATCAACCTGCTGCGCAAACTGGCCCGGCTCGAGCTCGAGCGGAACGACCCGGCCGCCTCGCTGCAGGCGCTGCGCCAGCTCGACCAGCTGCTGCCCAACGAGTGGGAAACGGCAAAAGCCGCCGGCCACTGCCTGTTTTTGATGGGTAAGCCCGCCGAGGCGCTGGCCGAGTGGCGCCGGTATCTCGGCTCCCAGACCGTGCCGCGGCCCGACGGGTACCAGTTGTTCACCGAAGTGCTGATCGAGCACAAGATGTATGCCGAGGCTCTCGAGGCGTTCGCCCAGGCGCGCCAGACGCTCGGCAACCCGACCCAGTTCGCCGAGGAGCGGGCCGGGGTTCTCGAAGCGATGGAGCGCCACGAGGAGGCCCTCGAGGAGTATCTGATCGCGATGGCGAACGGCCTCTACAAAACAGATATATTTGATAAGTTATATAATAACCAGTCCGAAAAGTTCGATCTCCGGGACCGCCTCCGGCGCGCCCTGGCGGCATCCGGCGCCCTTTCGCTCAAGAAAGCGCTCCTCGAGGTGATGATGCGGGAGGAGAAGATCGCGGATCTTCCCGCGATCGCGGCCCTCGCCGAATCGGATCCGTCGTTCGAGGAGCTCCTGTACGAGCGGATCCGGCAAAGTCTCGCCGGGGCGCCCGGCCCGTTCGCCCACGCCCTCTGCATCGACCTGATCGGGCGGTACGCGCGCCGGGAACTGGCCCTGAAACTGTGTCACCTCCTGCTGGACCGGACCGATGCCGATCCGAAGGAGCTGACGGCGGCTGTGGCCGCGGCGTCGGCGACCGTCGCCATCGATCCGCCCGCCGATGCGAAGCTTCGCGCCGTCCTGCTGGTCGCCCTGGGCCGCACGATGCTGGAACGACTCCATGCGCCCGAAGCAGCCGCGGCCCTCTTCTCCCAGGCTCTGCAGCCGCCGCTGCCCACGGTCGCTCCGGAGGCGGCGTTCGACGCCGCCCTGTTGATGATGCGGCTTTCCGTCTGTCGCGGGGAAACAGCGGCAGCCGAAGTCTATCTCGCCTCGGCAAGCGCTTTCGCGACCGGCGCGCCACGGCAGAGGCTTCCCCAGGAGTCGAATCCCGAAGAGCAGGTCATCGTCGCCCAGGATGACAACGGGATTCTGGATCTGCGGGGTCTGGCACTCGAACCTGACGCCCCCCTGTTCGACGGGATCGAAAGCCGGGCGCGCCTGCTGTTCGAAACGGCCTGGCTGAAGGCACACGTCGGAGAGTATGAAGCCGCGCTGGAGGCGCTGAAGAAGATCACGGAGGAGTATCCCGAGTCTCTCTGGATGGACGACGGGCTGCGGCTCGCCCTGCAGTTGACGATGGGCTCGTCCGGCAGCCTGGACCACCTGAAAACCGCTCTCGAAGCCGAACGGCTCGCCATGATCGGCAGCCTTTCCGCCGCCGTCTCGGCACTCGAGAACCTCGCCACGACGGCATCCGGAACCGCCCTGGCCCTCGACGCGTCGGCCGCCGCCCTTCTGTATGCCGAGACGACGGCCGATCCGACGCGGCTCGCGCAGCAGATCGAGAGCTTCGCGTCACGTCACCCCGCGCACGGCGCGATTCCCGATCTGATGATGCTCCAGTGGCGGCTGCTGAGGAGAACGAACGCCCCGGCGGCTTCCGAGGTCGAACTGCTCAAATCCTTCGCCGACCGGTTCCCCGGCGATCTGCGCAGCCGGCGGGCCCGGGTCGCCCTCGCCGAACTTCTCCGCCAGAAACGATGAGACAGGCAGATGAAATATAAATATTTATTGATATTATTCTTGGTTCTCCGGATTGCCGTCCCCGTCCCCGTCTCCGCCGCAAAGCTGCTGATACCGATGGATGACGACCAGACGGATCATCTGCGGGCCTACGGGGTTGCGTATTTCGCTCTCGACCGGGCCGGGATCGACATCGAATGGCTGCTCAACTACCGGTGCGGTTCGTTCCTGATGGATGACGTCGAACTCGTTCGCAACCGCGCCCGCGAAATGGGCGTCCGGGCATTCCAGATCGGCGACGACGAAGCGATGCAGATCCTCGCGAAGATCGAGGACGAGAACATGGAGCGGGTGCTGCTCGAAAAAGCCCCGAAGGTCGCCGTCTACTCGCCCGACTACTCCGAGCCGTGGGACGACGCCGTGACGCTGGTGCTTGAGTATGCGCAGATCCCCTTCGAGAAGTTCTACGACAAGGAGGTGCTCGACGGCACGATCGCGCGGTTCGACTGGGTTCACCTCCATCACGAGGATTTCACCGGCCAGTTCGGCAAGTTCTACGGCTCGTTCCGATTCGCCGACTGGTATCGTAAACAGGTCACCCGGGCCCAGCTCGACGCGCAGAAGCTCGGCTTCGCGAAGGTCACCCAGCTCAAACTGGCCGTGGCTCGGGGCATCCGCAAATTCGTTCTCGACGGCGGCTTCCTGTTCGCCATGTGCTCGGCCGTCGACTCGCTCGATATCGCCCTGGCAGCCAACGGCACCGACATCGTTTCGACCGAGATCGACGGTGACCCGGTCGATCCGCTGTATGCCTCGAAGCTCGATTTCAGCCAGACGTTCGCGTTCCAGAACTTCAAGCTGATTCCCGACCCGATGGTATACGAATTTTCCGACATCGACGTCTCGAACAATTACATGGGCGACGCGGGCACGTTCCGGCTGTTCGAGTTCTCGGCCAAGGTCGATCCGATCCCGGCGATGCTGACGCAGGATCACCGGAACGTCGTCGACGGCTTTTTCGGCCAGACCACGGGCTTCCGGAAAAGCCTGCTCAAGCCGTCGGTCACCGTGATGGCCGACAACAACGACGGATTGTCGGTGAAATATATTCGTGGCGATATAGGAAAAGGGACGTTCTGCTTTTTCGGCGGTCATGACCCGGCCGACGTGAGCCATGTCGTGGGCGAGGGGCCGACCAAGCTCGACCTGCACAAGAACAGCCCGGGCTACCGGCTGATCCTGAACAACATCCTCTTCCCCGCCGCCAAGAAGAAAGAACGCAAAACCTGATTTCGACCTTTCTTCCCCTCATCCTGCTTGCCTTCGGGACATCCGAACTGGCCGGCACGATCGCCCTGTTCCCGGTCACGGCCGGACTCGCCTGGCTGTTCGTGACCTGGGCGGCCGTCACGGTGGTGATTCCCGAACTGCTCGACCGGCGCCGCCGGGCTGGCCGGCTCCCGAGTTTTCACGAGGCGCAGGGCCGGTTCGGGTGGATCATAACCGGCTGGATCGTGTTCCTGCATGCCGTCTCGGCGCCCGCCTCCTGGCTCTGCCCCCCGCTGTTCCGGGCTCTTCCGCAGGCCTGGCCGATGCTGCTCTCGGTCGGCCTCTACACCCTTCTCATCTGGACGACCCGACTGCCGTTCCGGGCGGCCTGGAGCCCGATTTTCGATCCCGACCAGACGCCCGAGGAGTTTTTCCGGGCCCGCATGACGATGCCGATCCTGTTCTTCCCGCCCATGCTCCTCTGGATGCTGGTCGAGGATTCGTGGCTCGGAACGGTGCGCCTGCCCGGCCTGAGCGATCTGGAAAACTTCATCATGGCCCCGGTCTTTTTCGTCGGCCTGTATCTCTTCTCGCCGCGCCTGTTCAACTGGGCCTGGCGGGCCGTCCCGATGGACCAGGGCCACCTGCGCGACGAAATCGTCTCCCTCGCGGCGCGGGCCGAAACCCCGATTGCCGGCGTGCGGCTGTGGGACACGTTTCGCGAGCCGATTCCGAATGCCGCCGTGGCGGGGCTCTCGAGGAGATATCGATTCGTGTATATGACACGCTATCTCATAGAGATCTTCACGGAGCGTCAGCTCCTGGCCGTCGTGGCGCACGAACTCGGTCATCTCCGGCTGGGCCACGTCTGGAGCTACATGATCTTCTCGCTCGATCTGGTCTTTCTTTCGCTCCTGGTGAAGCTGCAGCTGTTCCTGCACCTGCCCTGGTATGCGATCCGGGCAGAGACCCTCAACTCGGTGATCGATCTGGGCGGTTTCCTCGCCGTTTTCGTTCTGTGTTTCACCGCTCTCACCCGGCACAGTGAGCACCAGGCCGACCGGTTCGCGGCCTCGCTGGTCGGAGGCACCGAGTTCGCCGGAACGCTCGAGCGGCTTCAGGAGTTTCTCGCGCCTCTTCCCTCCCGCCTGCCGCGGTGGACCCTGACCCATCCCGACCTCGCCGACCGTGCCGCGGAAGCGCGCGCATGGCAGGGCACGCGCAACGGGCTTCTCGCGACGGAGCGGCGGATCCGGGTTATCCTGGGAGTGATCGGCCTCACCGCCTGTCTCGCGGCCTGGCCGGGCATGCAGTCGGTCCGGTCCCTGGCCGGACTGGCGGATGCGGTCGAAAACGGCAGACGCGCCGAAGCGGCCTCGGCCTGGAACGCCCTTTCCCCTGACCTGAAAGCGCATCCCGAGGCAATTGCGCGAAGGGCGGCCCTGGCGCTGGCGGATCGAGACTGGTCTCTCGTCCTGCGCCTGGCCGCCCTCGCGTGGCGGGCCGACGGCATCCCGCCGGCCGCGGATGTGCCGTCAGAGATACCGCATCATGCGGGTCCGCCAGAAGTTGCTCTTCACTTCGAGGTCGTGCAGTTTCTGCTGGAGCTTCTTGACCTCGGGCGAATTCATGGCGTATCCCTTCTTGATGAGACTCTCGATCATGTCCAGATTCCGTTCGGTGAGCGATGAGTATCTCTGAATCTGGTTCATGACGAAATCCTCGTCGTCGGGTGGCACAAAGGTCGGCAGCGATCGTTCGCGAATGTCCGACATGCTCGAACTCCTTCGAAGTATAGTGAAGGGCATCTCACTTATCGGCGGTGTTCCGTGAAACGTTTAGTCCTGATCGGCATCTTTTTCTTCGCCTTCCTCGCGTCCGCCCTCCAGGCCGACGCAGCCCCCATCTCGCGCTACGATCTTCTGGAACGGGCCTGCAAAGCCTTCTGGAACCGCTCGCCCGACGAGGCCGCGGTCCTGCGTTCCGGCCTCCTCGCGCCGTTTCCGGACAAACGGATCCACCCCGACTGGCCCGCGACGCGCGGCACGGCTCTGGTCATTCTGGCGGCCCTCGTCGAATCCTCCATCACTCCGGAAGAACGCCATCCGGGAGAGTTCACCGATCTCCAGCCGGACACCCCGCTCGGCTCGGCAGCGGCGCTGATCGGCGGCTGGTTCGAGCCGACGGCGAAACGACGCTTCTCCCCCGATCGCCTGGTATCCGAGAGCGAACTGGAAGAGCTGCTCGACCTCCTGCAGAACGACGTCACCCTGCCCGCCGCCCCCCCCGGCTGGCTCAGTGCCGAATCCGGCACGGCCGTCTCAGCGGCGGCATCCGAACCGGCCCCGCTCGAACGCCGGTTCCCCGTCGAGTTCCGGTTCCGGGACAGCTCGGATGCAGAGAGCGCCGGAAACACCGATGAGGAAGGCGCTTCGGATGCGCGGCGCATCGAGCGGCTCCGGGCATTCGTTCCCGATGACCAGATCGCACCGCAGGGTGAGTTCAATCTGACCGAGGCGCTCGACGGAATGAACGAGATCGAGAATCTGCTCGAAAAGCTCGAAGTCACGGTGCAGGATCTGACCACGCTCGAGGTGCCCCCCGAACGGGTCACGGAGACCCTGGATGCGTTCGATCAGATCGGCGAGATCCTGGGCTCGACGACGGACAAGCTGCGCTTCTCCCGGAAGCATCTCGAAGCGGCGCTTCTGACGGACCCGGCACGGTTGCGGGATGCGACAGGCCTGCGCAGCCGGATCGTCGACGGCCTCCGGCGCGTCGCCCACCTCAAGGAAAAGATCGATGCCCGCCGCCCCACCCTCGCCGCCACCAGAGAGACCCCTCGTTGAAACAAATCTTGGCTTCAGGACCGCATCCGCAGATGAAAACGAAGGGAACGAAAGCCTAGGGCCACCCGACGAGAACGAAAGAAGGATTTTCCTGATCTGAAAGAAGACTCTTTCTCTTGTCATGCCGTTCATCTGCGACATCTGTGTCATCTGTGGATTCGTTTCTCGTTCTGAAACACACCTCCCAGACACTGAAGCACAGAATTCGACGCGGAGTTCTTTCTCCGTGTCTCCGTGACTCTGTGGTGCGTCGCTCTTTCGTGTCTTGGGGTCTTTGTGGAGAAGCGTCTTCGTGTTCCCGCGGTCTTCAGTTTTTTGCGCGGCTGCGGGCGGCGCGGACGAGGAAGAAACAGACGCCCAGCACGATGAAGGCGATGGCCAGGCTCGAGGCGGTGCCCGTCAGGACGGTCTGCTCGACGCCCTTCGGCACCACGCCGACCGCGACGAGACCGGCGATGACGATGCCCGCCAGCCCCTCGCCGGCCACGAGTCCCGACGCCGCGAGGATGCCTGGATCACTCTCGGATTCGCTCAGGGAGGCGGTTTTCGGCTCGTCCGACCAGCCGTCGACCCAGGCCCGTGTGACGCCGCCGATGAAGATCGAGAGCATCGAGGAGAGCGGCAGGTAGACCCCGATCGCGAAGGCCAGGCCCGAAACGCCGCACAGCACCGCCGAGATCGTGACCCCGGCCCCCGTCAGCACGAGCCCCCAGGGCAGCTCGCCGGACAGCACGCCCTCGATGATCGTCTTCATCAGGGTGGCCTGCGGCGCAGGCAGATCACGGCCACCGAAGCCGTAGGTCTCGCCCAGCAGCATGACGGTGCCGGCGACGGCCCAACAGGCGAAACAGGCGCCGATCAGCTGGCCGAACTGCTGCCGCCACGGCGTGGCCCCGACGAGGTAGCCGGTTTTCAGATCCTGTGCGATGTCCCCGGCCTTGCCGGCCGCCACGCAGACGATCGTGCCGACGGTGAGAACCGCAGCCTGGGCCGCCATGCCCTTCCAGCCGAAGGCGGCGAAGATCGAAGCCGTGGCGATCAGCGTGACCAGGGTCATTCCCGAGGTCGGATTCGACGAGACACCCACGATCCCCACGATCCGAGCCGCGACGGTGACGAACAGGATGCCGAACAGGCCGACGCCGAGCCCGCAGACCAGCCGGGCTGTCAGATCCATTCCGCCCGCGAAGATCCCGGGCACGAGCCCCGAGACGAGGACGACGAGCATGATGCCGGCGATAACGAACGAGCCGGGCAGATCCTGGTCGGTCCGGTCGGGAACGGATGCGACTCCGTCGGTTTTCCGCGAAGAAAGCCCAGAGGCCACGGCCAGAAAGGCGCCGAACATCGTCGGCAGGTTCCGGCAGACGGTGATGATACCGGCCGTGGCAACCGCACCTGCACCTATATATCGAACATAATATTTCCAGATCTGTCCGGCCGACATCTGGGAGATCAACTGCGTCTTTTCGGGAAACATCGCCCCGGGCAGCCCCTGGCCGATCAGCGAGATCAGCGGGATCAGCACGAGAGCCGAGAGAATGGCTCCGGACACGACGATGCCCGACTGGCGGTAGCCGAGGATGAAACCGATCGCGATCAGCGAGGGGGCGAGCTCGAGGCCGATGACGGCGTTCGGCAGAACGCCGGGCAGGAGATACTCGGTTTCGCCGGGAACGACGAAAAAGGCCGAAATGGCCACTTTGATGAGGGCGGCGATCGCCATGCCCACGAAGATCCAGTTCCCGCCCGACGCCCCTTCGGCCGTTGCGCGCAGCACCTCGGCGCAGGCGGTGCCCTCGGGATACGGCAGCTCTTTCGCCGACTCGACGATCAGCAGCCGGCGCAGCGGGATCATGGCGGCGATCCCGAGCAGGCCGCCCAGGAAGCAGAGGGCGACGACCTGCAGATACGGCGGCACGATTCCCCACAGAAACAGGGCCGGAATGGTGAAGATCGTGCCCGAGGCGAGGGCCGTCGAGGCCGAGCCGATCGTCTGCGACAGGTTGGCTTCGAGAATCGTGCCTTTCATGCGCAGCAGCCGGAAGATCGCGACGGTCATGACGGCGGCCGGAATCGAGGCCGAGACGGTCATCCCGACCTTGAGGCCGAGATAGGCGTTGGCCGCGCCGAAGAGGATCCCCAGCAGAATTCCCGTCACGACGGCCTTGGCGGTGAATTCGGCCACGCTTTCCCGCACCTCGCCGCCGACGGCGGCTTCATTCGCTGTTTCCATGATCGCACCCCTCTTCCTGGTTTCTGAAAGCGCAGTCTAGCCGGATGAGACCCGCGCTGTAAAGCCGCCGATCGCCTTGTGATACGTCACAAATTGGGGTATAACCTAGAAAACCCTTGTCGGCACGGTTCTTTCCGTGCATGGCACTTCACGGAGCAAACGATGAAACTGCGCGTCCTGCCGGCGCTTCTTGCGATCCTTCTCGCGGTCGGCCCCGCCGTCCCGGCCGCCGCCCGCAATCCTATCTCGAGCTATCTTTCACGGCTTCTCGACGAGAGCCGCGCCGAGATCGCCATCGGCCAGCTCCTGTCCGAAGCCTTCATCTCGGAGCTGGCCAGCAGCCAGATGGCGGCCAGCAGCCCGCTCGCGATGCCGGCACCCGCCGCGGACACGGCTTCGGCCGCTGTCGCCCCCGCCGACCAGGAGGCGATCCGGCTTCTCGTCGCCGACCTCGCCAGCCGGTGCCCGCGGCCGACCATGCCGTATGCCGTGACGATCGTCGAGAGCCCGATTCCCACCGACATTCCCTTTCCCGGCGGGCCGATCATCATCAGCAGCGCGCTGTGGCACCAGGCCGCATCCCCGGCCGAACGGGAGTTTCTGATCGCCCGGAACCTGATGCACGTCGCGCTGCGCCAGCCGATGAACGCCATCAAACACGAGGGCCTGTATGCCCGCCTCCTCAAGCTTCTCAAGCAGCGCAATCGCGACCCATACGAGATGCGCGAAGCCGTTCGGGATTACATGAAGGTCGCCGAGCGGATGGACCAGATCCGTGCCGACCGCGAGGGAATCATGCTTTCCACCAGCCCCGCCCTCGTCCGCGATGGAGGCATCGCTCTGCTGAAGCGGCTCACCCAGATGCTGTGGCCGTTCGCGTTCGGCGCCGTCGATGATCTCGTGGCACGCATTCGCGGTCTCGAGCGGCTGACCCTGCCCTGACAGGGCCGTGCGCACCGGATGACCGTCGAGGGCTGGCTGAAACATCCCCGGGAGCTCGTCTCGGACCAGGATCCCTGGCTCCGGAGGCTGGCTCTCGCGGAGCTTTCGCGAGCCCCCAAAGCGATCGACCGGGAGCTGTTCGAGGAGCATCTGTTCAGCTCGGATCCCACGCTCGCCCTGCCGGCCTTTCTCGGTCTCCGGCGCCTCTGCCCGCCCCCGCCGGCGCTGGATGAAACCTGGCGAGACCTGTTCGGCGAGGCGATCGATCTGCTCGGGAAGCGCGCCTCGACGGGGCCGTTGCCGCTCCGTTCCGCCGCGATCCAGGCCCTGGCCTTCGCGCCGGGCGGGGTTCCGGATCTGCTGCTCGACCGGCTGACAGCCGCCGCTCTCGACGCAACGCCGCTCGAAGCCCCTCTCTGGAGCGAGCCGCCCCAGCTCCCTCTGATTCAGGAAGCCACCGGAGTCGGCGACCCGGCCGTCTCGATGGCCCTGCTGCTGGGAGCGGCCCTGTGCACCGGCTCGCGGGTGACGCGCATCGCCCGACTTCTTTCCGATGGTGACGAAAACCGCGCCCTGCCGGCATTGCTGGCTCTCCAGGCATTTCCCCAGCCCGAACTGGCCGAGCACGTGCTTCCCCTGGTCCGTTCCCCGTCCCCGCGGCTCGCCGCGGAAGCCGCACGCGCCCTGCTGGCCTGCGGCGGCAAACGCGTTTTCGTCCTGCTCCTCTCGCTCGTGGCCGACACCTCGGATCCGGCACGGAAGGCGTTCCTGCTCCCTCTCGTCGCCCGAACGGGCCGGCCCGAGGTCTGGAACGTCCTGACGGCCCATCTGGGCCACGTCGACGCCCGCGTCCGGCGAGCCGCAACGGTGGCCATCGCCGGCCTGGCCGCCCCGGCTCAGCAGCGGGCGACGGCTCTCGCGCCGCGCCTCTCCGACCGCGATCCGGGCGTGGCGGCGGAAGCCGCCCGCGTTCTGTGGCCGCTCGGTTCGATGGAGGCCCTTGCCCGGCTCGAGGAGATGCTGCGCCGGCCCGATACGGCCCACCGCTCGGCGGCGGCGGAAGCCCTCGGCGGCCTCCCCCCCGCGCCCGCCCTTCCCCTGCTCGTCGAGCATCTCGCGCGGGAACGGCATGGCGACGTGCTTCGCGCGCTGTTGCTTTCTCTGCGCCGGCTCGTTCCGCGAGCCGCCCCCCAGAACGGCGTGAGTGAGCGGCTTCTGCCGACGCTGCGCCGCCTGCTCGACGCCTCCGATCCGTTCCTCCGCAGCCAGACCGCCGTCCTTGCCGGCATGCTCGGCACGGTTGCGGAAGATCTCGTTCTCTCGTCCCTCGAGCGGCCGGAGCACCCGCACGTCCTCGCCTCGCTTCTCGGAGCGCTCCGCCGCATCGGCAGCTCGCGGCTGCTCGTCCTGGCGCGGTTTTCCGACCATCCCGACCCGCGTGTTCGGGCAAATCTCATGGAAACCCTGCTGTTCAGCGGCCCGGGCGCCATCCCCTATCTGACGAACGGCCTGCGCGACCCCGCCCCCCGCGTGCGCGCCGCCGCGGCCAGAGGCCTGTTCCAACTCGGCCAGCTCGAGGTGGTGCCCCTCCTCACCCGGATGCTGCTGATCCCCTCACCGGTGCCGGTCCTGTCAGCCTGCCACGCTCTCGGCCAGCTCATGCGCCTCCAGCCGCCGGCCATGAAGCCGGATCACCCGCTTCCCCTCTCGCTCTCCCGGGAAGCGCGCCGCCGCAGGCCCGCGATCACCTCCGGCCCCCCTGCCCTGCGCGACGCATCGCTGGCCAGCCTGTTCGAAAAACTGAGTACCGCCGCCGGGGATCCGGCGGCCTCCGCCCGCATCCTCGAACAGCATCTCCGGATGCATCCGACCTCGTATGCAACGAAACGCCTCCTCGCAGCCGTCCTCGCTGGGCTCGACAAGGCGGCGCCGGCCCTGTCTCTCGTCGAAGCCTGCCTCGCCGAGCAGCCGGGCGTGCTGGCCGACCTGCTCGACGCCTACCGGCTCGCCATGCGCCTGGGCGATCTGCCCCGGGCCGAACGGCTCGGCCACCGGGTTCGAGACACCTACGGTGCCCTGCTCGATGCCTGCCTCGAACTGGCCCACGCCCGCCGCGGCGGCCCTGCCGACCAGCTTCTGGACCGGCTTTTCAACCTGCGCGAACCCTCGATGAACCTGTATAGCGCCATGATCCAGCTCAAGGCCGGCCAGGGCGATTCCGAAACCGTTCTCGAGCTGCTGACGGAACTGCTGCTGGCGCGGCCGGGAAACGCCGTCGTCGCCGCCCGTCTCGCGACACACCTTCCCTCCGCCCTCGCCGAGCTCAAAACCGCCCTCGCCCTCTACGCCCGCAGCCTCCAGGGTTCCCCGTCGATCCCCGCCTGACTCCCATCCCGCCGGGCGTCAGCATTCCCGGCTTGCCGGCCGCTGCTTCCGTTCACCCGGCCTTCATTTCTGTCAACGCGCGGGGCGGGAACTACGTGCAAAAAAGATCTTTTCAAGAGGCTCCGGAAGCGAAAACCCCGATCGGGAGAGGACTCCCGACCGGGGTTTGTTCGTTCCTTCACACCCACCTGGTGGGTGAACGGGCCTCAGTGGCCGCCACAACCGCCGCAGCCGCCGTGACCGTGGCCGTGGTCATGGTCATGGGCTCCGCAGCAGCCGCCTTCGTGGCTTCCGCCGCAGCAGCCTTCGTCGCCGCACTCGTCCGCGGCGTCCCAGGCTTCGGTGCCTTCTTCGCCTTCCTCGCGGATATCCACTACACGCAGCTTGAAGGTCAGGGTCTCGCCGGCGAGCGGATGATTGAGATCGAGGGTGACGTGGGTCTCGGTGACGTCGGTGATGACCGCCATCATCTGCTGGCCTTCAGGGGTCTGGAGAGCAAGCTGGAGCCCCTTGGCGGGCTCGAAGTTCCACTCGGTGGATTTGCGTTCGAGGGTGAAAATGCGCTTTTCATCGCGATCGCCGTAGGCATCCGCGGGAGGAATGGTCACGGTGCGCTCCTGATCGATGTTCATCCCGACCAGAGCACGGTCGAAGCCGGGAATCACGTGTCCCTGGCCGACCTGGAACCGCAGGGGATCACGACCTTCGCTGCTGTCGAAAATTTCTCCGTTTCCGAGGGTTCCGACGTAATGGACCGCGACGAGGCTGTTCTTGTTCACTGTGCGCATGATTCGTTTCCTTTCAACATCCGGGGCTACTTCACCGGCAATACAAGCGTTGCCGCATCGCGGTGTTCCCGTCAGGGTACCTCACCCAGGGAGAAAATGCAAGAAAAGCCCGGTTACGAACGAAAACCAAACGGGATTTCGACGGTATTGAAGTATAATCAGAAGAAATCCATTCCTGCGGAGTTGAGGTGCATCCATGAAACATCCCTCGATCACACCCCGATCCCTCGCGGCTGCCTGCCTCATCGGCGGCCTGCTCCTCGGAGCCTCCCCGGCGACGGCACAGGTGGCCCCCTTCGATGGAAGCCAGGTCACGGTGACCTCCGATGACGCGGCATCCGATTCGACGGCGGTGGCGACCGGCACCCACATCGACATCCTGACGACGGAAGAGAAAGAGCTCATCGCCATGAAGCTCCTTCCGTCCTCCTACCCCTATCTGAAAAAAGCCACGCTCGGCCCGCTCGGAAGCGTCGACCGCGCGAAATCCCTGGGCCGGGCTATGTACGATTATCCGAATGCCGTCTTTTCTCCCCGCTTCGGCGACCCGAAGAGCATGCTGGAATGGGCGCGGCGGTACCGGGGTGATGCCGCGATGGTGAAGCTCGTCACCACGGCCCGGCGCGGCGACATCATCCTCAACGGCCACCAGTCGGCCGAAGGCCAGAAGAACGACCCGATCGCGATTCTCACCGGCGGTCCGTATCACCACGCCGTCGTCGTCTTCGACGGCCCGCCCGGCGTCATCATCGAGGCGATCGGCGTCACCGGCTCGCGATCCGACCCCATGAACAACCGGGTCCGCTTCTCGAGCTGGCACGAATACCTCGGAAGCTGGGCGATGATCCGGCTGGAACGGCCCACCGCCGGCCAGCCCGCTGACGTGGCGAAGAAAAATATAGATGGAGCTATCGGATACCTGACCGCGCAGCTCGGCAAGCCCTACGATTTCGGCTTCACGAACAATGATGCAAACCGCGCCTTCTACTGCAGCGAGCTCGCCTGGAAATCCTACTACCTGGGCGCGGGCATGACCAGTTACAAACCGGCGAAATCCTCCAGCCGCGACCGGATGATCGTCGCCCTCAATGCCGTCGTCGACGGCCTCGAGCCGAAGGATCGCACAGCCATCGCCACGCGCGTGGTGCGGTTCACCGGGGAGTTCACCTCGCAGAAGCCGCCCGATCTGAAGAAACTGGTCGATTTCATCGTCGACGAGCTGACCCCCGGCTGCGGAGCTCTGTCAGAGGCGTTCCCGACCCCCGAAGCACGCGAGAAGCAACGCAAGGTGCTCGAGAAGATCCGCAACAACTACGCGTTCCCGCGCTTCCTCGATGCCCGGAAGAAGTTCGATGAGGCGAAGAAAGCCGGCAAGTTCGACGCCGGCTGGGGCATCGGAAAGGCCCGCAAGCTGGCGGCCGAAGCGAAGATCGCCACCTCGATCGTGACGGATCTCAACAAGCTCGCGAAGGAAAGCGGAGCCGGGTATCCCGCCCTCGCGAAGATGTTCTCGAAGGTCATCGGGCCTCTGTACAAATATATGGGCACCTATGCAGACTTCCTGACCGGCATGGACAAGGAAGGCAAGGTGAACGTTCCCGACGGCGCCAAGACGGTCTTCGCGATGACCGACTGGCTGGCCGAGAAGCGGGAGAACGTCAAGACCTGGCCGCTCGTCGGTTCGAAGCTGGCTTCCCTCCTGCCCGGCAACGGCGATGGCAAGGTCCAGGACAGTTTCGTCAGCCCCACCGACCTGGCCGGCACGTCCTCCTTCCACGTCGATTACCCCTGACGGCGGAACATCCCCAATGCCCGGTCTGCATCCCCGCAGGCCGGGCGTTTCGTTTCGGCCGGATTCCGTTGCGACGGGAAATACGGTATCCTGCCCCCATGGATGATCGTGCAGGATACTCCAGGCTTGCAGGACTCGTGGCGCTTCTGGCCGGGGCGGTGATCTGGCTGCCCCTGTTCCATCTGCTCTTCGTCGAGAACCCGGAGGTGTACCGCACCGAAGCGGGTATTCCGCCCAAGGCGAAGGCGCTGGCGGCAAGCCATATCGCGATCTGGGCCGACGAAGCCGGGAGCCGCGCCGAAATCGAAAAAATGCGCGGTCGGAACGCCGAGTGGGACTTCATGGCCCGCAGCTTTTTCGTCTGGTCCCTGGCGAACATGGCCCTGCGGGAGCCCGGCTCGGCATCAGCCACCCTGCCGATCATGGACCGGATCATCGATGAAACCGTCCGGCTCGAGCGCGATCGTGGCCCGTTCTTCTTCCTGATGCCGTATGCCGGAAGCGCCCCGTTCCGGATGCAGCCGGTGCGCAGCATCTTCCTGGACGGGGAAATCGCATTGATGATGGGCCTTCGGCGGCTCGTCTCGGAGCATGCCGGGTACCGCGCCCAGTTGCGGGAGCGGGTCGACACGATGGTCGAGCGCATGGAGAAAAGCCCCATCCTGTGCGTCGAGAGCTACCCGAACGAGTGCTGGCTGTTCTGCAACAGCATCGGCCTCGCGGCAATCCGGGTATCGGATCATCTGGACGGAACGGATCACGGGGACCTGTTCCGGAGATGGGTCGAGACGGCGAAAAAAAAGCTGATCGAGCCGAAAACCGGGCTGCTGCTCTCGGCCTTCACCCTCGACGGGGACGTGATGGACGGCCCCGAAGGCTCTTCGATCTGGCTGGCCGCCCATTGTCTCTCGCTCATCGATCCCGCGTTCGCCGCCGACCAGTATCTGCGCGCCCGACAATATCTCCGGGTGCGGCTCGCCGGCTTCGACTACGCCTGGGAATGGCCCCGCGAATGCCCGGGGTCGGGGGATGTCGATTCCGGGCCGATCATCCCCCTACTGGATTTGTCCGCGGGCTCGACCGGCCTCGCCTTCGTAGGCGCCGCCACGTTCGGTGACGGGGAGTTTCTGCAGGGTCTTCATGCCGCCCTCGAACTCGGCGGCTTTCCCATCCGGAACCGCGACAGACTGAAGTATGCCGGAAGCAACGCGGTCGGGGACGCCGTTCTCCTGTATTCGATGGTTCTCGGCCCTGCTTGGGATGTCGTGGCTTCGTCCCTATCCCGTTCTTCCTCCGCCCTTCCGGCTGCCAGCGGCTCACACCGACTTCTGCCGGTGGAGGTGCAGCCGTGAACATCTGGAAAACCCTCACCAGTAGCCTTTCCGGCGCCCCCGTCTGTTCGCCGCGCGGGTTTTTCGACCGCGCCGTGATGCTGCTGATCCTGTTCGCCCTCTGTCATTTCGCGGGACTGCGGGAGTACACCTGTGTGATCAGCGGCACGTCGCCGACGGGGGATCCTGCCGACATCGCCGCAAATATCCTCGGTCTGGCCTATTTCGCGACCTATGCACTCGCCCTGCTGCTTGCCCCGGTGTTTCTGATCGCCTCGATTCTGTTGAGGCTGTTTGCCCGGCCCTCCTGAAGCTGCGCGACATTGCCTGCCCGTGGCAGGAGATCACGGAAGACAACGAAGCCACCCCGGTCTGGGGTGGCTTCCGGATTTCGCGAGCTGACTGGGCGAGTGTTCAGTTGGTCGGCGGAAGCGGCGGATACTGCGGACCGGTCGGCTGCATGGTGCCGGGGGGAAGCTGGGTTCCGCCGTTGCCCCAGCCGGACGCCCAGCCGCTTCCCCAGGAGGAGCCCCAGCCAGAGCCGGAGTTCGAGTTCGAACCGTAGCTGCCGCCGGTGGTGGGGATCCGGGGGATCACGACGACGCGGGGCTGCTGGGTGGTCGAGGACGGAGGCCGGATCACACCGCCGTTGCCGGCATTGATCAGAAGCACCTGCATCGTCGAGCGCACGACGGCCTGGACTTCAGCCATCATCATACGGGCGTTCATGTCGTCGTTCATCAGGAGATGGAAGCGGATGCGGCCGAGCCGCTCATGGATCTCGGCGAGCAGAGGCCGCCACGCAGGCTCCATCGGGGCGCGCTCGAGGGCCGAGCGGGCGCTGTTGATGTGGCCGATCGCCATCAGGTTGTCCGCCCACCGGCCGGAGCCGGCGGCGCACATGGCGAGGTCGCTTTCGATCATGCTCAGCAGGCTGATGACCGCCTGAAGCTTCGCCGGGTCGAAAACGGGCTCCAGAGGAGGCTGTTCACACACCCCGCCGCCCGTCTGGCCATACTGGCCGGCCTGGCTGCTTTGGCCGCTCTGACCCGACTGGCCCGGGTTTCCCCAGGGATCTTCCTGACCACACTGGCCCGACTGACCGGACTGGGAGCTCTGGCCGCTCTGGCCAGACTGGGAACTCTGCCCCGCCTGGTCGGACCAATCGCCGGGATAGCCGGCCCAGCATGGAATGGAAATAGCGATTGCCAGAACCCCGGTCAGAATCATGCGCTTCATGAAAACTCCTCCTGTCGGTAACCCAATTCTCTTGTCGTGACGGAGGAACGAAGCAATCTTTGTACCAATATCAAAACCGGCTTGCATGCAGGGGTTTGCCCGCCCCAGCCAGACGGATCGCCAAAAAAGCGGCACCCACCCCGCCGAAAAACCAGACGCTCACTTACAGTTCGAGGATGTCTCTGAACTTCTGATTCATGCGCTCGCAATCAAAGGAAGAGAGAGAGCCGAGAGTTTTTCCCAGAAGCTGCTTTTTGATGGTGAACAGAATACCCGTCATGGTCGACGGAAGCAGCAAACCGGCTTCCTGCCAGTCTCTGATTCGATTGTCTCCAATGATTTTCCGAGTGGTGTTGCTGGTGATTGCGGCAACCACAACCTCTTCACGGCGGTCGTTGAACGCTTTACCGCTTAAAATGGCCACAGGACGTTTTTTTGTCGCCGTGCCATCCGTGAAAACGATCTGAGCAAGGACGATATCGCCTTTCCTATATTTCGTCATACGCCGAGTCGGAGTCATTATCCCAGAGGTCCTTCAGAATGGTGGTCGGCTTGATCGTCATCGCCCGGAGATCCTCCACTTCAGAATCGCGTTCCATCTGGGTTTTGATGCTCTCCAGCACGAACTCCCGGAGCGATTTGCCCCGAGAAGCCGCGTAAGATTTGATTTTCCGATGTATTTCCGGCGTGACATCGATCGTCAGCCGCTCTCGTTTCTCTCCGACTGCCATAATTCTCCTCGTCAGTTTTATGCCATTGTAACATGTTACATCGCCTCGCAACCACGGAAAGCCAAGTCCAAGACCGTAGCTTCCGAGCGCCCCTCGCTACGACGGCTCCTCGTTCCAACCCGAAGCAAAACAGGCCGCACGTTTCCGTGCGGCCCGTTTCAAGAAAGATCAGAACGAATCAGCGCTTGTTCCAGAATTCATGATGATGAAATCCAGCCATGTCGACCGTCATGCTCGCATTCATTCCGGTCTGGTCATACATATAGCCCCACGCCTGCTTCCCATCTTTTTCTGCGAGAACATCGAGACTTCCGGCCGGAACCATGAACGTGGCCTTCCCATCGCTGCCGGTGAACTTGATGTCCTGCCAGACGCCACCCGTCTTGTCAGGGCTCGAGGTCGAGGTGATCGTCACTTTGGCGCCGGAAACGAATTCGGATCCGCTCGCCACCTTGACGACAAAGCTGCCGCCGGTGAAGGGCCTATCGAGATTGTAGAACGTGAAATGGGTTACCTGACCGACATAGAAGACATTTCCGCCAACGACCTGCCGCGTCGCGAGGCCTTCCTCTTTCCACTTGCCGGTAGCCGGATCAAAGGACCAGAGCGGAATCGTAGGTTCCGTCGGGACGTTACCGTCACCAACCGGAATCGTAAGCGTTGCGGGTTTCGAGGGATCGAGCTTGTTCCCGGCACCCAGATCGACATTCACGAAGCCGAAACTCTCGAAGGGGGTCGTCGAGCCGCTGGTGCAGACGCCCGCGAACACACCGGGGAAGGTGTCGGCATACCCCGCATCCCCAGGCACCTGGGTGACAATCGTGATGTCCGCGGAAACCACCGGGGTTCCATTCGCATCGAGAATGCTGTTGGCGGCGAACTCGACCTTGGCTTTTTTGGTATCCTGCCGGCCGTCATCCGTAAGAGCCTGCTGCACGCCCATGTTGACAGCGTTGTGAACGCTTCCGGCAGCAACCGTCTTCAGGGTATAGGTCGCCACGAGCGTCTGACCGCTTGTCCCCGGCTCAAAGGCATAGGTCGTCAGGCTGCCATTCCGGCTGATCGTGATTTTCACGATCCCGTCGGAAGGAACGGCCACATTCGCCAGGGTGAAGGCGCCACCAGCGGACGTCGTCGTGACATCGCCGGTCGTCAACTGCGCGCCGTTGATTTTGACATTCTCCGTATCGACGACATTGCCCTGGATCGTGACCGTGCCGGTACCGGCAGCATCGTTGTCGTCGTCGCCGCCGAACAGGTCGCAGCCGGTGAGACTGATGACGAGGGCAAAGGAACAGACCAGGGCGAACAAAACCTTCGTGAAAAACCGCATCTCCATCTCCTCTTCGAGCATAATGTTTCGGATATTCCGATCTCCCGAAGAGGATACCACATATTCCAAACCGTTCAACCCTTTAGAATAATATTGTTTGATTTATTATTTGGATCGGGAACGGCAACCCGAACGGATCGTGATCCGCCCGTTTGGCGCGCCGTAACGAAATATGTTTCCCGACAATGACGGAGGGGCGGGTTTGAAACCCGCCCCTACAGGAACATTCCAGGAGGTTCTGTCAGTTTTTCATGCTGTGGATCGGGGCCGGGATGCGGCCGCCGCGCTTCACGAAGCCGGCCGGCGACTGGCGCACGACATCCATGATCGGGCCCTTCCCGAGCAGGCCGCCGAAATCGACGATATCGCCCGCTTTCTTTCCCGGCACCGGAATGAGCCGGACGGCGGTCGTCTTGTGGTTGATCATGCCGATCGCCATCTCGTCGGCAATGATGCCGGCCAGCACATCGACGCTCGTATCACCGGGGATGGCGACCATGTCGAGGCCGACCGAGCAGACGCAGGTCATCGCCTCGAGCTTCTGGATCGTCAGGACACCCTCCTCGACCGCGCGGCACATGCTCGCATCCTCGGTGACCGGGATGAACGCGCCCGAAAGGCCGCCCGCATACGTGCAGGCCATCACGCCGCCCTTCTTGACCGCGTCGTTCAGCAGCGCCAGCGCCGCCGTCGTTCCGTGGCAACCGGTTCGCTCCAGCCCCATCGCTTCGAGGATGTCGGCGATCGAGTCGCCTTCAGCCGGCGTCGGGGCCAGCGACAGATCGGTCACGCCGAACGGGATGCCCATCATGCGCGAAGCTTCGCGGCCCACCAGCTCGCCCACCCGCGTGATCTTGAAACTCGTCTTCTTGATCAGCTCGGACAGCTCGCCGAAATCCAGCGCGCCCGAGTTCGCCAGCGCCGCCCGCACCACGCCCGGGCCCGAGATGCCCACGTGCAGGATCGCCTCGGCCTCGCCGACCCCGTGACAGGCGCCGGCCATGAACGGGTTGTCCTCGGGCTGGTTGCAGAAGATGACCAGCTTGGCACAGCCGAGCCCGTCGCTGTCACGCGTTCGCTCGGCCGTTTCCTTCATGATCTGGGCCATGCGATACACGCCGTCCATGTTGATGCCGGCCGCCGAGCTGCCCACGTTGACGCTCGAGCAGACCCGTTTCGTCGTGCTCAGCGCATCCGGAATCGAGTTGACGAGTAGTTGGTCGCCGCGCGTGAACCCTTTCTGGATGTTGGCCGTGAAGCCGCCGACGAAATCGACGCCCAGCTCGGTCGCGGCCCGGTCGAGAGCCGCGGCGATCGGAACGACGGTGTCGCCCTTGCAGG
>JAKQOH010000058.1 GCA_029565415.1 Candidatus Rifleibacteriota bacterium | reverse complement strand
GAAGCCCGGGTTCGCCGGCAAACAAGAAGCGGAGGAATGGATATCGATGCCGATATATCCGAGAGCGTCTTTTGCCTTTCGACGCGCCATCGTGAGCCGATCTTCACCGGGAATCTCAGAAATAAATGGAAAGAATCGCGTATCGGAAGCGATCCAGTCAGCCAAGGTAACCAAGCCATTGAAGGCATGCTGAAACTCCGGACATGCCGGGAAAACCGGAAGACCAGGCTGAAAAGCTTCGGGAAACCATCTCCGCAATTTGTCCATCAACCCGGCCATTCCCTGGAATGGATCACGTTTTCCCTCCTCTTTCCAAATGTCGCTTCGGAATCCCATTCCGATCGGAATCGGCTGGCCATGGTGCGCAAAGCAGGCACACATGAGGTAAAACGCCGTTTCCGGGCTTCCCCATGTCTCCAGTTCATCGAAGGAAATGGAGTCGCACAGTTTGAATGTCTCATTTCGTCCGTCGTCACAGTTGCATATCGCAAGAAGCTCCCTGACATGGCCAGCCGTCGCTCTTGCTGCGGGATCAGCCTTTCGCTGGAACCCATTATTGAACTTGCCTATGTCATGCAGACCAGCAAATACGCAAAGCCGGGCAACATGTGCAGGGGTGAAATCCGCAAACTCTGCACATGCCGCAAGCATGCCCCGAATGAGAGGAAGCCGGAGCAATGCTTCTACACATGCAGCAACATCACAGCAATGATCGTCGAGGGAGAGACTTTCGATGCCCAGTCCGCCCTCTCTTGCCCGTAACTTACCCCAGAACATGCTCGCCATTATTCCTCATCATTTTCCATCTCTCATGGTTCAAACTTTACAGCTCATTTTCAGATAAACATACCGCCGAAGAAGAACATCTGACCATCAGGCAAATACCTGATATTATATATTTATCAGATGTTCACCGTTTTTTCCGGAACCGTCGACGTCGAGGTGCCCGCCCGCTCCGTCCTCATCCTCAAGGCCGACACCGCCGACTACCCCCACGGGTACAACCGCTACGACCGGATTTATTGAGAGTCTCGCTTACAAAAATTTACATCCATCGTTTCCGGGTGACGTTTACACGAACGGATCTCATGCGGTACGATCTCGACAGGAGAAATAAACGATGAAACGACTTGTGCTGATGCTGACCCTGATGCTCGCTTGTTCGCCTGCCTGGGCGCTGTTCTGCCAGTATTGCGGAAGCGGGATGGCCAACGATGCGAAGTTCTGCCCGAAATGCGGAAAACAGCAGACGGCGCCGCCCTCGGCGTCCCCAGCCCAACCGGCCGCTCCGACGCCAGCGACCGTGGCACCAGCCCCGCACGACGCTGGAAGTGGACCGACGGCGTCCGGATGGCGCAGTCCAGCCGGACCCGACAGCCCCGTGACGCCGGTCACGATCGCCGCGCCGGCGGATCTGCCCGCAGCCCCTTACGAGACGATCAACCGGTACGAATCCCTGCTCACCTCGTCGGCCCCGGCACGGCCGTCGGGAACAGCCGCCGAATACCGGTTCCGCACCTCGTCGGCGCTCCAGCAGATCAGCCCCGAGATCCCGCGCTTCACTCCCGCCATGCTGCGGCTGCACAATTTATATATTTCGAAGTATGACATCCTCGACCGGTATGACAGCGCCTGTTCACGCAGCGTGAGAGGCCCGAACCGGACCGAGGCTGACGCCGAGAAGGAAAAGCTCCTGTTCACGCTCGCCCGAACGAACGAGATGATCTCGTATATGCAGGACCACCTCGCCGATCCGGCGGCCCCCGCCAGGGTCGACGAGATGCAGAAGTCGCTCGACGAAGCGGTGCGAGAGCATCGCGTGACCGCGCCGTATCTGCGGCTCGATGGGTATCGCGTGAAACAGGGCCAGCGACTCTGGGTCATGGATATCGTCGACGAGCGCGTGATGGTGATGGTCCTCGATGATTGCGGCAGCCGCAAACCCCTCGTCGCCTGGCTTTCGCTCGGCGATCTAGAGCGGCGGTCGACCTACCGGCGCCCAGCTTCCTGGGTCGCCCCCGTCCAGCGCGTCGAGAAAGAAGTCGTCATCGTCGGCCACACGTGGTGGTGGCCCGGCTGGCCGCACCCGCGCCATCCCCGGTATCCGTATCCAGACCGCGATCACGACCGCCACGACCGACACGATCGCGACCAGCACCGTCGGCACTGACAGCCAGAGTGGTTTCAGGAACGCATCCGCATTTCATCTGCGCCATCTGCTTCATCAGCGCCCTGGTATGTTGGTTTCGTCATGAGAACCGATCCGCAGATTTCGCAGATTGCACAGATGAAAAGCAGATTATTTTGTTCAATGGAGGAACCAGGGCACAAGGAAAATCAGGTTTTTCCCGGTGTTCTTTCCTATCTGCGTTC
>JAKQOH010000039.1 GCA_029565415.1 Candidatus Rifleibacteriota bacterium | reverse complement strand
TCTTCCGATCTCCATCGGCAGGCGGACCATCGAGACCGGGAACCTGAGGGTTTCGGCGACGATCTGGACGAGCGAGGTGTAAGTGCCGGCGCCGATCTCGGTCAGCGACAGACTGACGTTCACGGTGCCGTCCTCGTTCATCTTGAGGATCGCGCAGGTGCCCGTGAACGACGGCATCGCGGGGGCCTTGTGGAGTCCGACGACGGCCTTGCCGATTTTCAGCCCTTCCTTCTGCATGCGGGCCTTCTCGGCGGGCGTGATCTTGCCGTAATTTATAGCTTTCGATACAGTTTCGAGGCACTTCGAGATGTTGCCGGTGTGGTCGGTGATCTTCTCGCCGGTGATGGTCACGGAGCCCGGCTTCAGGGTGTTGGCAAGCCGGAACGCTAGCGGATCCATGCCGATCGTACGCGCGCACAGGTCCATGTGGCGCTCGAGGCCCCACGAGAACTCGACGTGGCCGAAG
Organism: Candidatus Rifleibacteriota bacterium; assembly: GCA_029565415.1. The sequence continues at coordinate 11,807 of JAKQOH010000039.1, read as the reverse complement.
CCGCGATATGCGGTTCCCCACGGTTTGTTCGTGTACATCGTGTAGGCGTCGACCCAGGCGTTGGGGTATTCGTACGGCCCGCCGGCAGAGTAGCCCGAGGCGCGGGTAACGTTCACGGCATAATCGGCGTAGGCGCCGGCGTCCCAGTACATCGTCATCTTCTGGGCGACGATCTTCCCGTTCTTCTTCACGCCGGTCTTGATGTTATAGATGAGGCCGGATCGGCACGGAAGCAGGCTGAACTCCTCCTCGCGCGTCGCCGTGACCTTGACGAACCGGCCGCCCGCCGCCCGGGAAAGGCAGCACGCGAGAGGCTCGAGATCGATGCCGGCCTTGCCGCCGAAGCCGCCGCCGACATAGGGAATAATGACACGTATATTATTGTGCGGGATTTTGAACGAGTAGGCGAACAGGTTTCTGACGGTGAAGGGCGACTGGGCCGAGGTGTAGATCGTGACGCGGTCCTTCACTTCCCAGCGGCAGACGCAGACATGTGTCTCCATCGGCACGTGCTGGACGTTGGGGTTGGTGTATTCGCGCTCGATGACGAAGTCGGCGTCCTTGAAGCCCTGCTCGACATCGCCCTTGCGAAGCTTCGTATGGTTCGCGATGTTCGTTCCGGGAACCGGCGTGAAGGCCGCTTCGACGAATGAGTAGTCCTTGAGATCCGGGTGGACGAGCGGCGCCTTCTTGTCGAGGGCCTTCTTCGGGTCGAGCACCGCCTCGAGCGGCTCATACTCGACCTCGATCAGGCGGAGGGCCTCCTCTGCAATCTCGGGCGTCTCGGCGGCGACGGCGGCGACGGCCTCGCCGAAGTGGCGCACGACATCCTTCGCGAGGATGTATTTGTCGACGATGTACAGGCCGACGCGGTAGTCGAGGTCTTTCCCCGTCAGGACGGCATGAACACCCTGCAGTTTCGCGGCTTTCGCCGTGTTGATGCGCTTGATGCGGGCCCGCGCGTGCGGACTGCGCAGGACTTTCCCATACAGCATGCCGGGCATCACGAGATCGCCGGTGTAGAGGGCGGCGCCGGTCAGCTTCTCGACGGTATCGATGCGGCCGAAATCGCGGCCGACGGCTTTGAGGTCCTTGTGCGGCACGTCATGAAACACGCTTCAGTTCCTCCTTCTTCTTCAGCTGGCCGGTGGCGTCCTGGACGGCCTCGATGATCTGGCGGTAGCCGGTGCAACGACAGAAGTTGCCTTCGATGGCTTCCTTGATCTGCTCCTCGGTCGGCTTCGGATGGACCTTCAGCAGGGACTTCACCGACATCAGCATGCCGGGCGTGCAGAAGCCGCACTGGACGGCGTGATTGCGATGGAAGGCCTCCTGGAGCTTGCTCAGGTTGCCGTTCTTCGCCTCGCCTTCGACCGTCTCGATCTCGGCGCCGTCGAACTCGGCGGCAAGCGCGAGGCACGAGTTGATCGTCTTGCCGTTCACGAGAACGGTGCAGGCACCGCACTCGCCGGCCCCGCAGCCTTCCTTGGTGCCGGTCAGGCCGATGTCCTGGCGGATGAAGTGCAGGAGACTGCGATGTCCCGGCACCTCGCGCTCGTACTGTTTCCCGTTGATCTTCACCTTGATTCTGTGCATCTGCATATTGTTCGTTCCTTTGCCGATGCTCACTTGAGCGTTGCGAGAAGTTTCTCGACGAAGGACTGGACCATCGCGAGACGGTATTCCTTCGAGGCGCGGATGTCATCGATCGGCTTGACGGTTTTGAGGGCTTCGTCGACGACGGTCTTCACCGAGGCCGACGCGGGCAGATCCTTCAGCACGATCGGGGTCGGGGCGCAGGAGCCGATGCCGACCCGGAGGGTTTTCGCCGTCTTCACCATCGCGACGCTGACGACGGCGAGGTCGTGGCCCTTGATGCGCTTGAGCTTTTCCATCGCGCCGCGCGCGCTGGCCATCGCGGCCGGAACGATGATGCGCTGGACCACCTCGTCGGGCTGGCGCTGCGTCTTCTTCACCCCCGTGAAGAACTCCACGAGCGGGATGATGCGGGTCTTCTTTTCGGAAGCGAGCTCGATCGAGGCGCCATAGGCAAGCAGGGAACAGCCCATGTCGGCGCAGGGGGAAGCCGTGCAGAGGTTTCCGGCGATGGTGGCGCGGTTGCGAACCTGGGGCGAGGCGATGTGCCCGGCCGCCTCGACCAGCAGCGGGAACTTCGCCCGGACGGTCTTGTCGTTCATCAGCTCGATGCAAGTCACGGTCGCGCCGATGGAAAGGCCTTCCTTCGCATCCCACCGGATCTTGTTATATTCATCGATATACTTCACGTCGATGACGGTTTCCGGAACGTTGTGCCCGACGCGGATGTCGACCAGCAGGTCGGTGCCGCCCGCCAGCAGTCTCGCGCGGCTGCCGAACTTCTTCAGCGTCGCGAGAAGCTCGGTGCGGCTTCGCGGGGCGATATACTCAAACTCGTGATGCATGCACTACTCCTTCCCCGAAGAGATCATATGATCCGGCATTCTACGGGAGAGGCGCAACCTTGGCAAGTCTCCCGCATTCATCTGCCGGAACCTCCGTGCGACAAGTGCGAGATCGAACGAGACCGGAATCCGCAGATGAAGGGCAGATGAACACAGATGAAAAGCGCCTGGATCCACCTGATGTTCTGTATGCGGCGGACCCCTCAACCCATGAGGACATTCCGGTTTTCATCCGGCCATCTGCGTCATCTGCGGACCGGCCCTTGTAACGAGTTCCCCTGCCAGTCACCAGGGAACCAAGCATTCACCAATGATATATCTTTGACTGTTCTTCGTGCTTTCGTCTCTTTGTGGGGGAAGGGGCTTTGCGCCTCTGTCGTGCAACGTTTCCGGCTGGGCGGCCGGCGGGTGGTTTTTGTGGTACCCTTGGCGAACACGTTATGGAACTGAGAAGCGCGAAGGCTGAGAAGCGCGGCGGAGGGACGTGGGCGGGGCTGTTGCTTCCCCTCCTGCTCACGCTCGTGCCGGTGCTGATGATCGGACACGAACTCCGTCTCCGGATCGAAGCCCGGCAGGAATCAGCCTCCAGGGCCTGGCAGCAGGAGGCCCAGACCGTCGCCCGCCGCTGGAACCGGGCTTCGACCCTCGGCTTCTGGGCCGAAACATTCGCAGCACGGTTCCGGCACAGGTTCGAACGGCGGCTGACACGGGCCGCCGTCCCTCACGGTCCGCCGTCTCCCTCGCTCCTCGGCGGATACGCAGGAGACGTGCGCCGCGAGGCTCTTCCCAAAGGATTTCCTCCCCCCCGGATCTGGCTGTTCGCCCTTTCCGCCTCTCCCGACGAAGCCCCCCGCCCCGTCACCGGGCCGGGCTTCGAGACGCTGTACGGGCGGCTGATCGGTTCCCTGTTCCATGAAATCGACCGTCGGGAGCGGTTCGAGCCCGGCCGCCCCCGACCGGCTTCATGGAAGCAGACGCTCGACCGGATGTTCGGATTCGGTGCCTCGCCCGAACTCTTCGACGTCACAACCCGCGGAGCGGCGTTTCCGGTTCTCTTTCAGGGCCAGGCCGCTCTCTGCGTCTGGGATCAGATACGCCACGACGGGGAACCGGTTGCAATGTTCCTCGCCATCATTCCATCAAACCTGGAAGATCATATCGTCGCCCGCCGGCTGTGTTTCGCCAACTGGAACCTCATAGCCGGCCGCCGGCAGATCGAACCGGTCTTTTTCCCCTTCCCTCTCGCAGCTTCCGCCCCCATCCGGCCTCTCGTCAGACCGCATACATCCGTCACAACAGAGCCCGGCTTGCGGAATTTCCTCCGGCGCAAGGCTTCACAGCTTCGCTTCAGGCCTGCCGGCAGCCCCCGGGATCCTGCCGCCGGGGATATCGACACCTGGTATCTGCAACGACAGCTCTACAATTCGATCGGCGAGATACGTCTCCCCGACCACGAGCTTGGCCTTGTCCTCGAAGCCGGGCAGCGCCATCTCGCCTGCTGGGTGACCCTCGACACCCTGGCGGGCGGCCTGGGGCTGCTGATCGGCCGGACACCACGCATTTCCGGTCCTGGTCCGGTTCTCGCCGGAACGGGGCCCTTCCTGCTCTGGCTGGTGGCCTGGGGGCTCGTTCTGCTCCGAGCCGGCCTCTCGCACGGTCTCCCCGCCTTCGGGATCCGCACCCAACTGGCGTTCTGGTTCCTCTGTCTCGCCTCGTTGCCCCTGGTCACCGCCCTGAGCGAAACCGACAAACTGCTCACAGATCTGCGCCAGAACCTGCTGCGGCAGTATGACCAGGAACTCTCTCAGGCGCTCCAGGAGCTGGAAAACGAGAATGCGGCGCTGACGCAGCGGTTCACCGGGGAGTGTCGGCGCCATCTCGGGAAGGCGGATCTCGTCGCCGCGCTTGCCGATTCCCAGTGCGCCGGCCGGTCTGCGACCACGGTGTTCGGCGGTCTCTGGAATCGGCTCTCGGAAAGCGGCCTGCCGCTCCGCAGTCTCACCCTGTTCGGCCACGGCGGCCTCGAGATGAGCCGCCACGACGCAAGGATCTCCCCTGAACTCGGCACCTCCCTTGTGAACTTTCTCCGGCCTCCGGCACAAAGCCTGCTCCGGCAACTCTCCCCGGGCCTCGACGCACGCTTCAGGGTGGACAAGCCCAGGTCATCGGGGGCCCTGCTCGAAAACCTCGTGACGGCAAGCAAGGACGAGATGACCCAGCGCAACCGCCAGTTGGGCGAGACGATGGCCGGGAATCAGCGGCTCCTGAAGTTTCACCAGTTCCTGGAACGGGCAGGGGAAACCTGGTTCGTGGCCGTCGTCTTCTGGGAACAAAGTGAGGCCTATATCAGGCACATCCGCCCGCGCATCACCGGTATTGCGGCCCGTCACCAGGCCGACCTGGAAGTGACGCGCCGCACCCCCGACGGAGACCTCTCGGTAGCCCGCTCGGCCGGCCCGCTGCACGGTCGCGGCGAAACCACCCGGTCGTCGGGGGGCGCCCGCATCGTTTCCCGCCCCAGCGGCGTTCTCCCCGGGTTTCATCTGACCGCCGCACGTCCGCTCGCGCCGCTTGCCCGGCAGCTCGCCGCCGAAACACGCCGTGTCGTTGCCGGCGTGGCCGGCAACCTGCTGCTCCTCTTCCTCGCAGGCGGTGCCCTGGCGGCCTGGCTGACGACCCCGCTCATGCGGATGGTGACGGCACTGCGGGATGTCGCCGCGGGGCAACTCGATCGGAACCTCGGTATGAACCGCGAGGACGAGCTCGGCCGGACGGCCGGCACCCTCGACGCGATGACCGACTGGCTCCGGGAGCGGCGGGCCATGAGCCTGTTCGTCGCCCCACAGGTGCTCGAAGCCGTCTCCGGCGATCCCGCGGGACACGCTCCGCGAAAGCGAGCGCTGGTCGCCCTCGTTTCCGATATCCGGAGTTTCACCACCCTCTCGGAATCCCACCCCCCGGAAACGGTGTTCGAAGCGCTCAACCGGCATTTCCGCGCCATGACGCCCGCGATCAAAGCCGAGGGCGGCATCATCGATCGTTTTATAGGAGATGCTATTCAGGCTGTCTTCTACGAATCGGACGGTTCCGAACCGGCCGCCCGCCGGGCACTCCTCGCCGCCCGCCGGATGATGTCGGCCCACGGAGCCCTCCAGGCGGATCGGGCGGCAGCCGGCCGCTTCACTTACGGCATCGGCGTCGGGGTGGCTGCAGGGGAGGCCGTCTGCGGGGTGATCGGAACCGAGCAGGTGCGCCAGGACTACTCGGTGGTGGGCGAGGTGATCAAACAGGCAGGCGAGCTCGAAGCGGCTTCCAAGGCGGGCCGCGCCACCCTGATCATCTGTGACGACGCCGTGGTTTCCGCTTCGGGAACTCCGGAGGCCTTTCTGCCGGTTCCGGGACATCCCGGTGCCTTCGAGGCGCTTGCCGATGACATCGCGTTCCAATCACCCGCCTCACCTGTCGGGCTGTCTTCGGCAGACGCCCCGCCCCCCCCCGCCTCGTTCGGAGAAGTCCCCTCCGACAAGCACGCGGAATCCGGGGCATGGTCCGGAAAGCAACTGGCCTTCCTCTGCCTTCTCGCCGCAGGGCTGGTCTATTCGGCCATCGGCATGCTCACGACGGCCTGGCGGGAACGGGCTCTCGCACGCGAATCCACGGCCCTCCGCCACGACCTCCGGCTCCTCTCGTCCACGAACGAACCCGTTCTTCAGATCTCGCACCATCTCACCCGCACGATCACCGGACCGCGCCCTGACCGAACGTCGTTCGCGGGCGTCATGGCCCGCCTGCGCCGGCTGCGTCATCCGTATCCCGGGCTCGCCTGGTGCGTGTTCCGTCACATTCCCGGCGCGGACGCCGGCCCCGCGGCGATCACCGCCGCCAGCACCCGTCTCGTCGAGGCTGTCGGCGAGCCTTTCGCCACGCACCCCCGGGATACGGTCGCTCTCCTATCGTCTCTGAAGATGATCCTGACGGAAGGAAGTTCCGCTCCGTCTGCCGCTTCCCGTCAGACCCGGCGCACATCGGAGTTCCTGGGGCTGCCTGCCGCCGAGGCCGGTGCCAAGGTGTTCGACGCCTACGCCAATCTGACCCAATGCAATCTTGCCAGCCAGACCGGATTTCTGCTGTGGTATCCCCTCCCCCGTGACGGCTGGTGGGATGAACACCGCAGGATGACCGAAGCCGGCCCCCTTCCCTCTTCCCATGCGGCACGCTGGTGGACCGGGCTTCGGGGCGGTGTTCTCCTGTTTCTTCCGGCCCGGTCCGTGAATGCGGCTTCCGGCTTTCGCGCCCTGAGAGCGAACCTCGCGGCAAGGGGCACGCGGCTCGTCTCCGAAGATCTGCTTGCAACGTTCCCGGGCAGCGAATCCGACCGCTTCATCCGCCGTTCCGCGACACTGGAACACCATCCCGGGCTGACGGCCATCCGGCCCCTTCCCCAGCCTCCCGCATGGATGGGAATGCTGGATCTTCTCCTCACCCTCCTGACCGGCCTCCTCATCATCGGATCGATCCTTCTGGCATTCAGTGAAACGCCGTCCTGGTTCGCGAGGCTCCTGCCCTCTGGGCTGATTCCGCGCCTTGCGGCCGCGTTCGTCCTCGCCCTGGCCCCCTCCCTCGTCATCGGCTGGCTCGCCGGGGAGCGACGCCTGCTCGAGCGACAGGCCCGGCTTCTCGACGAAACGTCGGACCGGATCCATGCCGAGCTGAGCTGCTTCGACGAAGGGATGTCCTGGTATATCAGTCACAATATGAACACTCTGCGTCACCTCGCGACGCGGCCGGATCTTTCCCGCCGGATCGAGCAGATTGCACGCATTCCGGATCCGTCGCGGAAACAGGCCGAGGTCGCGAATCTGATGGAGGAGGTGTACCGCCGGTCCTGGGCCTCCTGCCTGACGCCGGGCAACATGCACGCGATCGGCCCGGGCGGGATATCGGGCATCATCGCGATCACGGCTGCCGACCAGGCCAACGCGCACCTGCGGGAACTGTTCGAATGCGTCTACAACCAGGTCATGCGGAGGATCTCCCCGGCGTTTTTGACAGAAGCCAGACCCGGCGGCGGCAAGGACCACCTGCTCGACGACCTGAAGGGAGAGGAAATCAAATATCTGCTCTTATCCCTGCTTCCGCCGCGGGAGTTCGCCACCCTGATGGCGGCTCCGATCGCGCACCAGCTGCTCGTCTGGGGGCTGAACTCCCACGAGACGTTCCGTATTTACGCCCCGGACGGCAGAGGCGCTCCTCTTCTCGCGCTCCAACTCCATCTCACCGACAAGGCTCTGTTGTTGCAGCAGCTTCGGAACCGGTGGGAGGAACATGCCGGTACCGGCCGTTCCGTCCCCTCGATGACCGGGAACGATCTTCGGATCGCGATGCCGTTCACGACCGTCACGATGAAACAGGCCCGGACGGGGGAGCGCTTCACCGCCGAGGCGCGCACCTTCCTCGCCGATCCGGTTTCCATCGAAACCGACATGCTGGCAGGGACGGCGCGGATTCCCGTTCACACCGTCGTCGGCTCCGCATCGTCGGCAACGCTTCTCGTGGCCGTGCCGGGAGAGAGGCAGCGGGAATTCATCCTGCGCGGTCGTCTTCCGTATGGAATATATCTTGAACGATTGAAACGCGAAGCCGACGGAAGGCGGGCGGCTCTTGTCCTTCTTCTCCTGCTGACGATCTACACGGCATTTCGCACGGCCGCCCGGTTTCTCGAGCCCGTCCGGGCCCTCGACCGGGCCGCGGGCGAGATCATGCGGGAGCGTTTCGAGACACGACTCCCGACGAATCGGCGCGATGAGTTCGGCCTGCTCGCCCAGGCATTCAACGCGATGGCCCAGGGCGTGGAGGAGGGGCGACGCCTGCGGATGTTCGTATCGGATGCGGTTCGGTCAGCCGCGACGGATGAGGCGAGGAGCCGCGCCGCCCGGGCCGGAGAATCGCGTCAGGCAGCCGTCCTGTTCGCCGCACCGGCGGGGTTCGGCAGCCTTCTTCACGAGCGGACCCCCGAAAGCCTGGTCGCCCTGCTGAACCGTCATCTCACGGTGCTTTCCGGCATGATCCGAAGCCAGGGCGGGGAGATCGACAAATTTATCGGGGAAAAGATCCTGGCCGTGTTCGATGCAGAACGCTACGGAGACCTCGAGCGCGCGTCACGCGCGGCGGCAGCGGCAGCCCGGAACATGTCCGAGGCTGCGGCCCGCCTCGAGGGCGGCCTCGCTCTTCCTCTCGGAATCGGCATCGTATCTGGTCCCGTTCTGGCCGGCATCATGGGCACGCCGGAAGTGCGGCTGGAATACACGGTGATCGGCGACACAGTCAACTCCGCCGCCCGCCTTTGTGAGCTCGCTCTCAAAGGGGGCGGCGGCATCGTCCTTGACACGACGACGGCAACGGCCATCGCTCCGACGACCCCGGGCAGGATTGAGGCAGGCTCGGTCACGCCCGTCGGCGAGATCCTCGTGAAGGGAAAGGCGCGCCGGATCCCCGTCTTCCGACTTGCCTGAAGACGTGACAACGATGGGGGGAAAGGGGTATGATGCCGGCGTCCGGGGTTCCCGGCGAGAGATGATACGTTCAAGGAGCATGGAATGACGATTCGTCACGTGATCCGGAAGGAAACCTATTTCGACTCGGTCACGCTCATGCAGATCACCAACGAGGTGAAGAAGCTGCAGGGCGTCGAGAATGCCGTGGTCGGGATGGGCACCGATTTCAACATCGACAGCCTCAAGCGGCTGGGCCTGTATTCCGATGCCTTCGCCGGAATCACGCCGGCCGACCTGATGATGTGCGTCCAGGCCGGCAGCGATGCCGCGGCAGATGCCGCCCTCGCCGCCGCCGAAAAGCTGCTGACCAGCCGGAAGAAGGCTGCCGGCACAGGCGCCGCGTTCGTTCCCCCGACCCAGGAAGCCGCCGCGAAGCAGCTTCCGGATGCCAACGTCGTGGTGATCTCGGTCCCCGGCGCCTGGGCGGCCCGCGAGGCCGAGATCGCGCTGCGCGCCGGACGGCATGTGATGCTGTTTTCCGACAATGTGACGGTCGAGGAGGAGCTGAAGCTCAAGACCCTCGGCGTCGAAAAGGACCTGCTCGTCATGGGCCCCGACTGCGGCACGGCCCTGATCAACGGCGTGCCCCTGGCCTTCTCGAACGCCGTGCGGAAGGGCGACATCGGCCTCGTGGCCGCCTCCGGCACCGGCCTTCAGGAAGTCACCAGCCTGATTCATACCATGGGATATGGAATCACCCAGGCGATCGGCGTCGGCGGCCGCGACCTGTCCGAAAAGATCGGCGGGAAGATGACGCTGATGGCGGCGCATGCCCTCGGGGAGGACCCGGCGACGAAGGTGATCGTGCTGATCTCGAAGCCCCCGGCCGCAGCGGTTCTTGCGCCGCTGTACGCCGAGCTGAAGAAGATCCGCAAGCCGATCGTGGTGTATTTCATCGGCGCCGATCCCGAGGCGATCCGGAAGGAGGGCTTCACCCCGGCACACAACCTGCAGGAAGCGGCTCAGAAAGCCTGCGAGCTGTCGGGCGGAAAGCCGGTGCAGCCACCGATGGCCGAAGCCGAGGCGGCAGCGAAGGCGAAGGGTCTCGCCCTGCCCGGCCGGTATCTGCGGGGGCTTTACAGCGGCGGCACGCTGTGCGACGAAGCCCAGCGGCTGCTCCAGCCCGTGCTGGGCGAGCTGTATTCGAACACGCCCGTCAAGGGCTGCAAGGCCCTCGCGAGCGTGCACAAGAGCGAGAAGCACACGATCGTCGACCTGGGGGACGACGAGTTCACCCGGGGCCGGGCGCACCCGATGATCGATCCGACGCTGCGCCAGGAGCGCATCGGCATCGAGACCGCCGATCCCGATGTCGGCCTGGTCGCGTTCGATGTCGTTCTCGGCTACGGTTCGCACATGGATATGGCCGGCGAGATGGTCGCGGCGATCGAGAAGGCCCGCAAGGCCTCGGGCCGGAAGCCGGTTTTCGCGGCCTGCATCTGCGGCACCGCGGACGATCCCCAGAACATGCAGAAGCAGAAGCGCACGCTGGAAGAGGCGGGCGTGCTGGTGTTTCCGTCGAATGTCGCCCTGGTCACCTTCGTGAAGCAGGCGCTGAGCGGGAAAGGAGCCTGAGAACAATGTCGAGTCTGAAAACGCTGTTCCGCGAGGAAGTCAAGGTGTTCAACGTCGGCATCCCCAGCTTCGCCGACGATCTGAAGCGCCAGAACGTGCCGGTCGCGCATGTCGAGTGGCGTCCGCCGGCCGGCGGGAACAAACGGGTGATCGAGCTGCTCGACCGCATCAAGCTGTGGCAGGCCGCGTGCCAGAGCCCGGCGAAATCCTGAGGCGAGGAGAAGAACGATGGCTGTCAAAATCGATGTGCAGGCCGCAAACAAGGAAGCCGTTTCCCGCATTCAGAGCGCCGTTCCGGTCATCAAGGGCATCGGTATAGCAAAAGATATCGTTCCCGGCATGAAGAAGAACCTGATCCTGCATGCCGGCCCCCCGATCACCTGGGCCCGCATGTCCGGCCCGATGCGCGGTGCCGTGATGGGCGCGCTGATCTACGAGGGATTTGCGAAGAACGCCGCCGAGGCCGAGAAGGTCGCGGCAAGCAGCGAAATCGAGTTTGCCCCCTGGCACGAGCACAACGGGGTCGGCCCGATGGCGGGCGTCGCGACGGCAAGCATGCCGGTCTGGATCGTCGAGAACAAGACCCACGGGAACCGCGCCTACTGCACCCTCAACGAGGGGCTCGGGAAAGTGCTGCGGTTCGGGGCGTATTCGGAAGAGGTCATCACGCGGCTGAACTGGATGCGCGACGTGCTCGGCCCGGTGCTTCGCGAGACGCTGGAGATCAAGGGCGAGATCAATCTCAAGACCCTGATCGCCCAGGCGCTCCAGATGGGTGACGAGGTCCACAACCGCAACCGCGCGGGCACCTCGCTGCTGTTCCGCGAGCTGGCCCCCGCCCTGCTCGATTCGAAGGCGCCGGCGGCGGACAAAAAGCGCGTGCTCGAGTTCATCAACGGCAACGACCACTTTTTCCTGAACCTGAGCATGCCGGCCGCGAAAGCGATCCTCCAGTCGGCGGAATGGATCGAGGGTTCGACGATCCTGACCGTCATGTGCCGCAACGGCACCGATTTCGGCATCCGGGTCGCCGGCCTGAAAGACCGGTGGTTCACCGGCCCCGCCCAGCAGGTCAAGGGCCTGCTGTTCCCGGGCTTCTCGGAAGCCGACTGCAACCCCGACATCGGCGACAGCGCGATCACCGAGACGTGCGGCCTCGGCGGCTTCTCGATGGCGGCGGCACCCGCGATCGTGAAATTCGTCGGCGGCGCGGCCGGGGATGCGCTCAACTACACGC
>JAKQOH010000037.1 GCA_029565415.1 Candidatus Rifleibacteriota bacterium | reverse complement strand
TTTTCGATCATTAGCCAGAGACACTTTCACTCCCGACGACATCCTGCCGCTGTTTTCTCCGGCTGCCGATCCGTTTCTGGAGGAAATGGCGGCGAAATCGCTGACAATTACCCGACAGAGGTTCGGCAACACGATCCAGCTCTATGCTCCGCTGTATGTATCGAATGTATGCTCGAATTCGTGCGTCTATTGCGGATTCAGCAGATCCAACCTGATCAATAGGATCACGCTCACCCCCCGGGAAGTCGAGGACGAAGCCCGGATACTCTACGACCGCGGATTCAGGCACATCCTTCTGCTCACCGGAGAGGACCGCAGGGCCGTGACGCCGTCCGACCTCGCAAAAATCGCGAGATCGATCCACGGCCGTTTCGCATCCGTATCGATCGAAGTATATCCCATGGAAACCGATGAATACCGCATGATGGCGGAATCCGGCATTGACGGCCTCACCCTCTACCAGGAGACATACCATCGCGAGACCTATGCGAACGTTCACCCGGCCGGGAAGAAAAGGGACATCTCCTGGAGGCTCAACGGCCCTGACCGCGGCGGCATGGCCGGATTCAGAAAAATCGGGATCGGGGCGCTCCTCGGGCTCGCCGACTGGAGGATTGAATCGTTCTTCACCGCCGTGCATGCCATGCATCTCTCCAGGACATACTGGAGAAGCCTGGTCCAGATATCTTTCCCCAGGCTAAGAAACGCTCCGGCCGGATTTACAGTTCCCTTTCCGGTCGACGACCGTTCGCTCATTCACATGATCTGCGCCATGAGGATTATTTTCCCCGATGCCGGGCTCGTTCTGTCGACCCGCGAACCCTCCCGCATCCGCGACGGGCTGCTCCCTCTCGGAATCACGATGATGAGCGCCGGTTCGAGCACCGGGCCGGGCGGCTACGGGCATCCAGGCCTTGCCGGGGACCAGTTCCCGGTCGAAGACACGCGGACCCCCGAGGAAATCTGCTCGTTGATCAGATCTAAAGGACTCGACCCGGTTTGGAAGGACTGGGACAGAAAATTCATCGAGTGACGGCCGCCGGCGCTTTTTCCGGATCCCGCTGCGTCACTTCACCGTATATCCTTTTCCGAGGTACAGTCCGCGGAAATACGGCTTTTGTGAAGCGAATGCGAGCGACTGCTCCAGAAGTGCCTCCTCTGCATAATCGATGCGGTATTTCCATGTCTCGTAATCGAAGGTCACCGAGCGCGCAAAATACAGCGGTTTCAGGGCCTCGATGATATCGCTTTTCACCTGTCTCGACCCGGTATCGAAGGCGAAGAGGAGCTGGTAGACCGTCTGTGTCCACGAAAGGGTGTTCATCTCGAAATGATCGTGTTCGACCATCCGGCTGAAATTTCTGTACAGATATTCACTGAGGTATTTTTTCAGAAGCTTTTCCCTCGACAGAAACTCGGTCCTCAGCTGGTCCTTGAGCGACCGAAGATCGACTTTCAGTTCCTGGGGCGGAGCGAGGCGCTTGAGACCGTACAGCGGTTTGGGCTTCACTCTGCCCGGCGCCTGCTGCATCCATTGATCTTTCGTAGAAAGCAGCATGTCGAAAAATGTCGTCACCACCTGGGTAAACATGGGGCCGAGCTTGGGCGCGCTCGCCTTGTGCACCTTGGCGCCGAGTCCGACCTCGCATATCTTGAATTTGCCGATTACCGCGTTCAGGGACATGAAAATATCGATGCCGTACAGCCTTGTCGACGGCAGCCATTTCTGTTCCATCCAGTAGCTCATCAGAGCTGGCGAAAACGCGAATTCGCCCCCTATCGGCTGGCGGAGATCGGAAGA
>JAKQOH010000034.1 GCA_029565415.1 Candidatus Rifleibacteriota bacterium | reverse complement strand
TCGGCAGTCGTTTCGAGGGTTACGGGCCCCATCGCCAAAAGAGCAGGTGGGAAGAAAATCCCCAGAGAAAAAAGGATGAGGGAAAAAATCCCTGCCTTGAAAGACGTGCGGATTGCACAAAGTGTAGATGAAATAGGTGGTAGAGCGGGGAGAAGCCGGCACGCAGATGTAAGTCTGCGTGGGTACGGAGATTGCGTGTAATTCTGGTGAGAAATAGTCTCGGCCGTTGTCGATCGGTCGAAGGAGAAATGTGTATGAAGACAACTATCAACAAGATCGTGATGATGGCCTTGATTGGCCTCATTCCGTTGTTGGCCGGCTGTCTCGGGAGCGGAGGCTACAATCCCGTGGCCGACAACTCGCTTTCCGACCAGGTGAACGCTTCGCTCACCGCCGAATCGGAAGACCTCGTTTCCGGTCAGGTGCTTGGTGCACGCGCTCGCCCGCAGGCCCTCGGAAAGAGCCGCTGGTCGTATGCTGAACCGCCTTTTGTCGTCGTTCACAAGATTAAAAATGGCAATGGCGGCCCCGGCAGTCTGAAAGTGCGTGTTCTTTCCGCCGCGAGTGCGGATAATATATTTATAACCCTTGATTCCATGAAGGTCAAGCCGGCGAAGGGGTCTCCCCAGAACATTCCCATTCAAACCACCGAAATCGACCTGAAGAATACGACCATCCTTACGGATATTCTGGCTGGATCAGACCTCCCGAATGGCATCTACAACTACATGGAATTCAAAATCAAGAAGAATGCCAGGGTCGTTGTCGATGGCGTGTCGTTCCCCCTGAATATCCCCAGCAATCGTGTTCGCTTCTTCGGCTCCTTTGAAATCAAGGATGGCTTCACGACGGAAGTCTCGATCCGTTTCTTCAACAAGATCAAAGCAAAACATACCGGGAAGAATAAAGTCCCCGAATACCAGCTCAACCCGATCGTGAAGATCAGTTCTACTCTCTCCCCGAAGGTCATTGAAGTTCCTGACGGCGATGTGAAGGGCACGGTTCTCGATTATGTGAAGAAAACCCCCATCTCCGGCGTTGCAGTGAGTATCGAGGGCACGTCGTTCAGCGGCGTCACGGACGGCAACGGTGCGTTCTCCTTCGAAAAGGTTCCGAATGGCACCTACAATGTGAAAATGTCGCACGCCGAGTATCTCGACAAGGCCTCGTCGGTCGTCGTTGAAGGCGGCAAAATTGCTGAGATCAGCTGTGAAATGAACCCCGTGATCGTCCGCAGCTCTCTTGGAAATACCGGCTGGTTTTCCCAGTTCTCCCCGCTTTCCGACGCGAACGGCGCGTATGGTGAGATGGCACTCGAAACTCCCATCGCGATCGACTTCGTAAGCCTTGCGTTCGTGAAGGCTGAAATCGCCTTTGATGCCGCATATCGGTATAACGGCGGTGTTCGGATGAGCGCATACATGAGCTCAACTCAGCAGCTTCAGGTGATCAAAAATCTTGGTGGCTGGTGGGTTGGCAACAATGCTCTTCTCGGCTATTCACTCGGTGACTTCTCGGCAACAAATCCCATGACGAACTATACCGTGGATGTGACCGATTTTGTCCGTGGCAATCCGAGCGCTTCCTACTTCTTCGCCGCTCGCAACCAGAACAGACTCGACATTGGCATGCAGAATGTCCAGCTCTCCATCTACTACCGCTGATCTATGTAAAGTCCATAACATCCCAATTATTAAACCCCGGCGTAAGCCGGGGTTTCTTGTTTCAGGTGAGACGGTCCGTGGAAAGCGCGGATCAGCCGGCCAGGCGCATCGCGAACAGGGCCAGTCCGGCGAGACCGAGAAGAAGGCTGACGATCGTGAAGCGGGCCACGACTTTCTGTTCGGCCCAGCCGCACAGCTCGAAGTGATGGTGAATCGGGCTCATGCGGAAAACCCTTTTCCCGCCCGTGTATTTGAAATACGACACCTGGATGATCACCGACAGCGCCTCGGCCACATACACGCCCCCGATGATCGCGAGGAACACCTCGGTTCGCGTGCAGGCAGCCAGAGCCGCGACGGCGCCGCCGAGCGCGAGCGAACCCGTGTCACCCATGAAGACCTGGGCCGGGTTTGCGTTGTACCACAGGAACCCGAGACAGCCTCCGAACAGCGCTGCGGCGAGAATCGCCAGCTCCGCGCTTCCGGGTATGTACGCGGTGCCGAGCCCGCGGGCGAGTTCCGGTGTC
>JAKQOH010000226.1 GCA_029565415.1 Candidatus Rifleibacteriota bacterium | reverse complement strand
CTTGTAAGATATCGTATGAGCTATAGAAATCGTGATGCGCCTTCCGAGAAAGGCCCCGACGACGCTCCCCGCCCCGGGAGCGATGGCGGAACCGACGGCAGCGCCCAGGGTTGCGCCGACGAGCCCCCCGGTCTGGTCGATACCGGCCCGGATGATGGCGACGCAGCAGAAGTCGGCGAAACTCCCGTTCCGGACCGCCTCTTCGACGAGATCCCGGATCCGGTGGGAATCGTGCTGGACGGCGTTGGCGACCAATTCGGCCCCGGTCGTCGAGAGCGACTCCTTCGAGAAGGACGTGAAGGTTCGGGTCACGGCCTCGGCGGCCAGTCGGGTGTCGAACGAGGTGCAGAACGCGAGAATCGTTTCCCCCGCCTTTTTGAACGCGATCCCGCCCGCGATGTCGATGAACTCCTTCGACAGATCGTAGACGAGCCGGTCGAGGAACACGACGATGTCGCCCTGGAAGCGGAATCCGATCACCCCGTCGCGCCGGACGATCGAGTGGATCGCCAGATCCCAGGCGATGTCCGAATCGCTCGTGAAGGTCCGGTCGGCAAAGTCGTCGGTGAACGGCAGCTTGCCGGTGAACGTCGCGGCCCCCTCGAACGCCACGAACAGCCGCCGAAGCCCCTTGTCGTAGAAGCCGGTGCCGATCTGGAGCCGGACGTGCCGGCCGGCATTCAGATGCCGGGCGAAGGCCTCCATGCGGTTTTGCACGACTCCCGCAACCCTGACCAGCAGCTCATCGGCCTGTGCCGGCAGCCGTTTCAGGAACCCTGCGGATTCGCCATCCCCGGCCGGAACGGCATGAACGGCGGCCAGGCGCCACGAGATCAGAATGATAAACAGGATTATATATCCTGCGCGTCGTGACAGACGTTCCACGTTCATTGGCCCCCTCTGAAGAAGAGTCTGTTCCAAGTTTATCATAATCATCCTCAGCCCATCCCTGGCATGCAAAGAGCCGGGCAACCGCGATGCATCGAGCTGTGGGGAAGGGCAGGCACATGAGGGCTCCTGTTCGCCCTGCGTGCCCGAGGGGCATGGCTTGCCTTTTCCGTGGGGGACCGGCATAATTTGCGGAGCACCGGGCAGGCTCGCCCGGAACGAAAAAATACACATGCACACAGCTCCAGGGAGGACCCCCATGATCAGGAAAGTCAGCCTCGGCAACCCCCACCATGAAGTCTTCGGCAACCCGGCCCCGCTCGGCCTGCTCGGCCTCGCCGTCGCCTGCGCGGCCCTGACGCCGGTCGCATTCGGCTACGGCATAACGGCTGACGGGAAGCTGATTCCCGGCGCCTTCGCGACTTCGGGCCTCTTCGCCCTGCTGTTTGGGGCGGGCTGCCAGCTCCTCGCCGGCCTGATGGACTTCGCGAACCGGAACACCTACGGCGGCACGATCTTCACGGCCTTCGCCTTCAACTGGATCGTCACCGGCCTGTCATTCATCGGCATCGCCTACGGCGTCGTTCTCGACCACACCGTGCTGCTGGCCACCGAAATCCTGTTGCTCGTCGTGTTCCTCTTTCTGACCTACGGGTTCGGCTTCTTCAGCCGCCTGCTGTTCTTCTTCCTGCTCGACATCGACTTTCTGTATGTGTTCCGCATCATCCGTGGCTTCACCGGCTCCACCGCGATGAACATCCCAATCGCCGTCTGCACCCTGATCCTCGGCCTCATCGGCCTCTGGCTCGCGCTCGGCGGCCTTCTCAACCCGCTGACCGGCCGCCAGATGTTCTACATCGGCGGACCGATGTTCCGCGGCCAGCGCCGGAAGGGCTTCGACTGGACGGTCCGGAACCGCATCTTCGAAGTTCTGTATCGGCACTGGAAAACCGCCGCTTTTGCCGAGATGACCCTCGAGAAGCTCCAGGCCGAGGTGAAGCAGCTCGGTTCCGCGAAGGTCAAGGCCGGCCTCGAAACCGAGGAGATCGTTCCCGACCTGTTTTATTTGATGGAGTATGGTGCGCTGAAGATGAGCTTCACCGGCGGCGAAAGCGGTTCCATCACCGGCATCCGCCTCACGGCTCAGGGAATCGATCTCTACGAGCAGCTCATCCTCCACAAGTATGAGTTCTGACCGTCCGGGAATCCGCCGGCCGGCCCGGGGTTCCGTCGCGCTGCTGTTTCTCGCGGCCGGGCACCTCGCCTGGGCCGCCCCCGATGCCTCCGCAACCAGTGCCGGACAGCTTCCCCCGATCGCCTCGGCCCCAGCTCAAGGAGGTGCCGTCATGCCGGGCAAGATCATCCGCCTCATTCCGATGAGTCATTGCAAGCGCGGCCCTCAGGCGTGCGAACAATGCCGCGCCATGGGCGGCCCCCGCATCTGCCTCCTCGACATCGACCCGCCTGACCCGGGCATGGTCCAGCGCCGGGTGATCGAACTCCTCATCGACGGCGAGCGTGTCTGGCGCGAGTTCGAGATCATCCGCACCTTTGCCGCCGAGGCGGAGGCCCGCGATTGGGCTGCTGCGCACGGCATCACGGACATCGATCTCTCTCAATAGTTTATGCTTTTTTATTTTTCACCCGGGATCGCGATTGACGCACCCGGACACGGCATACTATCCTCGTCCGTGGATGGCGCACCCTGCCTGAGGATGGTTGAATGAGCAACGAGACCGTGGTTTCCTACCCCCAGATTTTTTCCGGGTTCAGCCATATCGGCAGTTGCCGGGAGTTCGTCTGGATCCACCATCCTAACGCGGCCGAGTGCAGGTTCATCATGAAAGACCTGCACTGCGGCGACTCCTTCGAGAACCTGATGATCCGAAAGGATCTGTTTCTCTGCTCCGAGTCGGGTGAGGAGTATGTGGTGAAGGATTTCCAGCTCCTGGACATCTCGGATCCCACCAACATCCTTGGAACAGCCGGCTATTTCGGCATCATGACCGACAAGTTTCCCGAGGTGAAATCCTCGATCCCCCTCCAGAACGCGATGGTCTCGAAACCCACGCAGCTTCTCGCCATTCGGGCGGTATCGACCCTGATTTCCGCGGTGGAATCCGAGAAAGCCATTCCGACCCGCGAAACACGGGAAGTCGCAGCCCAGCTCATCGCCGAAATCGCCCGCACCCCCGACGCGGTGCTGAACCTACTGGCCGTGCGGGCCTATGACGATTACACCTACGCCCACAACGTCAACGTCGCCACGCTGTCGCTGATGATCGGCCAGGCCATGGGCCTGTCCCGGAACGATCTGCACTCCCTGGGGGTCGGCGCCCTCCTTCACGACATCGGAAAACTGAAGGTCGCCAAGGAGATTCTCAACAAGATCGGCCCGCTGACCCCCAAGGAGTTCGACCTGATCCGGCAGCATCCGCGCGTCGGCTACGAGATGCTCCGCTCCTCCCGGGAGATCGGGGAGTGGTCAAAGCTGATCGTCTTGCAGCACCACGAGAAATTCCAGGGCGGTGGGTATCCCGCCGGGTTGAAGGGGAACGAAATCTCGGTCATGGCCCGGATCGTCGCGATCGCCGACGTCTACGACGCGCTCACCACCTCGCGGCCGTTTAGGCCCGCCATGTCCCCGTATCTTTCCACGAAGATCCTGCTCAGCAACACCGAGAACCAGTTCGACCCGGCTATTCTCGCGGTGTTCCTCCGCCGGATGTCGGTTTACCCCCCGGGCAGCCTCGTCCGGCTCAACACCGGTGTGATCGCGGCCGTGGCCCGGTCCAACCCGGGTGCGATCCTCCGGCCGATCGTCCGGCTGCTGAAAGACGCTCAGGGACTCGATGTGATCAACACCAAAGAGATCGACCTGTTGTTCGAAAAGAACCTGTACATCGTCGGCCCGCATACCGACGATTGATCGGCCCGGCGGCGCCCGATTCTCGAAGCGTCACGCGGGCGCATCGCGATGCGCCCCTACATATCGTTGAATCGGCTCAGGCATCGTCGGGGCTGGAAGCGATCACGATCATTTCAGCCTGAAGACGTGGAAGCTTTCGTAGATGAAGGAGCGGTCGATCTGGAAGAGGCGCTGGGCCAGTTCGGGCTCGGGAATCAGCCGCTCGGCGTTCGCGGCGTCGAGCTGCCGGGGCCGCGCAAGCGTGTACCGCCAGCACAGGCGGGCGCCGGGCCGACTCATCTCGAGCATCTCCCGTATGACCCCGTTGAAGAAGTCGTGTTCCATCCACTCGAAGATGTTCGACATCTGGAGGGCATCGAAGCTCGCGGGGCCGTATTTCTTCAGCACGTCTCCGCAGGTGCCCTGGTAGATCTCGAGCCGGCCGATGTTCGCCTTCATCTTCGGCCAGTTCGCCTCGAGCAGATACGGCGACATCGCCTGGCGTGACCAGTGGCCGCCCAGCAGCATCAGGGCCATGAAATAGTTGTCAGGATTGTAAAAATCGGTCATGCCCTTGTCGATCTTGCGGCTCAGGTTCCCGGCGAGGTCGGGATCCTCGACCATCGCGAACGAGTGGGCGCCCTTGACGAGGCTGAGCACGAACTTGTTCAGCAGCAGGCTGTTCAGGAACCGCCACTTCCGGCGCTTCATGCCCTGATACAGCTTTTTCTGCGCCTCGAGATCGGGACAGCGGAACAGGGCTTCGAGATCCGAGAAGTCGTAGAGCCAGCTCAGGATCTTCCGGTACAGATCGAAAAAGGCCTCGACCTTGCCGCACCAGAAGGCGCCTTTCTCGATGATCCGGGGGTTTTCGTCCCAGAACTCCGCGGCCGAAGAGGAAAGATGGCCCCGGATTTTCCGGTACAACTCGAGCCGCTGCGGCCCAGTCAGGCGGGGAGGCTTGCCGTAAAAGGGCACCCCGATCACCTCGAGGAAGTCCTCGTAGTCGAGCTCGATGATCGCCGCGCGTTTCAGTTCGAGCATCGCGAGCTGCGCCGGGTTCAGATCGATCGAGACGACCCGCGAGGGATCCTCGAGCAGCAGGCACAGCGAGTTGCAGCCTCCCGAGGTGATCGACAGGACAGACTGGCCCGGCTTCACCTGCAACGCCTGCCGGTTCAGCTCGGGATCTTCCCATACATTACTATATACAACCGCCGGTTTGCTTCCCATCGTTTCCCGTCCTTTCGAAAATGAAGAGCATCCACAGATGACACAGATTACGCAGATGAGTGGAGATGAAACACGAATCGCTCATATTGGAGGCGTGGCGCTCCAAAATTCAGGAGAACGGCCTTGTTCAATCCCGATGCCTTGAGATAGTTGATCGTCTGGGAACGTTCACGATTTGTCAGATCCCCCAGTGCCTTCAATTCGACGATGATTTCATCATAACAGAGAAAATCAACCCGATACTTCGATGACAGTTGAATGTTCTTGAACTGGATCGGGAACTCCACCTCCCGCTTGAAGGGAATGCTCCGCAACGCACATTCCGCCGCCAGGGCTTCGTGATAAACGGATTCAAGGAACCCGTTTCCAAGGATACGGTGGACTTCCATGGCGGCGCCGATGATGACAAAGGTCTGTGGATCTTCTCTTTCTGATCTTCCACCGGCCTTCCGTTCCATCGTTGAACCGTCAGGGGTCATCTGTGCCATCTGCGTCATCTGCGGATTTCTCCCGTTCTACTCCTTCTGGCGGGCACGGTCGAGGTGGGTGCGGAACATGCAGATCAGGGCGGGCATGATCGTGATCTCGCATAACATACCGAACACGATCGTCAGGGCCAGCAGGCCGCCGAACAGGATGACCGATTTGATGCTCGCGAAGATCAGGGCCGAAAAGCCCAAGGCATAGATGATGGAGGTCGAGATGACGGCCGGGCCGGCCTCGATCAGCGAGTCGCTGATCGATTCGACCGGGTCGAGATGGCGTCGAGACGGCTCATAAAACAGGAACAGCTCGTGGATCGTGTCGTCAACGGCGATGCCGAGCGCGATCGAAGCGATCGTGACGGTCGCGATATCCAGCCGGATACCCAGCCAGCCCATCATCCCCATCGTCATGATGACCGGGAACACGTTGGGAATGATCCCGAGCCAGATCGCATCGAGCCGTTTCAAGAGCAGCGCCATGCCGAGAAAGATGAAGAACAGCGCCGTGCCGAAGCTCGTGACCTGGCTGCTCGTGATATAGTTGATGATACGGGCATACAGGGGAACGTACCCGCCGAACCGGATCGTGACGCCCGAGCCTTCGAAGATGTTCCGGAGCAGTTCTTCGCTCTTCCCCTCGAAATCCCGCAATCGTGCCGCACTCACCATCGGCAGCCTGACGGTGAGGCGGGCCTCGCTGTAGTTCGGCATGTCGGTCATGTGCTCGAGGTCGTTGTCGGGATCCGACTCATACAGCATCAGCAGCTGGCTCACGGCGTTGAACGAGTCCGGAACGCGGTATGAGGCCGTCGCCCCGTCGCTCATCACCTGGTTGAGCTTGCACAGGACGTCGAGAATCGAGGCGGCACGCTGAACTTCGGGAACCGCCTCGAGCTCATCGTGCGCACGCTGCAGCCGGCGGAGGAACTCCGGCTCCTTGATCCCGTCGGGTTTGCCCGTCATCAGCCGCACTTCGAGCGGCAGATAATTGCCGTAATCCCGTTCGACCGCATCGCTGTCGACCCGGACGGGATTCGACGGATGCAGGAAGCCCATCGAATAGGTATCCACCTGCAGGCGGGAGATCCCCACGAAGCCGAACACGGTCGCCAGGACAAGCAGGCCCATCACGAGCCGGTAATGCTTCGGCATCAGCCGCACCCACGAATCGATGACCCCGGAGAACGGCCTCCGGAGCTCCATTTCGGGGCCGGGCTGGAGTTTCCCGAGCACGAATGCAGCGGCGATCATCGAGAGCACGTATTCGGCCAGGCAGGCGGTGCCGGCAAAGAAGCCGAATCCCTTCAGCACCGCCATCGGGCTCGTCATGATCGACCAGAAGCCCAGGGCGTTGGTGATCGAGGTGAAAAGGCAGGGGGAGAGACATTCGACGAACACCTCCTCGAGCCCCTTCTCTCGATCCTCGGCGACGCGCTTCAAATTATAGCAATAATTATTATATACATACGCGACATCCGAGATCGACAGGATCATCATCAGGGTCGGCAGCACGATGGTGACCATGTTGAAATTCTGCCGGAACAGCCCGTAGAAGCCGACGAACCAGCCGCCGCCCAGGATCATGACGGTCACGACGATGCCCAGGAACGGTTTCGAGCGGTACAACAGGAAGATGACGAGCGCGATCACGACGTTCGAGATCAGGGAGAAGACGATGCCGTCACGAATGCTGAGCCGGTTCAGCTCGTCATACATCACGCCCATGCCGGCAAGGCGGTAGGTCATGCCGGACAGCTTCTCCCGCACCGAGGCGATGATCCGCGGCCGCATCACGTCCATTTCGGGCGTCGCGATCGGCTCGATCAGCAACACGGCAAACCGCTGCGCCATATCGGTCAGCAGCTTCTTCTTCAACGGGTCGCTGAGGAACCGCTCCCGTATCTCCGCCGCATCCGATGCTCCTTTGACATCCCCGGTGATCAGATCCTCGACGATCAGCGTGTCACTGCCCTGCAGGCCGATATAGGGAGCGACGCCGACGCTCAGGACCCGCTTGACATGGGCCTCATCGGCCTCGATCGCCTTCGAAGCCTTCCATAACGACTGCAATTTGTCCGGCTCGAACACCCCTCCCGGCCCGCCGCAATCGACGAGGGCGAGGATGATCTCGTCATTGCCGTACTGCTTCTTGAACTCGCGATAGCCGGTCAGGGTCGGGTCGTCCTCGAGGAACCACATCTCGAGGCTGTTGTCGATCCGGATCTGCGTTGCGAACGGAAGCCCCGCGAGCACGACGAGGATCGACAGGATGAACAGCACCGTCCGGTGCCGCACCAGCAGGCGCGCGCAGGCGGCGAAGAACGGCGACGGCTTGTGCTGGCTTTCGTCGCTCATCAGGCAGCGCCCCCGGCCGCTTCACCCGCATCGGCGCGCTCGATGATGCGCACGATGCCGGTCGTCCCGTCCATCTCGACCAGATCGCCCGTCTTCACACGCTTCGTGATGCCGGTGATACCGACGATCGCCGGCAGACCGAGTTCGCGGGCGACGATGACGGAGTGGGACAGCATGCTTCCCCGCTCGATCAGCAGCCCGGCCGCCGTCGCGAACAGGGGCACCCAGCCCGGATCGGTGCGGGCGGCGACGAGGATCTCCCCGTTGAGGTTCATGTCGTCGCTCGGGTTCAGGATCACTTTCACCCGCTTCCGCACGACACCGGAACAGCCGCCGATCCCCTGGAGCATGTTCGGGTCATCGCTCTGCTGCACCTTGAGGACGCTGCGGGTCAGATCGTTGGTGTAGACGATCCCCTTTGTCTCGATGCGGTCGGGCAGCTCTTCCATCGCTCGATACGCGGCGAATTCAGCCTTGCGCACGGCGGCCAGCTCGCGCAGCTTCTGGCTGACGGCAGTGCCGACGACATACGACATGATCTCGTCCTTGTGCAGGTAGAACACGTCCTCGTGATGGTCGAGCACACCACGCTCGGCGAGGCGCCGGCCGATGCCGATGTAGATCCGGCGGGCCACGCCGTACATCTTCGTGCGGGCGAACCGCTGGTATTCGCGCACGGCGACGGCCTTCTTGGCATACTCGGTGACGAACTTCATGATCGGAAGCTTCGGAATGAAGCCCCACAGGGTCTGGTCCTTCAAAGCCTCCTCGACGCGCTTCTCTGCCTCCTCGCGCTTCTTCGCCTCCTGGCGGCCCGTGTCCTCCTCGGGCGGCAGGGGACCTGCGGCATAATTCTTCAGCATGCTGAAGAGGAACTCCGGCTTCTCGTTCAGCGAGGGCTCCTCGAGCTTGAGCTCGTTCATGGTGCGGTAGCCGAACTCGTCAAGATACGCCCGTATCTGCTGCGCCAGCTCCCGTTCCTCGACCGGGGCATCCGCCGCCGGCCCCGGAATGAACCGCCGGTGCAGGGCGGGGGCATCGAGGGTCTGGAACAGGCCCGCGAGGGGTGCATGGGCCTTGATGAACCGGGCCATTTTCTGCATGGCGCGCATGGGAAGCGTGCTCTCGACGTTCCCCTGCCCCGCCACGAGATCGTTCTGCAGCGCGTGATCGGCCCCCGGAATCCAGGATGCGATCAGGGATTTGAGGACGCCGTAGAAGATCATCGCCATGAAATCGTTGATGATCGGCGCCTTCCAGTTGCCGAGCACCGTCGTGACAAGCTCGTTGTAGATGCCGACGAGCCGGTGTGCCGGCAGTTCGTCGAAGTCGCAGTCCTTGTATTTATTATACATTTTTGTATATATATCCATGAACTTTTTGACTTCGGCGTCGATACTCCAGAACTTCCAGGCAAGATTCACCCCGACCCAGCCCATGCGGGGCAGTTCGATCAGCCACCGCCGGAAGAAGCCCGCCTTCTGCTGTTCCTCGTGGGTCTCGGTCGAGAAATCGAAGGTCGCCTTGACCCCCATCATGCCTTCCATGAACCGGGCATTGAACGAGTAGCCGGGCAGCACCGAAACGAGGCGGTACCAGTTCTTCAGATTGTAGTAGATGCGCCCGTTGAGCAGACCGAGCATGTTCCCGAAATTGAAATCGTATTTCTTGATGATCTCCTCGGGGACGCCAAGCACCTGGCAGAACTGGACATAGACGTTATGATACGCGTTCAGCGCGAACGAGAAGGTGAGCGGGGTGGTGACGCCGGAGTAGCTCTCGACGATGTTCGAGTTGTCCCACAGGGTCACGTACGGCCGCTCCGACGGCCAGGGCTTGTCGATGGTCGTGATCGGCCGGGCCTGGAGAATTTTGACCCGCCCGTCGCGGCCGACCGCCCACTCGATGTCCTGCGGCACCCCATCATACTGCCGTTCGATCCGATGGCAGACGGCGGCGACGGCGCGCACCTGGGCCTCGGTGAGACTGGGCTTGTCCGCCTCGGCCACCGGCACCTTTTCCTCGATCGTGCCGTATCCCTGCTCCCGGTCGAACACGACCCGGTCCTCTTTGTGCGCGATCTCGGCGATGTCGATCGGATACTCGTCCCGCTTGATCACCACGAACCGGTCGGCATCGATGCTGCCCGACACGAGGCCCTCGCCCAGGCCCCAGACTGCGTTGACGAGGATCTCGTCCCCGTATTTCGTCTGGGGATTCACGGTGAAGGTGACGCCCGATGCGACCCCGTCGATCATCTCCTGGACGACGACGGCCATCGAGATGCCGTGCTGGGCGATGCCGCGCATGAACCGGTAGGAGACCGCCCGGTCGGAGTACATCGAGGCCCAGCAGTTCACGACGGCAAGCGCGATTTCGCTTTCGGTGCGGCAGAACAGGTAGGTGTCCAGCATTCCCGCGTAGGAGAACTCCTTCGAATCCTCGCCCAGCGCGCTGGAACGCACGGCGACGAACCCGTCGGTGCCGACCTGGTTCCGGAGTGATGAATATATTTCATCGGCGATATCCGGGGGGAGCGGATGGGCGCAGATGCAGTCCCGGACGATTTTCGACGTTTCGGCGACCCGGATCGGCGAGGAGCCGTCCAGCTGCCGGACCGCGGCGTCGAACTCGGCACGGAATCCCGCGACGAACGCATCGAAGCAGCGGCTCGAGACGATGACGAAGGGAGGCACCTCGGCGCCCGCTTCGACCAGCCGCAGCAGGTTCGCTCCCTTGCCGCCCGCGATCGGGGCAGCGTCGGCATGGTTCATCGAGTTCGGGGAGATGATGCGTTGCGTCATCGGCGTGGCTCCTTATCGGTTCAGTGCGTAGAATCCGGCGTTCAGATACGTCGCGAAGCTCACCCAGAGCAGGTAGGGAACGAGCAGCAGCGCCGACACCGGATGTGTTTTCCAGAGACGGGTGATCAGGACGAGGAGGGTGCCAACCAAGGCCAGGATGTCAACCAGCGCAGCGCCGGGAACCTGGCAGCCGAAAAAAAGCGGCGTCCACGCCAGGTTGGAGGCGACGTGAACGCCGATCAGGGCATGCATCCGGGCAGGGACGGCCCGCCCCTCGGCACGGTAATACAGCAAGAGGGAAGCGGCGATCATCAGATACAACACGGTCCAGACCGGTCCGAACACCCAACTGGGCGGCGTCAGAGGCGGCCTTCGGAGGGTCGCATACCAGGCATTCATGGTCCTCTCCCTTCGTTCGTCACATCCCGGCCGTCCCGGCGGCAGCCCAGGCATTCCAGGCGCCGGCGACGATCGCCAGGTGGTAGGCCAGCAGATAGAAGGTGACCATGCCCCGGTACAGTTTCGCGCCGCCCGCAGTCGGCTTGAGGGCATAGACGCCCCCCGCAGCCAGGACGAGCAGGACGAGAGCTCCGGTGGCTCCCAGCAGCAGGCCCGGCAGCACGGGAAACACCATCGCGCATGCTGCCCGCAGCAGCAGATAGCCGGCGAGCATGTTCCCGGCCAGCAGGGCGACGGCACCAGCCGGACGCAGACGCAGCGAGTACGAGTCGACGCCCTCGCGCTCCTCTTCCCGGCCGAAGGTCTTGCGGCCGAACTCGAAGACGTTGAACACGAACCAGTTGCCGAGAGCGAACCAGAGAAATCCCTCGCCGGCCATCACGAGCGGGCGGCCGGTCGCCATCGAAAACGACAGGAAGCCGAGGAGGGTCGCCGAGAACGTGTGCGTCACGGCATACAACTCCAGCTTCGGGCGCATCCAGTCGCCGATGAAGAACTCCATGCGCATCAGCAGGGTGAAACACAGGACCAGCACCATCGTCGTGAACGAGGGCCATCCCATATTTGCCGCTATAGCAAGCTCGGCCAGAATCACGAGCAGGGTCGCCGCACCGAACTCACCGAGGCCGATCAGCCCCCGCGCCAGCGGCCGGCCGGGATTGTGCTCCCGGTCGTAGGCGTAATCCTTCACTTCGTCGAACAGGCGCATGTGGAGAAACACGAGCCAGACGACGGCGAACCCGGCGGCGAGGCGCACCGGCTCGAAGGCGAAGCCCGGTTCGGAAGGCCGACCCATCAGGACGTTGGCGGCATAGAACGCCGCGACGGTGAGGGTGATGCCGACCGGCTCGTGCCGTTCGCGCAGGAACTGCCACCAGCGCCCGATCATGGCAGCCATCTTTCTCTCGCGGCGGCGGTGCCCACATGCAGGGGGGCTTCCCGGTGAACGCCGGACCCGCCCCCGTCGGACCAACCACTCGATGATGGATGATGGGACCTATCGCACTCGGACATGGTGCCTCTCTCCCTCCGGCTGCAGCATCATGGGTTCGTTCTCTCCGGACAGGCTACCATGGCCGGCATGGCAAACGCATCTGTTTTCCCCTGTCGCCGGAAAACCGGGAACAGGTGGAGCTCCTCCGCCGGTGTGGTATCATCGATCGGAAAAGCGAGTCACAGCGCCAAGGGAGGCGGAAATGATCACGAACGTTCACTTCATCCTGTATGTCACGGAGCAGACGCGGGCGGCGGCGTTTTATCGCCAGGTTATCGGCATCGCACCCCGGCTCGACGTTCCGGGCATGACCGAGTTCGACCTGCCGGGCGGTGCCGTTCTCGGCCTGATGCCCGAGCGGGGCATCAAGAAGTTGTTGGGGGCCTCGCTGCCCGATCCCGCGTGGGCGTCCGGCGCGCCGCGCGCCGAGGTGTATCTGATCGTGCGCGATCCGGCAAAAGCCCATGCGAACGCTCTGGCCGCCGGCGCCGCCGAACTCAGCCCGGTCCAGCCGCGTGACTGGGGCCACGAAGTCGGCTACAGCCTCGATCCCGACGGACACGTCCTCGCCTTCGCCCGCCCGCTTCCCGGTTCGAAGTGACCACCGATCCGACGCAGGCACACATATTATATCAATAGGATTACAACGATGAGTGAGAGCACCAGCCAGGGTCCCCATCCCGTTTTCACGACGCTGAAAGCCCCGACGGGCACCAGCATTCCGCGCAGCAAGATCGTCACGGCCGCCGAGGCCGTCTCGATCATCCGTAACGGCGACACGCTCGTCACGGGCGGTTTCGTCGGCATCGGGTTTCCCGAGGATCTCGCGATCGCCCTCGAGACGCGGTTCCGGGACACGTCGGCACCGCGTGATCTCACCCTGCTCTACGCGGCGGGCCAGGGCGACGGCGCCGAACGCGGCCTGAACCATTTCGGCCATGAAGGGCTCGTGAAACGGGTCATCGGTGGCCACTGGGGGCTGGTTCCAAAGCTGCAGAAGCTCGCCCTCGACGGCAAGATCGAAGCCTACAACCTTCCCCAGGGCGTCATCTCGCACATGTACCGCGACATCGCGGCCCACAAGCCCCGCACGATCACCCCGGTCGGTCTGGGCACATTCGTCGATCCGCGTCTCGGCGGTGGCCGCATCAACGACCGAACGACCGAGGAACTGGTCGAGGTGATGACGTTCGACGGCCGCGAGTATCTCGCCTACCGCACGTTTCCGGTGAACGTCGCCCTGCTGCGCGCCACGACGGCCGACCCCGAGGGCAACATCACGATGGAGCGCGAGGCCCTCACCCTCGAGGCCCTTTCCATCGCGATGGCCGCGAAAAATTCGGGCGGCTTCGTCATCGTCCAGGTCGAGCGGATCGCCGAGAGCGGCACCCTCAACCCTCGCCAGGTCAAGATTCCCGGCATTCTCGTCGATTGTATCGTGCTCGGGAAGCCCGAGAACCACTGGCAGACCTTCGCGACACCCTACAATCCGGCCTATTCCGGGGAAATCCGCGTCCCGATCAACTCGCTCGCCCCGATGCCGCTGTGCGATCGCAAGATCATCGCCCGCCGGGCCGCGTTCGAGCTGGAGCCCAACAGCGTCGTCAACCTCGGCATCGGCATGCCGGAAGGCGTGGCCGCGGTCGCGAACGAGGAGAAGATCATCGAGTTCCTGACCATGACGGCCGAGCCGGGCGTCATCGGCGGCGTGCCCGCCTCGGGCCTCGACTTCGGCGCAGGCACCAACACCTCGGCCATCATCGACCAGCCCTACCAGTTCGACTTTTACGACGGCGGCGGCCTGGATGTCGCCTTCCTCGGACTCGCCCAGACCGACCGCGAAGGCAATCTGAACGTCAGCAAGTTCGGCCCGCGTCTCGCCGGGGCGGGCGGGTTCATCAATATCAGCCAGAATGCAAAAAAGGTCGTCTTCGTCGGCACCTTCACGGCCGGAAAGCTCGAGCTCGCCGTCGCCGATGGCAAGCTGCGCATCACCGGCGAAGGGAAAACGAAGAAGTTCCTCCAGCACGTCGAGCACGTCACCTTCAGCGGGAAACACGCCGTCGCGCGCCAGCAGCCGGTGCTGTACATCACCGAGCGCGCCGTGTTCCGCCTCTCCCCCGAAGGCATGGAACTGGTCGAAATCGCGCCGGGCGTCGATCTCGAACGGGACATCCTCGCGCAGATGGAGTTCCAGCCGGTCATCAAGCAGCCGCCGCGCCTGATGGACCCCCGCATCTTCCGGGACGAGCCGATGGGGCTGCGCGATCAGCTCCTCACCGTCCCGCTCTCGGCCCGCCTCACGCTGAACGCGCAGCTCGGCGTGCTGTTCGTGAACTTCGAGGGGTACAACATCAAATCCGAAGCCCAGATCCTGCAGATCGAGCAGGCCGTCGCGGGCCTCGTCGGGCCGCTCGGC
Source organism: Candidatus Rifleibacteriota bacterium (assembly GCA_029565415.1). The sequence goes on along the minus strand of JAKQOH010000226.1, from coordinate 28,019 downwards.
CGCCGCGTCAGCGCGATCGTGAATTACGACCATTTCACGATCTCCCCTGACCTGGTCGACACCTACTCGTCGATGGTCGAGCGCCTCATGCACACCCACTACACCAGCGTCACCCGCTACACCACCAGCGCTTTCCTGCGCGTGAAGCTGGGCGAAGCCCTGAGCGAACGCGGCGTCTCCCCCTACATCTACGAGAGCCGGGAAGAAGCCGAGCGCGCCCTGACCCATCTCAAGGGCTCCTGAAGCCGACCGCCACGCGGGCGGAAAACACGAACCGGCCCCCGGAAGCTCGTTCCGGGGGCCGGTTCGCGTTCACGACGGAGGGAAACGTCAGGGCATGCTGGCGACGGGGAAGAAGCCTGCGGGGTCGGCGGCATTTCCCGTTTTCGTCGTCGACGGATGGATCGGGAGCGACCGCTCGATCACAACGGGCGGCGTGAGGGGCATGCTGAGGCGCATCCGGACTGTCTTGTTCCGGGAAGCGCCGCTGTCGAGCTCGATCGCATCGCATCGGGTCCTCGCGCCTGTCCAGAATCTGAACGTCTCGGTCCCCTCCTTTGCCCCTCGCTCGACCTCGCCGCGCGAGGGATAGGTGTCGTAGGTGACCGTCCCTTCAGGTCTGACGATGATGAGCGACATCTCCCCGCCGAGATGGTAATCGGTACGCCATTCGAGACAGCCGGCAAGGTCCTTTTCGAGACGGTTCGCCAGCCCCATGAACACCGTCTGGGCATGGATCTGTTCCGAGCCCGTCTTCGTCTGGCGGCCCAGTTTTGAAAAGATGCCCATGACCAGCCCCAGAAGCACCGCCGCGCCGAACAGGTAGGCCATCACCTCGACCAGGGAAAAGCCGCCGCGGCGCCCGTACCCGTCAGTTCGGAGGCGCATAGGTGAACCCCTTGAGCGTCATCTTCCGTTTGGGCGCCGAAGAGGGCGCTCCAGGCATGCGGAACTGCGTCTCGACATCGATGAGCCGGTACCGCGGATCGGCGCCGGCGTTCACGTTCACGGCCATGTGATAGGTAACGCTGCCGACGTTGCGATCCCCATCCCACCGCTGGAACACCTTCGTGAACGTCGCGTTCGAGGCATTGGCGATCTCCTCGAACCGCATCGACTGGAAATCCGCCATGCAGGAAAGCAGCTGCGCATTGGCCACAACGGAATCCCGCGCCGCGATCGAGACGCGCCGCGTGCTGACGAAATGCTTCACGAGCGGCATCAACAGCACGGCGAGAATGATCATGGCGACGACGAGCTCGACGAGGGTGAACCCCCGTCGTCGTTCCTTCTGATCCGTTCCGGTATTCATGAAACCCACTTCCAAATAGTATATATATCGCTATTCTGAAATTTTGACGATGTCGACGCGCCTGTTTTTGGCCTGCTGTTCCTCGGTGTCCCCGGCATTTCCCCGTTGTCCCCGACCGACGTAGGTGATGCGGGTCGAGGGGATGCCGTGGTCAACCAGCCAGCTTTTCACGGCATAGGCACGCTGGACCGAGAGAACGAAGTTGTAATCGACCGGTCCCCGGTAATCCGTGAAGCCCTCGATCCGGATCTTCAGGGTCGGCCGGTTGCGCAGCATCGTGAGAATCGTGTTCAGCGCGGGAAGCGAGGCAGGTTTAATTTCCGCCAGGCTGAAATCGAAGAGGATTCCGTCGACCGAAACCCGGCCGGAGGCATCCAGGTCCGAGGAGAGAGCTTCCCCGGCCATTCCGTCGATATTGACGTCGAAGCCGTCTTCCTTGTATTCGACGACCGACTGGGATTTCAAGGGCACCTGCGGCCGAGCAGCAGCGGGCGAGACGGCCGTCGTGGCCCCCGGGGCGGGACTGCCGACGATCCCGTCGACGGCGGGATCACCGGCAGCCGGCATCGTCTGCGACGCCACCTCCGCGCGGGCGGGAACGAGCTGCACCTGCACCTCATTTCCCTGCTGGCCGAACGTGACATCGTATCTTTTCGCCGGTTCTGCAGCCAGAGCCGGACTGACGCAAAGACTCCAGAAAACCAGGACAAGGGCTGCCCAGCGGCAGGATTTATGAATAGAATACAATATATTCATAAGAGGCTCCTCCCATCCAGACTCACGAACACCCCATCATTGGTCTAATTGGACAGCTTCACGATATCGACCCGACGGTTCTTCGCCCGCTGCTCCTCCGAGTCTCCTATTTGGCCACGCATTCCCTTGCCAACGCTGGTAATGCGGTCGGACGAAATTCCCTTGCCGACGAGCCAGTTTTTCACGGAAGCCGCGCGGTCGGCGGAAGTATCCTCATCCGACAACTGGCCCAGGGCTTCGTATTCCTTCACGCCGGTGTAGTCGACATACCCCTCGACGGCGATCCTGAGATCCGGTTGGGATTTCATCACCGAGAGAATCTGGTTCAGAGACTGCATAGTCACCGCATCGGCCTGGTTAACCGCGCTCGAATCGGCTTCGAACAGGATCGCCAGCGAAAGACGGCCGGTCTCCGCCAACTGGCCGCTGACAACTTCCCCGGAAATCGTGTCGATGTTGATGTCGAATCCGTCCTCTTTGTAATCCGCAACGGATTGCGACTGGAGCTGAGTCGGCGGCACGGCGGCCTTCGGCGTCACGGTCGAAGTGGGCCGGACAACCGGACTGCCGACGATCCCCGTCACGGCCCCCGCATCGGGCGCCGGCATCGCATGGGTGGCAACCCCCGCGCGGGCCGGAACGATCTGGACCTGCACCTCGTTTCCCTGCTGCCCGAACGTGACGTCATACCGCGGCGCCGAGCCGGCGGCCACGGTCACTTCCATGCAGACGAGTACAACACCCAGGGCACATGCGTATCCAAGGGAGCGCATCCATCTCCTCGACTTATTCATGATTCCCCACCTCCGTCTGTTGTCATCATCATGCCGGCCGGCGCAACGCCCCGTTCCTCGAACTCAGGGGGCCAGTTCCCGGACGTTGAAAAGTACTTTCGCGCCTTCACGCAAGGGTTTCCCAAAATCGTAGAGCTTGGCCTTTCCATTGGCGAGCCGCTCGATCGCGTTTCCCCGAAGCGTATACGTGATCTGCTGGAGGCCGCCGGAGGTCATCACCTCCATGATGCAGCCGTCGGGCGTCGGCTCGATCCTGCGAGCCATGCGGGAATCGGCATGAAGCGTGTCCATGAACGTTGCAGCCGAGAGGTAATACGCAGCCACTTCCTGGTCGCTCGCCGAGAGCCGGCCCTGCTGGCGCCAGATGTAAAAGTAGGCGCCCGCCACCAGGGTGAGGATGAAAATCACCATGACGAGCTCGATCATGGTGAAGCCTCTCACGGAGGGGCGGAGGCGTTTATCTGCCAGGCTCGACCACATACTCTTCCTCTTCCGATACGCGGTATCGATACAGGGAATCGGCGTTCAAAGCCGTTGCTGCTGCATATGGGTCGTATCGCGGATCCCAGTTGATCTGCTTGGCCTGGGTGTTCAGCATGCTCCCCATGTCGATCTCTCCGGCCGCCACGCCGCCTTTGATCGTGAACGCGTTCCGCGGCTGGAATTTGCCGCGCAGGCAGATCAGCTGCGCTTCGATCGGTTCGCTTGTATCCACCGATATATTTCCCGTGCAGACCAGGGTCAGGGGGGGTGACGATTTGATCCCCGCTCGGATGCTGATGTCACCGCCGACGATCAGGACCCCGCCGGTCACGACGTCCCATTTCCGGTCGATATGAAGGTCTTCCCGGCCCAGGTAGACGATACCCGACACGGCAAGCTTGCCGGCCGCATCGAGATGGCGGTCCAGATAGGCTTTCGGCGAAGGATACATGGCCGTGATCTTCGGCCCGAACTCCTTCACCCCTTCGATCCCGGCGAGTTTGCCCTCGTAGAACGTCTTCGCCGCCGTGCCGAACTTGCCCTCGGCCTTCAGCAGCCCCGTCACGCCGTCACTCCAGAGATCGAGATTCGTCACCACCTCGGCCGGAGGGTCTGCATAGTTCTTGGCGACGGGCGTCTGGACCGTCCCGGTTTCCCGGTCGGGGATCGCGAGATACTTGAGCCCTTCGATGAACGGTTCGGAAACGAGCGTGGTCTGGGCGTTGGCCCATTTGCCCCACCCGGCGGCGAGGCCGGCGGCATCGGCATCCATATTATACAGCTGCGCATACAATGTGAAATCATCAGCATAGCTGCGGGGATTCGTCGGCGGGGAGAGGAACGTCTGTTTGAACTTCCCGACATCGGGAAAGCCCGGGATGCCGATCTCCTTGAAATTCTTGGTCACTCCGGAAACATTGATCGTGCAATCGGCCGAACGCACGCGCAGATACTGCCGGAGCACCGGCCCGAACAGCAGGGTTGGCGAGAAATCGGTATTGGTGCCGAAGGGCCGGATGAGGCTGACGCGGGGCGAGGGCGGCACCAGGAACCGGACGCTCAGGAAGTCGGATGCGACGACGACCGAGCCGCCCTTGCTGATCGTGTAGTCTTTTTTGATGCCCTGGAACTTCTCGTTCACCTGGGTGACCGTCGTCCCGCCGCCCTGGGGCGGCGTGTTCACGGCCGCCTTCAGCGCATCGTTGCTATAGGCGCCGAACCGCAGCATCGAGCGGTCGTCATACTCGGGGCTCTGCGAGGATCCCGCCAGATTCAGAGGCCAGGCCCCCGCTTCCGAGTTCAGGAACACCCAGCCGGAGGTTTTCGAAAGTTCATTGAGGTCGGGAACGGCACCGACATCGATCGCGGGAGTCACGACATTGCAGCCGCCGCCTGAGCCGCGATTGTTGAGGAGCAGAGGGGCCCCGTTCGTGAAACCGGCCCCGTTCGTCGCCTGTTCGAGAGCATTGATCGAGGTATCGGATGGCTTTTTCCGGATGAAACACGTGAACTTTCCGATCACGGGATGCACAGAGAGAAACACCTTGACCCCGCGGCTCATCCGCACCTTCCGGCGGGCCATCCCGACCTCGGCCATCGCCTCGACGTCGATCCGCCCCATCTTCTCGACCGGGTCATCCCTGAACCCCGGTGCTCCGGCGGCAAGAGGACGCCATTGGGAAAGCTTGACCCGCAGCGACAGATCGCCGCCGAGTTGGGTGATGTACTGTTTGAGCTCGTCGCACGGCTCGACATCGCCCTCATACTCCGAGCCGCCATCGCCGAAGAGGGCATCGTAGAACTCGCGCCGGACGAACGCGGGAGAAGCCTCATACGAGCCGCTTGCCAGAGCTGCGACGGCCCAACCGGCGCCGGCTTCGGCGAGCCCCAGAGCACGGCTGGCATCGATGAAATACGCGGCGCTGTGCACCTGGCCCCGCGTCATGAAACTCAGAGCACCGAACAGGAGACCGACGACGAGGGCGATCGCGACAATCGCGGGAAGCAGAAAGCCACGCCGTGAGCCGCGCAACACGCCGCCGGCCATCGCCGGGGCCGCCTCAGCCTGGGAGCGAGTCACCGATTCATACATCCGTTCCTCTGGTCTCGTGAAGCAGGACCGGTCAGAGAGAGACCGGTCCTGCCCATACTACCATGAACGCCTCAGGAAGTTTTCAAGAATCCGTCACTGGAATCCGTCGCTCCCGTCGCCCGTAGTTTCCGGGTTCGCCTCCTGGAGCGTCGCAGCCGGATCGACGGCCGGATTCTGGGGAACGGCGGCCGGATCTGTTTTCACGGGGGCAATCGGGGTCGGTGCCGGTGCAGGCGCAGGGGTCGGCGCCGCCGTGGGAACGATGTTTTCGATCCGGCCGGCGGCAAGCGTCAGCTTTTCCCCCACCTTCCACTCGAACTCTTTCATGTCGGCATGCTCGGGCCGGACGGCGACATGTCCCTCGATCAGGCTGACCGAACCGACCCCGTCACGGAGGGCGAAGCCGATCGTCGTGCCGCGGACGCCCAGAACCGCGCCTGGAACCCGGACGGCAAATCCCTTCTTGCCGCGCTTGAAAGCTGCCGTGAAGGCGGCATCCTTCGTCTCGAACCCATCGGCACGGCTCTGGATCACGCCCTTCCCCGTGACATCGATGGTGCCGCCGCTGTCGTAGGCAAGCCGGACAGCCGCTTTCTCCCCGGTGAGCTCGACGCCGCCGCCCGCGGGAACGATTGCGGCTTCAGCCGTGATCTGTTTTTGGGAGCCGTCAGGCATCGTGATCGTTCCGCCTTGCCCGGCTACGGATGCCCAGGCTTCGGCGGCCGGCTTGACCGGAGCGGTGGTAGCGGGCTGGGGAGCCGGGGCTGGCGCGGGAGCTGCCGCCATGCCGGGCGAAGCGGTCGGGGCCGGCGTAGTTCCGGTGCCGCCGGGCATGAACACGACGGCCAGAACCACGACCAGACAAAGCGCGGCTGCCGGAACGAGCAGTCCTTTCCAAGCCGGAGCCGTCGGAACCCCTGTCGAATCCTTCGTCATCTTTTCCACGTTCTCAAAATCCTCCTTCATCTCGATGTTCGGCCCACGCAGAGCGAACAGTTCCCGTTTCAGGCCGCCGACCGCCTCGTGCAGCCGGCCGCATGTTTCACACGCACCGATGTGCCGCCGAAGCTCTTCCGGCAGCCGTTCGAGCGAGGCACGCTCGGCATCGGCAATCCAGTCTCCCAGCCGATTGCAGCTCATTGGCTCGCTCCTTTCGTTCTCAGCTTCGCCAGCGCCCGGGAAACGATCTGGCGCAGGTGATCCTCGCGGAGTCCTGTGATGGAGGCCAGCTCCGCGTAACTCATTTCCTCCACGACCCGCAGGACGATGATTTCCCGCTGTTCCTCATCCAGGCCGGCGAGCCGGTCGAGACTGTTTCCGGCGTCCCTGTCCGGTGCCGGAGCCGGCCTGTTCTCGGCCCTGGCGAGGGCCGCGGGCGCACCCGTGGTCCGGACGGTTCGCCGTTTGGCCCGGTCCAGAACCAGGTTCCGGATGATGGTGAACAGCCAGCCGCGAAACCGTCCCTGCATCTGATACTGGCCGGATCCCCGGTAGACGCGCACGAAGGCTTCCTGGACGTGGTCACGTGCATCCTCCCGGTTCCCGGCAAGGACCGTCGCATAGCGGAGAGCCGCGTCGTAATGTCTCGCGAACAGCTCCCGGAACGCATGCGGATCGGCACGCTGAACCCGGGTCATGAGGGCATCATCGGCATCAGCCGCAGTCGGGTTCCGGGATTCGGCCGACATTATCGCAGTTCTCCCAGTGGTTCTGTCCTGTACAACGACGGATGTCGCGATTTCGTGACACCGGTCATGAAAATAGGGTGAAGATCGCTTCGGCAACCTCGCCGGCATGACTCCAGATCAGCGCATGGCCGCCCCCGGCCACGTCGGATCGTTTCACGGCAGGCAGTGCCGAACCGACCAGCCCGGCGCTCGCCGTCCCGGAAACCTCGTCTCCGGCCCCTGTCACCAGCAGAACAGGGCAGGAGATCCGGCCGATCGCGGCGTTCACGGTTCCGCAGCGCTCGAGGAACAGGTTCTTGTCGCGGAACATACCCTTCAGGGCATTCACCCCCGAGCACTCGGCCGTGAGCCGTTCGACCAGGCCGGCCGCGGGAACGGCCGGACGGAATGTCGCTTCAATATGGCTTCGTATTTTTCCACCCGCCAGGAAGGGAAGCGCCAGGCCGAGAAGACTCCCGATCACGGGGGTCTCGAGCAGTCCCGGCAGCCCCGATGGCTTCTCGGCTGCATCGCGCGGGACGAGATACGGCGCGACGAGAGCGAGGCCCGAGACGAGGTCGGAATGCCGCTCAGCCAGGTCGAGCGCGAAGTGAGCCCCCATCGAGTATCCGACGATGAGGGCCTTCTGTCCGCCCAGGTGCCGGAGCAGAGAAGCATACGCCGCGGCAGCGGCGCCCGGATCGGAACCGACGGTTCCGCTGTTTCCGTGGCCCGGCCGGTCGACGGCGACGCACCGGAATCCGCGCGCGGAAAGAAGCTTCGCACAGCCTTCCCAGTCCGCGTGCGAGCCGGGATTCCCGTGCAGCAGGAGAACCGGTTTCCCCGTCCCGCACTCTCCGTAGGCAAGAACCGTTCCGCCCTGGAGCGTGATGCTGCCGTCCCTGAAGATCGTCATGTCCGGTTGTCTCCCTTGTCAGAGGACGAATCCGGCTCTGCGGAGCCGGAGAATCTGTGCAGGTGTCGGATTCCGGCGGTAATCGACCGTCTCGGTGCGGTTCGGCATGCCGACGACGCGGCCGCTTTTCCGGATCGTTCCCAGCACCTCGAGAAGGGCTTCGGCCTCGACGCGGCTCGAAGCCTGCGGAATGTCGAGATAACACCGCATTCCTTTCACGTCCACCTCGCGCCGGGCGATGATGTCCCCGTCGTCGATCTTCGCGTTCATCCAGTGGATCGTGAAACCGACCGGCCGCCCCTCGGCCCATGCCCACAGATCGCACATCGTGCCGCGGTTTTCGGGCAGGATACCGTGATGGATGTTGATGCAGCCGATCCGCGGCAGGCCGAGAACAATATCTTTATAAATATTTCGCGTGCGCATGTTGACGATCAGGTCCGGTCGGCGCTGGCGAAGCCACTCGACGGCCTCGGGGCGATTGACACTGTCGCAGCGCAGGAGGGGAACGCCGGCCCGATCCGCGGCGGCGGGGCGGGGATCGTTTCCCGCGGCGCGCAGCAGGTTCCGGGCGAGGGTGAAGGCGAACCGGGGGGCCCCCACCAGCGGCAGGCCGAGGATGTTCTTGAGCAGAACCGCCCGGCTGACGTGCAACAGCACGAGGCCGGCCGGCTCGACGCCCTCCGGCAGCAGCTTCCGGTCGAGCACGCGTCGGACCAGGGCATGGTAATTGTCGGCCACGTAGGTGACATCCGACGTGACGAAAACGACCCGCATCGGCTCAGCCATGGGGGGTTCCCGTTTCGGACCGGCCGCCGCTGCGCCCGTATCGGGCGTGGGCCCCGGCGAACTCGTCGGCCGCCATCGCCGCGATGAGCGAGATCTCGCCCGCCAGAACCGCGGCCGCCACGATCTCGGCCAGCTTGCGCGACTTGCGCGGGCCGTCGCACTCGAGCATCTGGAGACAGGCCTGCTGCGTCGGCAGCCGCGTCCCCCCGCCCACCGTGCCGACCATCAGCCCGGGCATCGTGACCGAGACGGCGAGCCGGTCCTGCCGCAGCTCGAGGTTCGTGACGCCGGCCGCCGACTCGGCGACACAGGCGGGATCCTGGCCGGCCGCGATGAACATCGCAGCCAATATATTTGCATAATGCGCCTGCGAGCCGAAGGCGTGGGCGTGCAACGCCGTCATCATCGACAGCTGGCCCAGCCGCACCATCCGCTCGGCCGAGGTGTGCAGATGCTTTCCGACGAGGCCCAGCGGGATCTCGACCTCGGCAATCACCCGCTTGCCGCGGTTGCGCGTGAAGTTGACCCCGTTCACCTTCTTGTCGCCAGACAGGTTCGACTCGAGAAACCAGTCGACCATCGGCCCCCGGTAATGGGCGACGATCCATTTGATGGCGGCGTGCGTCGCGATCGTGGTCATGTTCTGCCCCGACGCATCGCCGGTCGCGTAGACGAACCGCAGGCACAGCGTCGAGCCCATCGGGAACGGCTCGATCGCGTCGAGCCGGCCGTGCCGCGTCGTCGACTCGGCCGCCGTCTTCAGATCGTCGTAATGGTTCTCGATCCACTGGTTGAACGCCATCATGTCGAACAGCGTCTCGAAAACGAAGATCGGAGCGCGCACCAGGCTGTCGGCGAGCACCTTGACCCGCGCGCCGCCCGAGAGCGTGATGATCTGCGCGCCGCGCGCGACGGAGGAAACGAGCGCCCCCTCCGTCGTGGCCAGGGGCACGTAATAATCCCCGCGAGCGTGGTCGCCCATCACCCGCAGCGGCCCGATCAGGCCCAGCGGGATCTCGGCGAACCCGAGAAACCCTTCGATATTCCCGTTCAGGGAACGGGCATCCTCGGGCCGCGGAATGCAGCGCACCTGGGCGCCCGTGCGCTTCTGCATGAACCGCTGCCGGGCCTTCACCGCATCGGGACTGTAATCCAGCAGCGGGGGAAGCCGCCCCTCCCGCTCGGCATCATCGATCACGGCATCCCCGGCCGCAACGCCCCCGCCCGCGATCAGCAGGTCGAAGAGGCCCCCGAAATCCTTCGCCCCTTCCAGCTTCAGCTCACGCATCGGCACCCGGAACTCCTCGCACAACTGCGAGACGAGCGCCACGACCCCGAGCGAGTCGAGCTGCAGGAAGTCGGAAAACGGCCGTTCCCGGGTGATCATATTCGCATCGATATGCAGAAATCGTCCGACGGTCTTTCGGAAGACCTCGAACTGGTGCTCCGTCTCTGCCGACGTCGGCTGGGCGGCCGGCCTCACGGCAGGCGCGGCGCCGGCTGCTGCTGCGGCGGCGGGCGGAGCGCCCAGCATCTCCACGACCCTGTTCCGCTGCACTTTCTGGCTCGCCGAGCGCGGCAGCGGGGTCGCGGTGAGATGGATGCGCCGGAACCGTTCCCATTCGGGCCAGTCGGCCGTCAGACGGCGGATCTCGCCCTCGGCGAACGCCTGGGCCTCGGCCGGCGTCTTCCCCTGCAGGATCGTCTTCGATGGCCGCAGAACGAGAGCGGGATACTCGCCGCCCCCCTCGGAGAACCCGAACACGGCATACTCGTCGGCGAACGGCAGCAGCCCGAGCCGCATCTCCAGCTCATCCGGATACACGTTGACACCGCCGGGCGGGATGATGACATCCTTCGACCGGCCCCGCACGTGAATATATCCTTTGCTATCGAATTCACACAGATCCCCGGTCTTCAGGAACCGACCGTCGAACATCGCCTTCGTCTCGGCTTCGCTCCCGAAGATGCCGCTGCACAGGGTCGGCGAGGCGATCATCAGCTCCCCGACCCCGTTCTTCGCGTTCCCGAGGCGGAATTCGACCTCGCCCGCCGGCTTGCCGACCGCCCCCTCCGGACCGTCGGAACAGGCGATGATGCCGCCCGCCGTCTCCGTCATGCCGTAGCCCTGGAACGCCGTGATTCCGCGCGCGCGGAGAGCCTTGATCACGTTCGGATCGCATGAGGCGCCGCCGATGATCATCTTCAGGCTCGGAATGGGCAGCGGCTGCGTCATCTGGCGCAGGGCCATGGCGAAAATCTCGGCCAGCCGCGGCACGACGAGCAGGTAGCTGACGCGGAACCGCGCAACCGCCTGAAGAATCTCGATCGGGTTGTAGGAGGCCGTCATCACGATCTTCGAACCGACCGACAGCGGGCAGAGCCCTGTGTCCACCAGCCCATACACATGGGTCAGGGGCAGAAGCGCCAGCATCACATCCGTCGTCTGGTAGTCGCCGAGAGAGAGGCCGATCCGTACCGACGCGCACAGGGCGCGATGGGTCAGAATCGTGCCCTTCGGCTTGCCGGTCGTTCCCGACGTGTAGATGATCGCCGCCTGATCTTCGGACTCGGGAGCCGCCGGGCGAGGGCGACCGGTCGATTTTCCGGCACATGCCCGCACGAGGTCGAAATGGAAATTGACGATGTCGCACGGCGCGTTGATCTGCTCGGCGATCGCCACCGTTTTGTCCTGGAACTTTTTCGACGTCACGATCACCCGCGGGTTGCAGTTCTCGATGATGCCCATCAGGCGCTTGTCGGCCAGGGTTCCGTCGACCGGCACCGCGACCGCGCCGTAGCCGGCGATACCGAGAAACACCGGAAGCCACTTGTAATGGTTCTCGCCGACGAGCAGGATGCGGTCACCCTTGCCGACACCACTCTGCTGCAGGATCCGGCCCACCTCACCGACGATCTCGACGAGCTCGCCGTAGGTCATGTCGACCCAGTGGCCCTCCCCGACATCACAGGTGATCGCGACACGATCGGCTTCGAACGGCAGGGATTCGATCCGCAGGGTCTTCTCGAACAACATCCGGGGGGCCTCCTCGGGCTGAGTGAAAGATCCGTCCTCTGCCCGTCAGTCTACTCAAACGGCCGCGCCCCGGCAACTGCCCCATGCAATTCCAGAAGGTGATGCAAAAAATGGATCTGCGTCATCTGCGTCATCTGCGGATCGGAATTCCTCGAGAGGAAGCCGCCGGAAGCATCGTCAGAACTCGTAACCGGCCCTGATGCCGATGTCTTTCTCCAGATCCGAATTCTCGCCGCCCGCGATCAGACCAAACCGCAGCTCATAAAATCCCCAGTCGACGCGCCGGTGAAGCCGGCTTTCGAGATTCTGCACACTGCCGCTCTGCTGGTCGAACTTCGTCTCGGCAAGCGTGAGCCCGATGCGGGTCCGCTTCGTCACGACCCGTTCGACGGTCCCCGACAACGTCCGGCTCACCGATGCGGCCCCGGTCTCGACCGTGTAGCCGAGCCCGACCGAGTTTTCCCCGCGCCGCCCGTTCCCCCAGGTGATCGAACCCTCACAGAACGAACGATCCTCGAACGCCTCGTTTTCGAAGTAGGACTGGCCGCCCACCGAGCCCTCGAGATAGATCTCGCCCGACTCGACCCCGGCCGTCGCGCGGCCGATCCCGGTGTCGACGAGATCGTTGCGGTTGAGACGGTAATCCGCCGTCACGTCGACGCACTTGCCGTCGTAATACTGCATGCTCATGCGCACGGTGTCGGTGGCCCCGCTCGACCGGTATTCGCCGAGCAGCCGCAACCCGTCGATCACGTATCCGAGCCGGGCCGCCGAATACTTCTCGCGCCACTCCTGCTCGGAAACCACTGAAACCGTGGCCTGCTCGTTGAACCGGTACTGCAGGCGCCCCTCGAAATAGCCGGGTTTGTCAGCCTTGTCCTTCAGATCGGGGGTCGCAAGTCTTCCGGCTTCGAGCGTCGTCGAGAGCCGGCGCCCCCACGGGTAGGTCCAGGAGCCGCCGTCCACGGGCCGGAACAGGCTGTTCCCGCCCCAGATGCGCCCCACGCGGAAGCTCATCGGCGAGTTCATGTTCCGTCCGGAAAAGGCCGCGTGGTACAGGAAATCGCGCCCGGTCTTCGTGCCCCATGCGTGCTTGAAGATCGCGTGCCGGAACTGGAACTCGGTGCCGAGATACGGGGTGAAATGCCCGTAACTCAGCCGCTGATCGGAGCGCTCGCGCCAGGGGCCGAAAGGGGTCGTCGTGCTGCGCTCGGTGCGCTCGAGCGAGCAGGGCGGAGCGATCTCCATGGCCGCCGGCAGGCCGAACGCCCGGCCGGCCAACGCCAGAATACCGATGAGCAGCGGAAGAAGCGCCCACCGGCGGAAACCGGGCAGTGTCTGTGTCGGATGCGATTTCACATGGGGTCGTTCCAGTTATCGGCGAAACCGGCGTCATTCGTGAATCTGTACACCCCCCTTCCCAGAGAGCTATAATCAGAGGGTAAGGTACACATCATGAGCAGTTATTACGACCGCATCGACCTGAGCGACGTCCGGTGGTTCTTCATCGGCTGTATCCTGCTGCTCGTCCCGATTCTGTATCTGTTTTTCTCGACGGTCCAGACCCCCGACGAGCAGGAGTTTTCCTCGCATGCCATCGAAAGCCGCACTTCGGCCTTCGACATTCTGCCGTCCCGCTCGACCTCTTCCAGCGCCGGAACGGGACCGGTAATCGGGGGCGTGATGGCCCACATCGAACAGAAACAGAGCGGGGTCGAGAAGGACCTCGACCGGGCCTGGGCCGCGATCCAGTCCGCCCCGCGCGACCGGCGGTATCCGCAGGAAATGGCGCCCGAAGCCATCCAGATGTCCGAGGTCGCCGAGAATCCCGAACTGATCGAGGGAAACGCGAGCCTCGACCAGGGCAACCTGTCGGAAGCGGAACGATTCTACAAGTCGGCGCTGTCGCAGGCTCAGGATAACGCGTTCCTCGAGGTCGAAGCGCTCGGCGGGCTGATGGAGGTGTACAAGCGCCAGGGCAATGTCGCCGAGTTCGTCAAGGCGTTCCGCAACTATGCCCTCGCCGCGCAGAAGCTCCGCAACGTCTACGGCCCGGTCGCGGATAACGTCGCGCGGGCGGCCGAGATGTTCGCCCAGCTCGCCAAGGTCGATCCCGGCAGGCTGCGCGAAGAGCTGGTCAAAGGAAATCTTGCCATGGGAACGAACGTCGATGTCTCGACGTTCATGAAAGCCGTCGAGGAAGCCAGAAAACTGTATCCGGCCGATCTTCCCGACAGCGAGTCGGTGTATCCGAACCGTCCGGGCGGTTGACGGCAACAGGAGGCGCGTATGAACCGGTATCCAGCGACAGGCAGCCGGCGGGGTAATATTCTCGCCGTCGTGGTCATCATGCTGTCCCTGATTTTCCTCGTATCGCTGTATCTGGCCGACTCGACCATCTCGCGCGGCCGGCAGACCCGCCGCTCGCTCGGGGGCGACCAGACCGCCTGCCTCGCCGAAGCCGGCCTCAATCGCGCCGTGCACATGCTCAGCAAGGCGATGAACAATCCCGACATGTTCAAGTCCGACGCAAACGTGCAGAACTTCGCGATTCTGTTGCGATATCCCCTCAAGACGGCCGCGAACAACCCGTACACCTTCGGCGGGGATCTGGGAACCGACGAACTGCTCGACGTCTCGGGCTTCGCCAACACGCCGTTCAAGAACAAGATCGAGCTCACGATGAAGGAGCTGCGACTCAAGCCCGAGGGCGAGGACACGATGGACAAGCTGGTCGCCTATATGGGCGACGGCCGGGCGAAGGATTATGAGGTCAAGGTCACCGTCGAGGTCGACAAGGCCTTCCGCATCACCCCGAAAAAGCCGGCCGACGGCGAATATAAAGTTCCTGGTATAGATATTGAGTTCTCGACCCGCCAGGACATCCTGGATTTCCTCGAGAACAAGGGCCGCATGGCCTTCCTGCTGTATTTCCCCGACTGGCTCAAGCTGTTCAACTTCGCCATCCCGATCAAGGTCTGGATCCCGCTGATCAACAAGGAGATCACGCTCGCCACGATCGACCCGACCCCCGTCATCGACCTGGCTGTCAAACCCCTGACGAAGGGCAGCGAGTTCGCCTCGAACTGCAACCGGCCGGACGGCCTCGGAATCAACGATTATTTCACCCTCGACGTCATTGCCCGCATGGTCGCCCAGGCATTCAACAAGCCGAACATCTACCCGTTCAAATGGCTGTATGACGAGAACTTCTTCCCCAAGGTGGCCGACCTGTGGCCGTCCGCGATCGGCACGGTCCCGACCGGCTTCGAATACCACGTCGAGAAATACGGCGAGATCCGCATCAAATCCGTCTCTCGCATCAACTTCAACGACGGCACCTTCTCGGAACGGCGCATCGAGGCGACGAAGGAATTCAAAGTCTCCGATATACAACCTATGGCGCCCTTGTACAGCTTCTTTGCAGCGAACCTCAGCAACGACAAGATGAACTTCAACGATTACGGCGGCAGCTTCTACGTGAACAACAGCGGCGGCCGCATCCAGGACAAGGAGACGCGCGAGAAGAACAAGGAGATCGGCGGCCAGATCCGCATCAACTACATGCCGGACGATTACGCCAGCGACGAGGAGCCGGGAACGCCCCTGCTCATCAACTGTTCGATGATGGGTGACTGGAAGGGGCCGCAGTTCTCGCAGAACAGTATCGGCAACACCTTCCTGAACCTGTCCGGCGGCATCGACGGCCTGATGATGCTCGGCCGCGATGAGGACATGGTCGTCTCGCAGGCGAACTACAACGTCGACATGACCTTCTATACGAAGTCGAAAAAGCTCGACGCAGAGAAATACAAGATCCCGAGCATCAAGAGCCTCAAATTCGAGAAGCTCAACCGCGGCTTCTCCTTCTCCTCGGATGTCGCGGGAAACGCGAAATTCCTCAACAAGGACCCCAAATACAAGGAAAACCGCGAAACGTGGCGTTCCAGCATCAAGCGCGTGAACGCCGGCAAATGGTGGGCTCCCGAGCCCCCGGCCGAAGCCCCCGACAAGGACAAGAAAAACGGCATCAATTTCATCCCCGATATCTCCAAGGTCAGCAGCACCATCATCAGCTTCGGCATCTCGCTTGCCCAGCGCGGACTCGGCAAAGCCCTTCCCAACGCCCCCGTCGCGTTCGGCGACCAGAGCGACGATGCCGACGCGTTCATCGACTTCGAGCTGCCCTGGATGGGCACCCGCAACAGCGTCTACACCCTGCCGACCCTTGGCTGGGGCCAGAACAAGACGCACTTTTTCGGGGTGAACAGCGTCTACCCGACGCTTTCCCGCGACATCGAAGGCATGGTGGCCAAGCGGTACCGCCAGTGGCACGTCACGATCATCGGCCTCACGCAGACCGACCGGCTGCCGCTGCTGCCGTTCCCGCCGCCGTGGTGCTTCGTGCCCCCGATTCCGATTCCCGTCTGGTATTCTGACGAGGTGATAAATAAGTATGACTATAATTTGTGGTTCCTCAAGCCCTTCGACGTCGAGACGAACGCCGCCGACACGGCGCTGACGGCCTACGATCCGGCGAAGATGGTGAACTGCCCGGCCAACTTCTACGCGATCGAGCAGTATGCGAAGAAAGCCACCTACTACTACCCGAACTACGACGCCTTCGTGAAGGATCTGCCCAACCGCATGATCGACACGCCCCAGGGAAAGGCGTTCCTGCTCAACGGCGTCTCGTTCATCGCGGGCTCGATCGGCTCGAACGAGAAGGAGTTCACGCCCCCCGAAGGCGACACGTTCAACGTCATCGGGAAGGGCATCATCGTCTGTTCGGGCAACATCCACCTCGGCTGCAACATCCGGTGCATCGACGATGCATCGGTGGCCGAAAATCCCGACAAGCGCACGGTGTTCAGCCTGATCGCCCGCAACGGCGGCCTGGTCGTCACGAAAGCCGGCAACTGGACGGTCGAAGGCTCGGTTTACACGAACGTCGGCCTGTATGTCTCGCCCAGCGCCTCGCTGAACATCCAGGGCAACTGGGTCACGAACCGCGTCGACAAGATGCGCATGCAGGGCCACGTCATGATCGACTACATCTCCTCGCGCGTGCGCGCTTCCCTCGGCAGCCTGCACCCCTCGACCGGCAAGTTCGATCCGCGGCGGTACCATCTGACCCTCTCCCCGAAATGGTCGACCTGGAAGGTGGACTGACATGACGCCACGACCTCGCCCCGGCCGGACCGGCATCACGCTGGTCGAGATCCTCGTCGCCGCCGCGGTCATCGCCCTCGCCTTCATTCCCCTGATGCGGCTCATCTCGGGCAACTACACCGCCACGGCCAAGACGAGCAACCAGTCGAAGGCGGCGGCCATCCTCAACCGGCTGATCGAGGAGGTCAAGCACGTCCCGTTCGCGACCTACGTCAAGGAGTGCCCGGAAGTGATGCAGGAAAAGCCGTTCGCCGTGCCCGCGAAGTATTATCCCGAGACGGTCGCGGCGCTCGACGAGCAGAAGAAGGCCGACGACCGGGAGTTCTGGATCGAGGCGAACATGACCGGCTCGAAGAACGATGCCGGCCAGCTCGTCGAGATCTACTTCGAGGCCGAGATCAAGTGGCGAGACATGGGCGGCAAAGCCGCGACGAACCAGCCCGAACATCGGCTTCGGGCCGCGACCCTGGTGTTCAACCCCGAAACGAAGTTTCTCTGAGAACGGGGCTCAGGAAATGAGGCCATCCGCATGAAGACGCATCGCAGACACGGATTCACCCTGACCGAGGTCATGGTGAGCATCGTCCTGTTCTCGATCGTCATGGGCGTGACGATGAACCTCTGGAGCCAGGCCCAGCGCAACATGGCCCAGACCACGACACGCCAGACGCTCCAGCACGACAGCCGGCTGATCATCCAGATGCTGACCGCCGACCTGAAGGCCGTCAAGGCCGGCACGTTCAAGATCTCCCAGGAGCCCCTCTCGATGGAGTTCGACCGGTTCTCGGGAGATGAAAAAGCGATGGAGGGCGAGAAACTCGCCAACGAGCGGACGATCGCCGTCAAATACACCTTCTCCAAGCCCCTCCTGCGCCGGGAAATGGCCGGGAAAGGGCCGCGCACGCTTTCCAGTCACGTCGAGACCGTCACCGTCTCGCGCAAAACCCTTTCCGCGGAGGAGGCCGAGGCCAATCCCCAGCAGTCGGCCCGCGTGGACGTGGTCGTGACCATGAAGATGCGCGTGCCGGGCTCGCGGAAGGAGCTGACGCACACCGAGCGCACCTCGGTCATCATGCGCGACGATTACTACCAGCTCGCGAACAAGACGTATGCCAGCAACCTGCAGACCGCCTCGACGATCAAGGAGGATCTCTCGGAGGCAGAAAAATCCAACTGGTTCGACCAGGAGCTGACGGCCGACTCGCTGAAGAACCTCACCAAGGAACAGCTCGACGAGATGTCCACGGTGCAGCAGGATACGATCAAACAGGCCAATTCCGACCTGAAGGAGTTGAACAACCAGATCAAGGACGTCGACACCGGCAAGAAGTGGTACAACTACGCCTTCGGCTGGCTGACCGGCACCGACCCCGACGTCGAGTTCGCCACGACGATGCGGAATAAACTTGCCGATATTGAATGCCCTGAGAACGGCCTGCCGGCCAAGGGCCAACGGCCCTCCGACGAGGCGGACAAAATCATCCAGGAAGTCGACAAGAAGATCCAGGAGGATGAGAAGGAGTTCTTCGGGAAATCATTTGACACGATATATGACGAGAAGAACGCATCACAGAAAGAGCAGGCGTCGGCCCAGAAGAAGGCCTACGAGATGAAGCTCGCCGACCGGCAAATCGAGAAAGCGATGGAAAAGCTGAGCGAAGAGGACAAGAAAGACCCGGAGAAGATGAAGCAGTTCACCAGGCTGATCGACCAGTATCCGGCCACGACCGAGGAGCTGCGCGCGAATCTCGCCAACGACCTCCGGCTCAACGAGAAGACGGGGGAGGCGCGGGCCGATCTCGAGAAGATGATCGATGCCAAGTGCAAGGAAATGGAACAGATCAAGGCCGAGTATGCCAAGTGCGACCTGCAATGGATGAACGACAGCTCGATCGAGAAGAAGATCAAGGCCTACGAGGCCAACAAGCAGGTGTTCAACTTCGGCAAGAGCAAGGTCGAGACGCTGCGCACGAAGGAGATGTCGATCGACAACGCGAAGGTCATCGAAGAAGCGATGGCCAACCTCGCCACCACGAAGTGACCGGCATCCCTGACCGAGTCAGGGTCAGGCGATCTCGACGACGCAGCCCTCGGCGTCGGCGGCGGTAACCCGGACGCGGGTGATCACGTTGTGGAGATCCCGGTCGCTGCGGGTCCGGCACGGGATGTATGCCCGTGTGAGACCGTGCCAGAGATCGTCATCCCGCGTTTCCCACAGCACTTCCGCTTCCCTGCCCACGAATCGCTCGTGGAAGGCGCGGGCGGTCGTTTTCCATACGGTTTCGACGGCCCTGGCGCGGGCTTGCTTGACCGCATTCGAAAGCTGATCCGGCATCGTCGCGGCGGGGGTGCCGGTTCTTGGGGAATAGCGGAAAATATGGATTCTCGAGAACGCCATCTTCTCGACGAATGCAAGGGTTGCGGCGAACTGCGCCTCGGTCTCGCCCGGGAAGCCGACGATGAGGTCGGTGCTGATGCCGATATCGGGCAGGCGGCTTCGCAAGCGGCTGACGAGGGCGGCGAAAGCGGCAGTGTCGTAGGGCCGCCGCATCGCCTTCAGGGTCTCGTCGCATCCCGACTGGAGCGGCAGATGCAGATGGACACAGGCTTTCGGCTCCGATCCCAGCCACGCGACCAGCTCCTCCCCCACCTCGATCGGCTCGATCGAACTGAGACGGATGCGTTCCAGGCCCGCGAGGCCGGCCAGCTCCTGCAGAAGCGGCACGAGGCCGAAGGCATACCGTCCGACGTGGATGCCGGTGACCACGATCTCCCGGCGCCCCGCCGCCACGATGCGGCGGGCTTCGGCAAGCAGCTCCGGCCGTTCCCGGGAGGTTTCGGGACCGCGCAGATGCGGAACGATGCAGTAGGCGCAGAACTGGGTGCAGCCATCCTGGATCTTGAGGAACGCCCGTGTCCGCTCGCCGCCGATCAGCTCTTCGGGCAGATGCGCCTCCTCGTCATCAGCAGGGACAGGGGGCAGCAGCATTCCGAGCTTTTCGAGAAGCTCCCGTACGGCCGGAACGGTCGCATACGGGAGCGTGCCGTCCTTCTCGACGGGCGGTTCCTCATCCTCCCCGTGCGAATGCCGGCCCTCCAGGCGGGCTTCACAGCCCGCCAGAACGATGCGGGCCGCAGGCCACTGGCGCCGGGCGGCCCGCAGCGCCTGCCGCACCTTCTGGGACGCGCGGCCGGTCACGGCACACCCGTTCAGGATGAACAGATCCGGGGCCTCGCCTTCGGCGGCATGGCGGAAGCCGCGCCCGACGAGCATCTCGGCGATGCGCGCCCCGTCATACTGGCTGACCTTGCACCCCAGCGATCTCAATAAAAATGAATAGCTCATAGTTTTATATTCAGACACATCATGAACGTCGCGGCGGGGTCACTCCCCATCGTCTTTGTGCCCTCACACCCGGCATGTGCGATTCAGAACGAGAGCCACATCCACAGATGGCACAGATGTCGCAGATAAACGGCAGGAAACGCACGAATTGTTTTTCAGATCACGAAAGATCGGTCTTTCGTTCTCAACGGTCGTTCCCATCTGTCCTTCATCTGCCCTGCATCTGCGGATACGGCCTTGAGACCTGCGATTTATTCAATGGCGTATGGTTGTCGTGACCGAACCTGGCTTCGGGGTCTTCAGAGGCTCAGCAGGCGGGCGAGGGCGACGACGGGGGCGGTGTCGGTCTTGAACAGACGTTTGCCGAGCCAGACAGCCTGCCAACCGGCGTCGAGAAAGGTCTTCACCTCGTTCGGGTCGAACCCGCCCTCGGGGCCCGAAGCAAGCCACAGTTCCGGTTTCTCGGCTTTCGGCAGCTCCCGGAGCGAGACCGCCATGGGGATCTCGTGGAGCAGCACCGGTCGCACATCGCCGGACGGCCGGGGGAGCTCCCGGAACGGCAGTGGTTCGGCCACCTCGGGCATCACGCAGCCGCCGCACTGGAGCATCGCGGTCACGGCGATCTTGCTCCACCGGTCGATCTTCGCGCGCCCCGGCGTTCCGGCCACCACGCGGCTCGTCAGCAGGGGCACGATGCGCCGCACGCCCATCTCGACAGCTTTCTCGATCAGCCACTCGAACCGGTCCCCTTTCGAAACGGCGCAGAAGATCGTCGTCTCGAACGCCGGTTCTCGCCCGGGGTCGGTCCATTCCCGGAGCTGGTAAGAGCCCTGAGCCCCGAGAACGGCGATCGTCTCGCGGCCCGTTCCGTCGGTAACGGTGAAGGCATCCCCCGCCCGAAGCCGCAGCACGCGCTCGAGATAATGACGGTTTTCGTCGCTCAGAACGCCGCCGGCGTCGGGTTCGAGAACCCGCGCATGCGGAACGAGCACCTCGTCGCTCATGCTTCGAAGGGGATCCTCGGGGCATCGCCCCACAGGTCATCCAGCGCGTAGAAGCGCCGGGCATCGGGCTGGAACAAATGGACGACGAAGTCTCCGCCGTCGATCAGCACCCAGGTGGCCTGGGCATCGCCCTCGACACGGGCACCCTTCACGCCGGGCACCTTGAGGAGGTGGGCGACGGCGTCGGCCATGGCCTGGATGTGGGGCGTGCTGGTGCCGGTGCCGAGCACGAAGTAATCGGCATAGGAAACGAGGCCGTCGACGTCGAGTACGGCAAGATCGATGACCTTCTTCTCGGCGAGGGCTTTCAGGGCTTGCACGAGCGTGTCGGGGAGGTCGTGCATCGCGACCCGGCGCGACGTCACTCGCTCTTCGCTGCGGGTTTTCGGCGCAACCTTGCGACGCGGCGGCTTGATGATGCCGGTCTCTTTCGCAGTCGATGCCCGTGAGCGCTTCACCGGCGCTTTTCCGGCCGTGGCGGCAGTCTTTTTCACAGCCGGCGCGGTTTTCTTCGCGCCGGGCTTCGTCGCCGTCTTCGCAGTGATCTTCGCTCTGGGGGTTTTCTTCGTGGTTTCCGTCATGGTGTCCGTTTACCTTCCTGCGATCGGGAGACGCGTGCGCGACCTCCGCTGAAAATGCGACGGTTCCGCCTGGGGGCTCATTGAACGGCCGATCCGGGGCGGAACCGCACGGGAAAACATCAGGAGTTGCTGCCGATACCCTTGAACACCGAGTAGACGTACCGGCCGAACATGTACTTCTTCTCGGTCACGAACTGGAAGCCGCGTTCGAGGGCTTTCAGGTTCAGGTCGATCAGCTCTTTCTTGGCCTTGGGAGTGATTTTGGGCAGATTCTCGGCCATGGCTTCATACGAGACCAGCTTGCTGAACTTCGCGTAGGCGCCGGCCATCACGAGGTTGGCCACGCGCGGATTGCCGAGCTCGTCGGCGATCTCGCTCGCCGGCACCTCGACGAGCCGGATGTCGTCGCGGAATTCCTGGCGCTCGATCAGAGAGGAGTTGTACATCAGCATGCCGCCGGCCTTGATGCGAAGATTGAACTTGGCCACGGACGGGCGGTTCATCGCGATGACCGTGTCGGGCACAGAAACCAGCGGGGAAGCGATCTCGTGCGACGAGAGGATGACGGTGCAGTTCGCGGTGCCGCCGCGCATCTCGGGGCCGTATGAAGGCAGCCAGGACACGTGTTTGCCGTTGCGCATGCCGACCTCGGCGAGAACTTTTCCCAGAAACAGGATGCCCTGTCCGCCAAACCCGGCCAGGATGATCCGTTCAACCTCTGCAGACATGCATGAGCCTCCTCGGAGATAGGGTCAGTTCCCTGATTTTACATCACCCGCGGCCGAAATTCCACCTTTCCCGCAATCTCGATGCAGAAATGGGCGTTAAAAATCGACCTTGAACGGTAGGATGCACAATCCCATACCGAGCACGATACTCAAGACCGTACCCGAAACGAACAGCGGAAACACGCTCAGACCGATGCCGCAGAGCAGGAAGAGCGCTTTCGCCTGCTTTTTTCCGTAGATGAAGTATCCGACGCCAATCGAGCCCCAGATCATGCTGAGCATCATCGACGTCATGTCCCAGCCGCCGTCGGCTCCGGAGGAGGATCCCGTTCCATTTTTCAGCTCGTTCCCGAGGAGCTCGTTCGCCTTGTTCAGCTGGCCGGCATATGTGAGTTCATCAGCCTGCTTCTTCAATTCATCTTCCTGCGTGTTGTTTTTCGCAAGGACCGGAAACCGGACAAGGAGGAGTCCCACCAACACCAGGAACAGTATCGCCTGCAACCTCATGGTGCGCATCCTTTATGCTGATTTGTCCGAAGCATCCCCGCTGGACTTTTCGCAGGCGATGCGGATGCCTGATGGTACCACATCTACCCGCAACCAGGCGGCGGCGCCTTCACCAGCCCCCTTACGCCACCCGCAGGGCCATCCTCCCGGTCGATTCCCGGGAAAATCGCCACCGGGTATCCGCAAGCCCGTCGAGAAACCGCGCATCGTGGCTCACGAGAATCAGAGCGCCGGGAAACCCCCGCAAAGCCTTTTCCAGCAACTCAACCGCCGGAAGATCCAGATGATTCGTCGGCTCATCCATGACGATCAGGTGCGGACGGCGAATGATGCCGAGTGCCAGCAGAATCTTGCGGATCTCGCCGGGGCTGGGCAGATCCCCCCGCAGGAGCCGTTCGGGCCGCGTTCCGAGACAGCTCACGCAAGCCAGGACCCCGCCGAGCTCGTCCCTCTTCAGCCGCCGCACCTCGCGGATCAGCCGCTCCCCATCATCGATCGGAATTTCCTGCGGCAAATACACCACACGATCGGCCGGCAGGCTCAACCGACCGACCAGATACCGGAGGAAGCAGCTCTTGCCCGTGCCATTCGGGCCGCTGATGCCGATCCGGTCTGCCGGCAGCAGGACAAGATCGGGAAAGGCGAGCGATATCGACGGCCCGAGCGGCAGAACCCCCTGCTCGAGCCGCACCAGGACATCCCGGTTCGACCGTTCGCCCTCGATCCGGTAGGCAAGATCGTACTCCTTTCGGAAGCCGATCCCCTCCAGCAGCTCCCCGGCCTTCTCGAGCCGCCCGCGCAATTGCCGGGCGAAGTTGCCGGCAATGGCATCCTTTCCGGTCAGCCGGGCCAGATCGATTTTTCCCCGGCCGTCCGAATCATTCCGGTGGAGATGGCGCTTCGACATCCGGCTGGCCGACCGGGCTGCCTCGGCCTGCCTGCGGATCATCTCCCGATGCAGCTTTTGCACCTCATCCTTCGCGACACTCCGCTGCCGGCGCTGGTGCTCCTCCCCGAGCTCCTTCTGGGCGGCTGCCTCGGTGTAGGCTCCAGGGATGGCAAGGACTCCCGGTGGTTCGATGAATATAATATTTGTGCATATATCATCAAGGAGCTGCCGGTCGTGACTGACGAGAATGCCGATGCCGCGGAAGGCGGCAAGCGCGGCCCGCACCATCTCCCCGCTTTCCGCGTCAAGATGGTTGGTCGGCTCGTCGACGAGAAGGACGTCGGGCTGGCGCCACAACACGGTCGCGATCTGCGCCCGTTTCCGCTCCCCGTGGCTCAGGGTGTCCCAGCGCTCCCACCAGTCCGACCGGATGCCGAGAATGCCTTTCAACCGTGCGGCATCGGCATCTCCGGCATCGCGGAATACCTCCCACCCGTCAGGGCGGAAATCCGTTCGCTGGTGGCACTGACCCAGCCGCCCCTTGCGGAGGATCCGTCCCGAGTCCGGCGCCAGATCGCCCGCCGCAAGCCTGAGCAACGTGGTCTTACCCGAACCGTTCGCCCCCACAAGGCCCGTCCAGCCCGTGTCGAACTGGAGACTGATCCCGCAAAACAGCGGTTCGGGCGCATCCGCATGCGTGAAATCCACATCGATGAATCTGATCATGAAATCCCCCTAGCAAGAGGGCAGGCCGGTCGCTCCGCAATGTGCTGGACGCCAGGGAATCCGATGGTCATCCTGCCTTGGAACCGGGGAAAGGCATGCACGGAATTCCCGTTGTCCTTCCCACCGGACGGAGCGCGCCGGCGAGCCGTCAAAAAAGCCCGCCGTTCTTCCTGTCAGCGCCACCGTCTCAGTTCTTCAACCCGGTTTCTCCTTCACGGCCGGCTGAAACCGGCCATTGATCCTGCCCTCTATTCTACCGACCCGTTCCAAAAAGCGCAACTGGCCCCGGGGGCGGGGGAAAGAGAACGCCCCGCGCGGGGACACGCGGGGCGTTTGACGAAAACGGCAAATTCAGGCGTTGGCGTATTCGTAGCCCTTGGTGAAAGCCGTCTTGTTGAGCTCGAGCATCTCCTTCTTCTTCGCGGGGGTGAGATGCTCGATCTGCTTGAGCGCCTGCTCGAGCGACATGACGGGACAGGCGCGCAGGAAGGCGCCGGCCATGACGACGTTGGCGACGCGCTCGCTGCCCAGATCGCCGGCGATCTTGCTGGCCGGCACGGGAACAGCCTTCACGTCACCCCGGAACGTCTCCTCGGGGATCAGGGACGCGTTGTAGATCATGACGCCGCCCTTCTTGACCTTGGGAAGGAACCGCGTGACGGAGGGGCGGTTCATCGCGATCAGCAGGTCGGGCTCGTTCACGATCGGCGAGGCAATCGGGGTCTCGGAGATGACCACCGAGCAGTTGGCGGTTCCGCCGCGCATCTCGGGGCCGTAGGAGGGGAGCCAGGACACGTTCTTCCCGGCCGCCATCCCGACCTCGGCCAGAACCTTGCCCAGAAACAGCACGCCCTGACCGCCGAACCCGGCCATGATGACTTCTTCCTTTCCCTGGGGGATATTCATATTTTATCCTTTATATTCTTTGATATTCAACGAACCACGGAGGCACGGAGACACAGAGGCGATCGTCCCATATTTCGGTTCATCCTCTGTGCCTCGGTGTCCCAGTGGTGCGTCGATCTCCTGCTCTGAAGACAACAGGCGACCCTTGCGGGTCGCCCATGTCTCTCGATGACGGGATGCGATGCCGTGAGGCATGCGCGGCCGGCCGTGGATTTCTCAGGCTTCGATCTTGTGCTTGTCCCGGAACGTGCCGAGCGGGAAGACCGGGATCATGTTGTCCCCCAGCCACTTGTGGGCATCGGCGGGCTGCTTGCCCCAGTTGGTCGGGCAGATGCACAGCACTTCGACGAACGAGAAACCCTTGCCGTCCTTCTGGAGCTGGAAGGCGTTCTTGATCGCCTTCTTCGTCTTCATCAGGGCTGCCGGGGTGTTCACCGTGACGCGGGTCACATAGGCCGGGGCGTCGAGACAGGCGATCATTTCGGAAATCTTGATCGGGTTGCCGGTCAGGGAAGCGTCGCGGCCGTAGGGCGAGGTCGCCGTCTTCATGCCGACCAGCGTGGTCGGGGCCATCTGACCGCCGGTCATTCCATAGATCGCATTATTGATGAACACCACCGTGATGTTCTCGCCGCGGTTGGCGGCGTGGATGATCTCGGCCGTGCCGATCGCGGCCAGATCGCCGTCACCCTGGTAGGTGAACACGATCGAGTCGGGCCGGCAGCGCTTGATGCCCGTCGCGACGGCCGGTGCGCGGCCGTGGGCGGCGGAGATGAAGTCGAGGTTGAAGTATTCGTAGGCGAATACCGAGCAGCCGACCGGCGCCACGCCGATCGTGCGTTCGGCCAGGCCCAGCTCGTCGACGGACTCGGCCACGAGACGATGGATGACGCCGTGGTCGCAGCCGGGACAATAATGGGTCGGGTTCGCGCTCAGGCTCTGCGGCCGCGAGAATATCTTCTGCATTTGCTTCGCTCCTTTGTCTGCGCGGCGCCGTCAGTCGGGGCGCACGATCTTGTCGACTTCGTTGAGGATCTCGAAGTCGGACGGAATGGTTCCGCCGGTGCGGCCGAAGAAGTAGACGGGCACCTTGCCCTCGACGGCCAGCTTGATGTCCTCGACCATCTGGCCGCACGACATCTCGACGACGAGGAACTGCTTCGTCTTCTTCGCCAGCTCGGCGACGCGGGCGCTCGGGAAAGGCCACAGCGACTTCGGGCGCAGCAGACCGGCCTTGATGCCGCGTTTCCGGCACTTCTCGACGACGGTCTTCAGGATGCGGCTGATGATGCCGTACCCGACGAGGATGATGTCGGCGTCTTCGCACTCGTGCTCTTCGACCGCCAGATCTTTCCAGGAGCCCTTCTCGAACTCGTCGCGGATGAACTGGTACTTCTGGTAGAGATGCCAGTTGTGCTCCTCGAGGTGCTCGACGTCCATGAAGATCGTCGTGCAGAGGTTGCGGCCCTTCTTGTCGGCGCCGCGGTACCCGAGGCCCCACTTCTTCGCGTTGATGTCGTAGTTGACCGGCTCGGGCAGCACGACCGGCTCCATCATCTGGCCGAGAACGCCGTCGCTGAGGATCATGACGGGGTTCTTGAACGTATCGGCCGCCTCGAACGCCTTCATCGTCATGTCGGACATTTCCTGGACCGAGTTGGGGGCCAGAACGATCAGGTGGTAATCCCCGTGGCCACCGCCCTTGGTCGCCTGGAAGTAATCCGACTGGGCCGGCGAGATGTTGCCCAGGCCCGGACCGCCGCGCATCACGTTGACGATGAGACAGGGAAGCTCGGCCGCCGCGATGTAGGAAATACCTTCCTGCTTCAGACTGACGCCGGGGCTGCTGCTGCTGGTCATGACGCGCGCGCCGGTGGCGGCGCCGCCGAAGACCATGTTGATCGCGGCGATCTCGCTCTCGGCCTGCAGGAACACGCCTTCGACCTCGGGAAGCCGCTTCGCCAGATACTCGGGCAGCTCGCTCTGCGGGGTGATGGGATAACCGAAATAATGCCGGCAACCGGCCAGGACGGCCGTCTCGGCCAGGGCCTCGTTGCCTTTCATCAGGATCTTGTCAGCCATTGTTCGCTCCGTTTCTGGATGATTCAGGCCTTGAACACTTCGATAGCCACGTCGGGGCAGCTTCGCGCGCACAGTGCGCACGAGGTGCACTTCTCTTCGTTCAGCATCTTCGTCGGATGGTATCCCTTGGCGGACAGATGATCGGAAACCCCGAGCACCTTCATCGGGCAACGTCCGATGCAGATTCCGCAACCCTTGCACAGGTCTTCATTGATTACCCATTTGGGCATGT
>JAKQOH010000182.1 GCA_029565415.1 Candidatus Rifleibacteriota bacterium | reverse complement strand
GGTGCAAAAGTTTCGTCCTTGGATTCGGGGGTGCGGGCCGGCTCGGCAGAAGCAATCTCGACCTTGGATTCGCCGGCAGACGGCTCGACACCCACAACGGGCTTGTCGGTCTTCTCTTCCTGGGTTGTCTGAGGAACGATCTGGGGTTTCGCCGGCTGGGCTGCTGCCGGGAGACTCATGGGCTCCCTGGCGACAATCTGGCCTTCTTCCTCCTGAGCGTGGAGCTTCAGCCAGTAGCCACGCACCTTGGTGGACAATTTCCGGTCTGCGCGCGCAAGAGAGCTCTCGACCTTCTTCTCCGGAATATCGGAGACGGGCTTCGTCTCTTCAACAGCCCCCTTTGTCTCTTCAAAGACAGGCTTCGGTTCTTCGACGGCGGCTTTCGGTTCTTCGACAGCGGCTTTCGGTTCTTCAACAGCGAGCCTGGGCTCTTCGACGGCAGGCTCGGTCTTTGCGACAATGGGCTTCTGCTCAACGGGAACCTGCCGGATGATCGTGCCCTCCCTGCGAGATTCGCCGGAAGAAACGGCAGCTTCATTCCGAGCTTCTGTTGCAGGAGCTGCGATCACCTTTGCTTCCTGGGAAGAAAGGGGGGTCACGACTTTTTCTTTTTTCACGTCGTCAACGGGAGCAGCTTCCGGTTCGCCGTGAATTTTCAGCCAGTATTCACGAATCCTGCCCGAAATTTTCTTATTCCGGGCATAACGCCCAGTCTCCGCCTTCTTTTCCGTGGGCTCGACGGAAGACTTCACTTGTTCGACCGGAGGCTCGGCTTTCACGACTGCAGGCTTTGTCTCTGCCGGCGCGGGGACTTCGACCACCGGGCTGGCCGCTTCCTCAATCTGGGCTGGAACGAAATCCATTTTGGGAAGTTCATAGACAGATGTATTCGGGGCTTCCACCATTTCAGGTTCAATTGCATCGCCTTCGAGCCGGGCAGCAGGAACGTCGGCGGCAAACGCAGGCATGGCAGCCGTCACGACAAAAAGGGCAATGCAGCAAAGGATGCTCCAGAAGACAAGCCTACAAACGCTTTTCATTATTCCTCCAGCAATACGGGAAGTGATTTCTCAGATATGACCGAGCATGGAAATAGCTCATTGAATGAGGGTGCAAGTGTATCACATCTCTGCACCGTCTCCAAGGCTCAGCCAGGATTCTCAATGCACGATACCTGAACAATTCCGACAAAATTAATCTGATTAATGATATTGTCTTTAATAATTTAAGATAATAATCATTAAATTGATTGATTCTTTCTTTGTTTTTTGTGGTAGAATGCCTTCCTGAATATGGGAACCACACATTCTCCGAGGTATTTCCTCACCACTTTCGGGTGTCAGATGAATCAGGCTGACGCTCAGCGTATTCGCGGCATGCTCACGAGCATCGGCTACGAAGAATCCAATTCGGAAGACGATGCCGATCTCATTCTGTTCAACACCTGCTGTGTGCGGGAGCACGCGGAACAACGCCTCATCAGTCGCATTCAGTCGCTGCAACGGCTGAAAAAAACGAACCGCGAGCTCCTGATCGGCATTGCCGGCTGCGTGGCCCAGGCAAAAAAGGAACGGCTGTTCGAGCTTCTGCCGCATGTCGATCTCGTATTCGGCCCGAACGACATTCCAACCCTTCCTCTTCTGCTCCAGCACGCACGAACCCGGAAAGCCACAGGAGCTTTTGCCGCCATCGGAGGATTCGACGGAGAACAGGCTGACGGCATAATCCTCGAAAAACCATTCTCGGCCCTGGTGAACATTATCAGGGGATGCACGAACTTCTGTTCCTACTGCATCGTCCCGCACGTCCGTGGTCCCGAGGTTTCCCGTCCCCTCCCCGAGCTCATCGATTTCATCAGCGATCTGGCCAGGAAAGGCGTCGTCGAGATAACCCTGCTTGGCCAGAACGTGAACGCTTACGGGAAGGATATCGGCCTGGAGGAAGGCTTCATCACTCTTCTCGAACGGGTGGAGCAGATTCCCGGCATTCGGTGGATCAGGTTTCTTACCTCACATCCGCGCGATTTTTCCTTCCAGGCCGTCGACCGGATGGCTCGCCTTCAAAAGCTCTGCGAAATGTTTCACCTCCCCGCCCAGGCCGGCTCGGACCGCATTCTTCGGATAATGAACCGCGGCTATACCCGAAGGCGGTATCTGGACCTCATCGAGCGCGTGCGCACCGCCATTCCCGGTGCATGTATAACAACTGATTTGATATGCGGCTTTCCAACCGAGACCGAAGCCGAGTTCGAGGAAACCCTGTCGCTCGTCAGAGAAGTAAGATACGAGTCTGCGTATACGTATTACTATTCCCCTCGCGAAGGCACCCCTGCGGCTTCGATGGAAGGGATGCTCCCCGAAGACGAGCGCAAGGCGCGGCTTACCCGCCTGATCGAAGTCCAGAACGCCATCTCCGAAGAAGAAAGCGCAAAACAGGTCGGCCACACGTTCGACGTGCTGGTCGACGGCTGTTCCGAGCGCACGCCCGGCCATCTTCTGGGAAAGACGCGAACCGGCCGGGTCGTCGATTTTGCCGGCTCTTCCGACCTGATCGGGCGTTTCGTCCGGGTGAAGATCGATCGCGCACGCCTCTGGACGATGTCCGGAACGATGGTCTGAAGGAAACATCCGAATGTCGGTCCTGCTTCACACCTGCTGCGGCCCTTGTCTGAGTGGCGCCTGGCCGCACCTGAAACGCGAAGGGATCGCCGACATCGTCCTGTTCTGGGAAAACCCGAATATTCACCCGTACGTCGAGTATCACTCAAGGTTCGAATCGTTCAGGAAGATGGCGGGCGCTCTCGGCGCGGAGAT
>JAKQOH010000177.1 GCA_029565415.1 Candidatus Rifleibacteriota bacterium | reverse complement strand
CTCGATCCGGCGCTGGGGAGAAGCCCTGGCAGCCCACCGGGAACAGGCCGCCGCCGAAACCGCCTACTGGCGCGACATTGCGGCCGCCCCCGCCGCCTTTTCCCCCGATCATGACGCCCCGGACCTGTTCGCCGACGAAATCCGGATCGAACGGCTTCTCGAACCCGATCTGACGACGATGCTGCTGGAAAAAGCCAACCTGGCCTTCCGCACCAACCCGGCAGACATCCTGCTGACCGCTCTCGGCCGCGCTCTCCTGCGCACCGAGGGGATCCGGGACTCGGTTATCACCCTCGAGTCCCATGGCCGCGCCGAGATCGATGCCGAGATCGACATCACCCGCACCGTCGGCTGGTTCACCGCCGTTCACCCGTTCCGCCTCGCTCTCGCCTGTGACGAACCGGCCGGCCAGGTGACCGGCGTCAAGGAAGCGCTTCGCCGCGTTCCGCTGCTGGGCATCGGTTACGACCTGCTGCGGGAGAGCGGAGCGGTGCCAGACGTCACCCCCGCGATCGGGTTCAACTACCTCGGCTCGTTCACCGCGGCAAAGGGCGGCCTGTTCCGCCTCGCCACGGGAAAAGCCGGCACGGAAGTCGATCCGCGGCTGAGCCGGCCGACCCCCGTCGATGTCTCGGCCATGGCGACCGACGGCCGCATGCGGCTGTCCATCGCCCATGGCCGCCGCCGGTATGCCGCCGATCGCATCGAAAGGCTGATGAATGCCTGGGAAGAGGAGACCGTCGCCCTCGTCCGGCTGCTCGCCCAACGTCAGCATGCCGAACTGACCGCATCGGATGTATCATACAAGGGTCTCGACGCCGACGAGTTCGAGAGGATCTTCGAGTGATCACGAAAGAAAACGTCAAAGACATCTACCCCCTTTCGCCGATGCAGGAAGGGATGCTCCACCATGCGACGGTCGCGGCCGACGCCCTGGCCTACTGCGACCAGATCTGGTTCGACATCGAAGGCCCGCTCAACCGCCACTGGTTCATCGCCGCCTGGACAGCGCTGGTCGATCGCCACGAGATCCTTCGGACGGCATTCCTGCACGAGAAGACCCGAAGGCCGGTCCAGGTGGTGTTGAAACGCCGCCCGATCCCGGTGGTCTTCGAGTCCGTGCCCGACGGCGAACCCCCGGATCGCTACATCGCCCGCCGCAAAGAGGAAGAGCGGGCTGTCGGCTATGACCTGGGAACCGATCCCCTGATGCGGATCAACGTCATCGCCTGCGCCCCCGACCGTCACACCGTGATCTGGAACCTGCATCACATCATGCTGGACGGGTGGGGGTTGTCGGTCCTTCAGCAGGAGTTTGCCCACATCTACGCGACGGGCGGCGTCGCCGGATTGTCCCCCACCGTCCCATACGCTCGGTACATCGAGTGGATCGGCAGGCAGGATGCCGTCGCCGCCCGCGCCTACTGGAGCAGCCGCCTCGCCGGATTCGACACACCCACACCGGCACCCGCACGCCGTCATCACAAGGGCACCGGCTACGACCTTCAGACGATTGCCTCAGCCCTCCCGGCCGACATCGTCACGAAAGCCGGGAACGTCGCCGCGCAGCTCCGGATCACCCTGGGCACCTTCCTGCAGACGGTCTGGGGGCTGATGCTGGCCAATTTCCATCATGCCTCCGACGTCGTCTTCGGAACGGTCGTCTCGGGCCGCCCGGCCTCGCTGCCGGGATCTGACCGGATGCTGGGACTCTTCATCAATGCCGTCCCGGTGCGGCTCGACCTGACGGGCTCGTTCGTCGATGCAGCGACCCGGCTGCAGGCCAACGTGCTCGAGGCCGAACCCCACCAGCATCTCTTCCTCGGCGAAGTCCAGAACCTTTCTCCCCTGAACGGCCGGCTGATCGACCATCTGTTCGTCTTCGAGAATTACCCGGTGACCACGTCGTCGAACACTCCCTTCGCCGGGCTGACCCTGAAACACGCCGGAAGCCACGAACGAACCAACTATGACTTCGCCGTCGTCGCGGCGCCGACCCGCGAGAACGGAGTATCGCTCGCCTTTCACTACAACGCCGACGTTTTCGACCGAAGCGACATCGCCGGCCTGGCCGACCGCTTCGTCACCGCATTCGCCTCGGCCGCCACGACGCCGACGGCCGGCTGCGAAGCCCTGGACATCCTGCCGGCCGAACATCGAGATATAATATCTACTAGTATTATAGGTGAAGCAATAACCATTCCTGATCGCACCGTCATCGACCTCATCCGTGACCGCGCGAAATACAGCCCCGATGCCCCGGCCATCCGGGACGACGAGGGAACCCTGACCTATGCCGCCCTGATGGCCGAAGCCGACCGGATGAGCCGCCGCCTCGTCGCCGCCGGAGTCGGGCCGGGCGAGCCGGTGGCGGTTCTCCTGCCCCGCTCGCGCGGGCTGGTAGCGGCCGCCCTGGGAGTCATGGGCGCGGGAGCCTGCTACATGCCGCTCGATCCGGCGTGGCCGCAGGAGCGGACCGCCGGCATCATCCGGGAAAGCCGGTGCCGCGTAGCCATCACAGATGGAAGCGTCCCCGGCGGCGTCACCGTGCTGGACCGCTCCGGCGACGCGCCCGACGCCGTCTTTTCGCCGCCGGCACCCGATGATGACGCCTATGTCATCCACACCTCCGGCTCCACGGGCCATCCCAAGGGGGTGGTCATCGGCCATTGGGCGCTGCTCAACCTGGCCCTCTGGCACGATCGATTCTACGGGCTCGGCCCCGCGACGGTCACGACCCTGTTCTCCGCCCCCTCGTTCGATGCCTCGCTCTGGGAGATGATCCCGGCCCTGGTGGCAGGCGGAAGCCTCGTGCCGGTTCCCGACGGGATCCGGGCCGACGCCGGGAGCATGGCCGACTTCCTCCGGACACGCGGGGTGACCCATGCGTTCATTCCCCCGGTGCTGACCGAGGGCATCCTGCGAGAGCACGAAGACCGGCTGCCCGAGGGCCTGACGATCCATACCGGCGGGGAGCTCCTCCGCTTCGCCGGCACCGGCCGGATCTGCGTCGCCAACAACTACGGCCCGAGCGAATGCTGCGTTGCAGCCACGGCGGCCCGGCTCGACACCGACGAACTTCGTCGGCAGATTCCCATCGGCCGTCCGATCGACAACGTCAGAATCTCCCTGCTCGACCGCGGCGGCCGGCCGGTTCCGCCCGGGGGAACCGGAGAGATCGTCATCGGCGGCGCCTGCGTGGGCAACGGCTACCTGAACCGCCCCGACCTGACGGCCGAACGCTTCGCCGATGACCCCTGCATTCCAGGAGGGCGGATCTACCGCACCGGCGACCTCGGGCGGCTCGACACCGACGGAAACCTCCTGTTCGCGGGCCGGCTCGATGAGCAGATCCAGGTGCGCGGTTACCGCGTCGAACCGATGGAGATCGAGCGGTGCCTGCTGGAACAGCCCGGCGTGAGCTCCTGCGCCGTCGCCCCGGCCGGCGATCTCCTCACGGCGTTCTACGTGGCCGGCGAAACGATCGGCGAGTCGCTTCTTCGCGACGGCCTCGCACGGCTGCTTCCCGACTACATGATTCCGGCCCGCTTCGTCCGGGTCGAGGCGATTCCGACCGCCGCCAGCGGCAAGATCGACCGCAAAGCCCTGGCACGGCTGGCGCCCGCGACTCCGGAGGAAGCGTATGAACCGCCGGTCGGGGCATGCGAAACGGCCATCGCGGCAGCGTGGTCTGCCGTGCTGGGCCGGGAGCGGATCGGACGGCGGGACAGTTTCTTCACACTGGGCGGCCATTCCCTCAAGGCCACGCAGGTCGCTACACGGCTCAGGAAAGAACTGGGCAGAGAGGTCGATCCGTCGCTGCTGCTGCGCCATCCGACGATCGCCGGGCTGGCGGCGGCCCTCGACGAACAGCGCGGCGAAACCGGCCCCGCCATCCGGCGGGCCGCCCGCGTCGCCCGCCCGGCGTCCGGCTCCGCACAACCTGGCCGGCAGGACTGAGAACGAGAGATGAACAATACGGAAGAATATGTTTTTCCGATGTCGTATGCCCAGCGGCGGCTCTGGTTTCTCGACCAGCTCGAACCGGGCTCATCGGTCTACACGATCCCCAAAGCCCTGCGCCTGACCGGCCCGGTCGACACTGCTGCCCTCGGTGCCGCCCTGGCCGCGATCGTCGATCGCCACGAGTCGCTCCGCACGACGTTCAGGGACATCGACGGGACGCCCTCCCAAGTAGTCTCCTCCGTCGGGTATGCCCCGCTGAAAGTGACGGATCTCTCGACCGGTTCCGACCCGGAAGGGACGGCGCGGGCCATGGCCGTCAAAGAGGCTTCGGCCCCGTTCGACCTCGCGGTCGGCCCGCTGTTCCGGGCGCATCTGCTGATCCTCGGCGGCGACACATCGATCCTTGTGGTCACCATGAGCCACATCGTATCCGACGGCTGGTCGATGGGGGTGCTGATCAGCGAAGCAGCCGCCCTGTATCCGGCCCTGGCCGCGGGGCAAAAGCCCGACCTGCCCGAACTCGAGATCCAGTATCCCGATTACTCGGTCTGGCAGCGGGAGCTGGAGGGCAGCGCGGCAGAGGCGGCGCAGATAGAATATTGGAAACAATTGTTGGCCGGCGCCCCCCAATCCGTCGATCTCCCCTTCGACCGGCCCCGCCCCGCCGTCAAGACATCCCACGGCGCCATGACAGCGTTCACGCTGCCTTCCGCCCTCGTCGCGAGGCTGAAAACCGTCTGCAACGACCGTTCCGCGACCCTGTTCATGGGCCTGTTGGCCGGGTTCGGCTGGCTGATGTCCCGCTACGGCAACCAGGCCGACATTCCGGTGGCCACGCTGTCGGCCAACCGCAATCGGAAAGAGCTAGAGCCGCTGATCGGCTTTTTCGTCAACACCCTCCCGCTGCGGTTGTCCATCGATGAAACCCGCTCCTTCGGCACCCTTCTCGACCAGGCACGCACGGTCGCCATGGGTGCCTACGATCACCAGGACGTTCCGTTCGACCGCCTGGTCGAGACGCTCAACCCCGAGCGGGACCCCGGCAGCATG
Organism: Candidatus Rifleibacteriota bacterium; assembly: GCA_029565415.1. The sequence continues at coordinate 45,441 of JAKQOH010000177.1, read as the reverse complement.
CCGCTGGTCAACGTGATGATGACCCTCCAGAACGCCGTCGGGAACCGGCTCGAGCTGCCCGGCATCCGGGTGGAGCAGGCGGAGCTGTTCGAGACCCGAACGGCCCGGTTCGATATCGAACTCTATCTCGAGGAGCGTGAAGGTGCCGTCGCAGGGGAATGCGTCTTCAACACCGATCTGTTCGACGAGGGAACGATCGCCCGGATGATGGAGGGATTCGTCACCCTCATCGAAGCCGGGGTTACCGCCCCGGATGCGCCGCTGTCGGCCCACTCGGCGCTGCCGGCCCATCTCAGACAGACGATGATCGAGAGCTGGAACCAGACCGACGCCGCCATTCCGGATGTCGATGGGGTGATCCGGCTGTTCGAGAGGAGAGCCGACGCAAATCCCGATGCCCCGGCGCTTCTTTGCGGTACCACGAGCCTGACCTACGGCGAGACGAACCGGCGCGCGAACCGGCTGGCCCGGCGTCTGGCCGCCCATGGAGCCGGCCCAGGGTCGGTGGTGGCGGTTCAGGCGGCGCGCTCGCCCGAGACGGTGATCGGCCTGCTCGCGGTGCTGAAAACCGGTGCCGCGTACGCGCCCGTCGATCCGTCGTATCCGGCCGCACGCCGCGAGCTCATCCTCGCCGACTGCGGCGCACGGCTTCTCCTGACGGACCGGCCGACGGAAGGCTTCGATGGGGTCGTCATCGACCTGGCCGACCCGGGAACGGGCGATGGGACGAACCTTTCACCCGCGGGCGGGGCCGACGACATCGCGTATCTCATCTACACCTCGGGCTCCACCGGCCGCCCCAAGGGCGTCCAGGTGTCCCGCCGCTCGCACCTCAACTACATCGTCTGGGCGGGGCGAACATATGCCCCGGAAGGTGGCCTCGTCTTTCCGCTGTTCACCTCGCTCGCCTTCGATCTGACGGTCACCTCGATCTTCGTCCCCCTGACCACCGGCGGCGCGGTGGCCATCTACCCGGAACGCCCCGGCCCTGCCGACGCGGCCCTGCTCGACATGCTGGCCGACAACCGGGCCGACATCATCAAGCTGACCCCGGCCCACCTGGCCATGCTTGCCGCCGCGGGAGCCGGCTCACTCCGTGCCCGCCGGATGATTCTCGGCGGGGAGGAGCTGAAAACCGACGTGGCCGGAGCCGTCGTCAGCCAGTCGGGCGGCCGGATCGAGATCTTCAACGAGTACGGCCCGACCGAAACGACGGTCGGCTGCATGATCCACCGGTTCGATCCCGCGACCGACACCGGAACTGCCGTTCCCATCGGAAAACCGGCACCCAACGTGAAACTCTACATCCTCGATGACCGGGGAAACCCTGTTCCGCCCGGCGTCATCGGAGAGCTGTTCGTGGCCGGAGTCCAGGTGGCGGCAGGCTATCGCAACCGACCCGAAGACACCGCCGACCGATTCCTTCCCGATCCGTTCCATCCCGGCCTGACGATGTACAAGACCGGCGACCGCGCCGTGTGGCGGGCCGACGGGGTCATGGAGTTCAGGGGCCGGAACGACGATCAGGTTAAGATCCAGGGGTATCGCGTCGAACTGGGGGAGGTCGAAACGGCCATGAAGGCGCTCGACGGGATCGGAGACTGCGTCGTCATTCCGCTGGCCTACGATGCGGCTCGGCGGGCGGCCGCCATGACCTACTGCGCCCGGTGCGGGCTGCCTTCGGTCTACCCGGGTGCCGCGTTCGATGGGGATGGCGTCTGCATCTACTGTCGCCAGTTCGATCTCTACCGCGAACGGGGAATGACGTATTTCAAGACCGTCGACCGGTTCCTGGAGCGGTTTCCGAACCGGGGTTCGGGGACATACGACTGTCTCGCCCTGTTCTCCGGCGGGAAAGACAGCACCTATATGCTCTGCCGGCTGGTCGAGATGGGCCTGCGCGTGTTCGCTTTCACCTTCGACAATGGGTATCTCTACGAGGGCGCCAGGGAGAACATCCGGCGCACCGTGTCCGTACTCGGCATCGATCACGCGTTCGGAACCATCCCCAACTGCCGGGAAATCCTCGCCGACAGCCTCTCCCGTTACAGCAACGTCTGCAACTCCTGTTTCAAGGCCGTGCTGACCTGCGGGATGCGCGAGGCCCGGCGCAGGGGCATCGACCGGATCGTCACGGGCCTGTCCCGGGGACAGTTGTTCGAAACCCGTCTCGCCGAGCTGTTCAACGAGGGGGTGTTCGACGAGGAGGCGATCGAGACGGCGGTGAAGAAGGCCCGCGCGGTGTATCACCGGATGGACGACGCCGTCACCCGCTCCGTGCGCGACGGCCTGTTCGACGATGATTCAATATTCAATGATATTGAATTTGTCGATTTTTACCGGTATACGGATGTCACGCGGGAGGAGATTTTCGACTACCTCACCAGGCATGGGGCGTGGGTCAACCCGACCTCCATCGCCGGCTGCACCACCAACTGCCTCGTCAACGACGTCGGCATCTGGGTTCACACGCGTGAGAGGGGCTACAACAACTACGCCCTCCCCAACAGTTGGGAAGTGCGGCTCGGTCACAAGGACCGGCAGGTTTCGATCGACGAGCTGAACGCGCCGCTCGACGAGGAACGGGTCGCGACCATCCTCTCCGAGCTCGGCTGCAAGACGACGGCAGATGGCGACCGATGGCGCTACCTCGCCGCGTATTACACCGGGCGGGCGCCGCTCGATCCGGGGGACGTCATCCGGCGGCTGTCCCTGACGCTCCCCCCCTACATGCTGCCGTCATCGCTGGTCCATCTCGACCGACTGCCGCTGTCCCCCAACGGCAAGGTCGACAAGCGCGCACTGGCATCTATAGGTGGCGATGTGATTCCCGACAACGTTCCCTATGTCGCGCCCCGCACCCCGGTCGAGGAAGGGCTGGCCGGGCTCTGGCAGGATGCGCTCGGCCTGGAACGGATCGGCACCGACGACAATCTGTTCCAGCTCGGGGGGCATTCCCTGATGGCGACCCGCATCATCGCCCGCGCCCGCGAGATGTTCGGGGTGGATCTGCCGCTCGTTGCGGTGTTCGAGAACCCGACCGTCGGAAAGCTGGCCCGGGTGATCGAACGCTCGCGTCAGGCGGCCCAGCCGGCTCTCGAACCGCGCCGCCCCGGAGACACAGCCCCGCTCTCCTTTTCCCAGAACCGCCTCTGGCTCATCGACCGGATCGAAGGCAGCACCGCGGGTTACGTCATCCGCATGGCGCTGCGCATTACCGGCGCCATCGACACCCAGGCACTGGCCTCGAGCCTGAACGCCGTGATCGACCGCCACGAGGTTCTGCGAACCACCTTCGACGATGCCGGCGGCCAGCCGCGCCAGATCATCGCCAAAACGCTCGTCATCGGCCTGCCCGTCGTCGATCTGCGGCAGCTTCCGCCGCAAGGCCGGGAAGTCCGGCTGACAGCCCTTCTCGACGAGGAGCAACGCCGGCCGTTCGACCTGAAAACCGGTCCGCTGATCCGGGCCACGCTGTATCGCACCCGTGACGACGAACAGGTGCTCCAGATCGTCGTCCATCACATCGTGTTCGACGGCTGGTCCGCGGGAATCCTCATCGGCGAGCTGATCCGGCTGTATGCCGAAAAGACGGGCGGTCCGCCGGCGGCTCTTCCGCCGCTGCCGGTCCAGTATGCCGATTATGCGGCCTGGGAGCGGAAAACCCTCGACGGAGAACGTCTCGCCGGACTCATCGCCGGCTGGAAGAAACTGCTCGAGGGCGCCCCGGCCACGCTCGATCTGCCGACCGACAAGCCCCGGCCGCCCGTCTTCACCAACGAGGGCGCCTTCCACTTCTTCGACGACGGGGCAGCCCTGAAGCGGAACATCGACGCTTTGGCACGCAGGGAAAACGCCAGCCCGTTCATGATCGCCATGGCCGCGTTCGTCGCCGTCCTGGGCCGTTTCGCCGGCCAGGAGGACGTCGTCGTGGGCTTCCCCATCGCGCACCGGATGCGGCCCGAGGTGGCCCCGCTCATCGGCTTCTTCGCCAACACGCTGATGATCCGGGGCGATCTCTCGGGCGACCCCGACTTCGGCGAACTGACCGACCGGGTCCGGAAGGGGGCGCTCGCCGCGTATGACCTTCAGGAGCTCCCGTTCGAGAAGCTGGTCGAGGAGATGCACGTCAGCCGCTCTCTGAGCCACACACCCGTGTTCCAGGTGATGCTGGCCTGGGACACCCCGGCAGGCGATGATGCCGCATTGCCGGGATTGCGCGTGGAACGTGCCGAAATCCCCGCCCTCACTTCCCACTTCGATCTGACGCTGGTGATGAACCAGCTTCCCGACCGCATCGAGGCGCTCTTCGAATACAACACCAGCATATTTATATCTTCAACGATACATCATTTCGCCCGGACTTTGTCCCGCCTTCTCGCGGCAGCCGTCGCCCGGCCGGCCGCGAAGGTCGCCGAGCTTCTCCAGCCCGAACCCTCCGAGGGGCCGGCCGCCGCGGCTCCGCGGCCTGCACCGGCCGGCTCTCTCTGCCGCATCCTCACCGAACGGGCCGCGGCAACCCCCGATGCCGTCGCCGTCAGGTATGACGGGGAGCAACTCACCTACGCGGCTCTCGATCAACGTTCGAACCGGCTCGCGGCGTTCCTGGCCGGCAGGGGAGTGCGTCCTCGAGCGACGGTCGGCGTGCTGCTGCCGCGCGGCCTCGACTTCGCGGTGGCCATGGCGGGTATCCTGAAAGCGGGCTCCGCCTACCTCCCGATCGACCCGGCCTACCCGGACAATCGTATATATCAAATGCTATCCATAAGCGGCGCGGCGCACCTGATCACGACCGGCGATATGGCCGCGGGCCGCGCGTTTCCGGACGGGCTCGGCATCATCCGGCTCGACTACGAGCGGGAGACGCTGGCCGCCCTTCCGGCCACCTTCGATGCCGAGATTGCGGAGAATGATCCGGCATATGTGCTGTTCACCTCCGGCTCGACCGGCGAGCCGAAGGGCGTTTTGATGCCCCACGGGCCGCTGGTGAATCTCGCGGCATGGCAGGGGCGCCAGCCCGGCTTCTCGCATCCGGCCGTCACCGCCCAGTTCGCCGCCGTCACCTTCGACGTCCACGCCCAGGAATACTGGGCCACCTTCGCCACCGGCGGAACGGTGGTCATCGTGCCCGACGAGATCCGGCGGGACATGGGCCGGCTGCTCGCCTTCATCGATGACGAGCGAATCGAGCGGCTGTTCCTCCCGTACGTCGCCCTGAACCAGATGGCCGAGACGGCAGCGCAGGCGGGACGCCACCCGGCCTCCCTGAGAGAGGTGGTCACCGCGGGTGAGCGGCTCGTCATCACCCCGGCCATCCGGGCATGGTTCACCCGCCTGCCGTCGGCCCGCCTCCACAACCAGTATGGCCCCACCGAAAGCCACGTGGTCACCTCCTTCACCCTGCCGCAGAGCCCGTCGGAATGGCCGGATGCGCCATCCATCGGACGGCCGATCGACAACGCGGCCATCCGGATCGCCGACGCGGCCGGCCGCGCGATTCCCCCCGGAGCCATCGGGGAGATCTTCATCGGCGGGGCCGTCCTGGCCACCGGTTATATCCATGACCCCGCCCGAACGGCGGAGCGGTTCGTCACCATCGACGGAGCCCGCCACTACCGGACCAGCGATCGGGCGCGGCTGCTGCCCGACGGCTCCATCGAGTATCGCGGCCGTAACGACCATCAGGTGAAGATCCGGGGCTACCGCATCGAGCCCGGCGAGATCGAAGCCGTGCTGTCGGGCCACCCCGATGTCGGCGACGCAGCCGTGGTGGTGCGCCGTTCCGCGAACGGGGCTCTCTCGCTTGCGGCTTTCGCCACGCCCACCGGCTCGGGAACGGATGCCGGCCGACTTCGCGAGTATCTTCGCCAGCGCCTTCCCGATTACATGGTCCCTTCCCGGATCGCGATGCTCGACGCGATGCCCCTGACCTCCAGTGGCAAAATCGACCGGCTGGCCCTGGCCCGACGGGCCGAAGAGGCGTCTGCCGACACCGTCGCGGCCGCGGAAGAGTCGTGCCGCCCGGTGGCCGACCTTCTTCGCGACATCTGGGGCGAGATTCTCGAAGCGCCCCACATCGGCCTCGACGACAACTTCTTCGACTCGGGCGGTCATTCGCTGCTGGCAACCAGGCTCGTGGTGCGCATCAACCAGACGTTCGGGACAGGACTCACCGTTCGCGAGGTGTTCGAGCGCCAGACTGTGCGCGCCATGGCCGAGCGTCTGGAAGAAGAGATCCGGCAGGGGAGCGATCCGCTTCCCCCCCTGGGCCGGTCGGCCGACACCGGCCCGCTCCCGCTTTCCTATGCCCAGGAGCGGCTCTGGGTCGACTCGTGCATCGACGGGCCGAGCGCGAAATACAACATGGCCGCCGCGCTGGTGCTGGAAGGCGAACTCGACCGTGTCGCCCTGGAACGCGCTCTCGAAGAGTTGATGCGCAGGCACGAGCCGCTGCGCAGCCATTTCGCCACCGGCGAGGAAGGCCCGTATACGGTCATCGACGCCCCGGCCCCCTGTGATCTGACGCCGCTGGCGCTCGACCATCTCCGGGACGAGGAGCGGGACGCGGCCCTGCGCCGCCTCATCGACGAGGAATCCTCGACCCCCTTCGATCTGGCCGCCGGCCCGTTGTTCCGTGCCCGTCTGGCAAGGCTGGGCGAGCGGAAGCACCTGCTCACGCTGACCATGAGCCATATCATCAGCGACGGCTGGTCGCTGGGAGTGGTGGCCCGGGAACTGTCCATGTTGTACAACCTCCATGCGACCGGGACCGGCGAGGCTCCGGCGCCGCTTCCGGTGCGGTATGGCGATTATGCCCGCTGGCAGCGGAAGGTGTTGTCGGGTGACCGGCTCGGCCGGATCATCCGGCATTGGGCCGAGCGGTTGAGCGGCGCCCCGCCGTTCCTCAACCTGCCGGCGGCCACGCCGCTCGGAGCCACCCCTTCCGAAGGTGGAGTGGCGTTCACCACCCTCGACGCCGGTTTCATGCGCCAGATCGCCGATCTGGCCCGAAGCAACGGGGCGACGACGTACATGATCCTGTTCTCGGCCTACGCGGCACTGCTGGCAAGGATGTGCGGCCAGGAGGACATCGTCATCGGGGTGCCGGTGGCCAACCGGACGGTCAGGGAAGTCGAGCCGCTCATCGGCTTTTTCGTCAACGTCCTGCCGGTTCGCATCGATCTTTCAGGCGACCCGGCGTTTTCCGACATCGCGGCGCGCGCCCGTGATGCGCTGATCGACGCTTACGCTCATCAGGAAGCCCCCCTGGACCTGATCGTCCGGGAGCTGAACCCTCCCCGCGCACCGGGACGCCATCCCCTGTTCCAGGCCGCCTTCACCCTGCAGAGCCAGCGGCAGGATCCGCTCGATCTCGCCGGGCTGCAGGTGACCAAGCTCAATTCCGACCGGGTCGTGCCGAAATACGATCTTCTCATGGCCTTCTCCCCTGATCCGGCGGGCCTCGGCGGGTTGGTGGAGTACAAGAAGGGAATGTTCTCGGATGAGGCGGCCGGGGCACTGTTCACCTGTTACCTGTCGATTCTCAGGCAAGCCTGTGCCGAGCCACGAATACGGCTTCTCGACCTGGATCTGGGCGGAACCCGGTCGGCATCGCCAAAAGAGCAGCCGGCCGATGTCGGCGATTTCGATTTCTGAGTGAGGGATTTCATGACAGACTGCATTTTCATCGGCTTCAACGACGTCACCTTCAGCGCCCAGGTGGAGGCAGCCCGCTCCATGAGCGGCATCGACTCCGGCGTTTACCGCGACATGCGGCTGGCATTCGTCGAGAAGGACGGGGTGCCCCGGCGGGCGCTCGAGTTGATGACGGATTTCCACTACGGGGACCGCCCGGTGGAACGCCCATTCCATAACATGGACTTTTTCATCCCGACGCTGATCTATCTCGGCACGTATCTGCACCGGCGCGGATTGAGTTTCGAGTATGTCAACCTGTTCCAGCGGGAGAAAGACCGGCTCCGACATCTGCTGCGCGAGAAGAAGCCGCTCACCGTCGCGATCACCACCACGTTCTACGTGACCCCGCAGCCGATTCTCGAGATCATCCCGTTCATCCGGGAACATGCGCCCCAGGCGACCATCGTCGTGGGAGGGCCGTTCATCAACAACCAGGCCGCCGCGATGGACGAGGAGGCGCTGACCGAGCTGTTCGCCTACCTGGGCGCCGACGCATACGTCATCTCCACCGAAGGGGAGTTCGCCCTCGTCGAGATCATCAAGGCCGTCAAGGCGGGCAAAACCCTCGAAGGGATATCGAACGTCGCCTGGCGTCGTGGGGATCGGTTCGTGATCAACGAGCGGACGATGGAACGGAACGGCCTGGAAGAAAATATGCCAGACTATACATTGTTCCCGCCCGAGCGCTACGGACGGTTCGTCTCGCTCCGCACCGCCAAGTCGTGTCCCTTCCGCTGCGCCTACTGCGGATTCCCTCAGCGCGCGGGGCAGTATCACTATATCGACGTCGACATGGTGGAGCGGGAACTCGATGCCGTGGCCGCGATCGGCGGCATCGATACGGTGACGATTCTCGACGACACCTTCAACGTCCCGAAGAAACGGTTCCGCGAAATTCTCGAGATGATGATCCGCAAGCGGTACGGGTTCCGGTGGAACTCCTTCTACCGGTGCGACCACGGGGACGAAGAGATCATCGGCCTGATGCGGGAAGCCGGCTGCGAAGGGGTGTTCCTCGGAGCCGAATCGGCCAACGACGGGCAACTGGAGCGGATGAACAAGACATCCCGCCGGGCAGATTACGAGCGCGCGGTCGCGGCCCTCACCTCCGCGGGAATCATCACCCATCTCGGGTATATCATCGGATTTCCCGGCGAGACACACGCCTCCGCGGCCGAAACGGCCCGGTTCATCGACGAAAGCGGCGCCGACTTTTTCCGCGCCCAGATCTGGTACTGCGACCCGATCACGCCCATTTTCAAGGAGCGGGAGAAATACCGGATCACGGGCTCGGCGTTCAACTGGAGCCACGCGACGATGAACTCCCGCGAGGCTTCTGATATTGTTGATAATATATTTCTTACCGCACGCAACGCCATCTGGATGCCCCAGTATGGCTACGAGCTCTGGTCGGTCTTTTACCTGATGCGCCGGGGAATGACGCTCGCGCAGGTGAAAACCTACATGTCCCTGTTCCTCGGCGCGGTCAAGGAGGGCCTGCTGTTCCCCGGTGCCCCAGTCACGGCCGAGACGATGGCGGCCCTCGCGACCTCCTGTCGGTTCGATCGCCCGGACGTGCCGGACCCGGCGGTCGTCGACCGGTACAAAGGGGAAAATGTCGGCGCTGCCCTCGCCTACTGGCGTCGGCGCATCGCCTCGATGAGTTCCGGAGCACTGCCGGAAACAGCCCCCGGAGAGCTCTCGGAGGTTCGCCCCCTTCGCGCCGACCTGGCGGAGCGGCTGTTGAACACCTTCGGAGGCCGCCCCGAAGCGGCTCTCGCGACGGGGCTGGCCCTGGCTGCCGCCGGACAGGAAACGCCGGTGGTCGTGTCGGATGCCGGGAACCCCGGAATCGCGCTGCCTGTGCTGGCGGGCGGCGGCGGAGACCGGTTCGATACGATGGTGGCGAACGTCTCGCGGCAGCTCGCCGAAGGGCAGCCCCACCGGGTCGGCGCTGTCCGGGAGATGGTCGAAGCGTCCGGGAATCGGTTTCCCCTGTTCGTCTCGGTCGGCGACGCGCCGCCACCCGCGGCCATTGCCGGCCAGGTCCGGATCTGGCTGTCGCTGTCGAACGGCCCCGCCCGTTGGTCGATCCGCTCCGTTCCCTCGGCCGCCGCGGAAGCGGGTCGCATCGGAACGGTGCTCGAGGAGATCCTTCCCGGCCTGCTGGACGGAGAAGCCCTCAAACCACTCCAGACCGTCTCCGCGACCGGCGACGACGCCGATCAGATGTTCAGATTCTGACGTGAGGCAAGGCACATGACGCACGAAACCGCAGGGATGCAGATGTTCGACCGGAACCTGCTCGAAGCCCGCACCTACTGGCTCGATCGGCTTGGCGGCGACCTCGTTCCCACCGCGCTTCCCTTCGATCGCCCCGGAAGAAACGGCGGCCGGAAGATCACCCGCATCCAGCTCCCCGACGAAGCCGCAGCGAATATCCTGAAGATCTCCGGCAGGGGGGATTTTCTCATCGCCGCGCTGTTTCTTGCCGGCATGGCTGCGACATTCCATCGCCGTCTCGGCGTGGAGCGGGCCATCCTCGCCACACCGCTGCGCGGGGATTCGAACCCGGGCGGGGTGGTGATCGATCTTCCCATCCCGCAGGGGCGAACGTTCAAGGAGCTGCTGGTGGAAACCCGCAAGACGATGCTGGCAGCCTACGAACACCAGTGTTATCCCCTGGAGAAGCTGGCGGCCGACCTCGGAATGCCCTCGCTCGCCGCGACGATGCTGACACTTCCGGCCATCCACGGCCCGGCCCCGGCTGGTCTGCCGCTGTCTCTGACCATCGAGCATGCCGGCGACCGGTTTCTCCTGGCCGCCGATTACGATAGCGAATGCTATATCGATTCGACCGTCCGGGAGTTTCTCGAGCAAGGCATTTCCCTGCTGACGGCGGGCCTGGCGGCCCCCGACACGCCCGTGAACCGGCTGCCGCTCCTTTCCGGGCAGGCAGGAAAAGCGCTGGTGGCCCGGCTCAACGGCCCGGTGACCGAAGATCCGGCGCGGCCGGCGCTTCACCAGTGGGTCTCCCGCCATGCCGCGGCCGCTCCGACATCCCCGGCCATCGCGTGCGGGGGCGAACACGTCGACTACGCCCGCCTCGACGCCATGGCTTCCGCCGTAGCCGCACGGATCCGGGCCGCCGGCGTGAAACAGGGAGACGTCGTAGCCGTCTGCGTCGACCGGACCCCCTCGATGGCCGCGGCGGTCATCGGCGTGATGCGGGCGGGCGCCGTCTATCTTCCGCTCGATCCGGCCTATCCCGCCGACCGGATCGCCTGCATGATCGAAGACGCGACGCCGGCCGCGATTCTTGCCGGCGGAAGCGGCCTCGCCAAGCTTCCTGCCGGCCGGCAGATCATTCCCATCGACGAGGCGGTCAGGGATGGATCCGAGCCCTTTGCGCCGTTCGCCCCTGAACCGGCCGATCCCGCCTATCTGATCTTCACCTCCGGCTCGACGGGCCGGCCGAAGGGCGCCATCAACACCCATGCGGGACTGTCGAACCTCGCCGCCGAACACCGGCGCCTGTTCAACGTCACCCCCGCCAGCCGGGTGCTCCAGTTCTCGGTGCTCTCCTTCGACGCCCTCATTTCCGAACTGGCCATGACTTTCGCGGCCGGAGCGTGCCTGGTGCTCGCCCCCACCATGGAAGACCGGATGGGCGAGGGCCTCGTCAGGCTGCTGAAAGCCGAGCGGGTGACGCACGTGACGCTTCCGCCGTCCCTTCTCGCCGTCATGCCCCCCGACCAGTTTCCGGACCTGGAGGTGGTGGTCTCGGCGGGGGAGGCCACATCCCTGCCGGTTGCCGACGCATGGTCGGCCGGAAGGCGGTTCATCAACGCGTACGGGGTCGCCGAATGCGCCGTCTGCAGCCACATTTTCGATTACGAAGGCCCCGCGAAAGGGCTTCCCATCGGGCGGGCCATGGCAAATATCACAAGCTATATCATCGACGACGGTTTCAATCCCGTCCCTCCGGGCGTGGTCGGGGAGCTGGCCATCGGCGGCGTGGGCGTGGGCTCCGGGTATCTCGGCCACCCCGAGATGACGGCGAAGAAGTTCTTCGATGATCCCTTCCGGGCCGGCGGCCGGCTGTTCCGGACCGGCGACCGGGCGCGGTGGCGAGACGACGGGGTAGTCGAAGTGCTGGGCCGGATCGACCACCAGATCTCCCTGCGCGGCTACCGGATCGAGCCGGGGGACATCGAAACCGCCCTGACGGCCGAACCCGGGGTGGCCGAAGCACTCGTGACGCTCCACGAGAGCGGGCAGGACAAGCGGCTCATCGCCTACGTCGTCGGAAACGGCGGCCCGATAGATCCCGAGCGGCTCCGCCGCAGGGTGGGGGAGCGGCTCCCCGATTACATGACCCCCTCGGCAATCGTGGCCCTTCCGAAATGGCCGCTGACGCCGAACGGAAAGATCGACCGGAAAGCGCTCCCCCTTCCCGCCGTCGGCGATCGCAAGCGGGACCTAGTCGCCCCGCGGGATCGCGTTGAGATCGGCCTGGTCGAGATCTGGGAGCGGCTGCTCGAGCTGCCCGCCATCGGCGTGACCGACAACTTCTTCGACCGGGGCGGCCATTCCCTGCTGGCTGTCCGGCTCATGGCCCAGACCAAGGAACGATTCGGCCTCAATCTCCCGCTGTCAGCCCTTTTTGAAAACCCGACCATCGCGCAGCTGGCCCCGCTGATCCGCTCCGGCGGCACGACAGGCCCCTCCCGGGCCCTGGTTCGTCTGCGGAAAGGCCGGGGCGAGCCGCTCTTTTTTATCCACCCCGGCGGCGGCACGGTTCACTGTTATCACGAACTTGCCCACCGGCTTCCGGCGGCAGGCTCGATCTATGCCCTGCAGGCGTTCGGCATCGAGAAGGGGGAATCCACCCTGCCGACGGTCGAGGCAATGGCCGAAGCGTATCTCGACGAGATCAGAGCCGCGGAGCCCGACGGCCCGTACCATCTCGCCGGCTGGTCGTTCGGCGGTTACGTCGCCCATGAGATCGCGCGACGCCTTGCCGCAGCCGGCGCCCGGCTGGGAATGGTCGGCCTGCTGGACACCTACGAACCGTCCGTTCTCTCGAAGGAGCTCAGCTTGCTGGACGAGGCGGAACTGATCGTCGGCCTCTTCGGCGACGAGGTCCGTCTTTCGGCAGAGCACCTGCGCGGAATGGGTGAGGAAGAGCGGCTTTCCTACGTCGTGGAACGGGCGAAAGACGCGGGGATGATCCCTCCCGACTTCGGTATCGATGAGGGAAAACGTCTGCTGACCGTTTTCACGACGAACACCCGGGCGGTGTTCGCCTACCGCCCGGAGCCCTTTGCCGGCCGCCTGACCGTGTTCCGCGCTTCCGAGAAGATTCCGGGCGCCCAGGAGTTCACCAGGGACCCCGCGCTCGGCTGGGAACGCATCTGCCGGTCGGTCGAAGCCGTGCCGGCGCCCGGAACCCACGAGAACATGGTCCGGCCGCCCCACGCCGCCCAACTGGCAGACCTGATCGCCGGCATCATGCGCGGCGCGTCGTAAGCATCCGATTAGATATAGTAATTAATCCTATTTTTCGCCCGGGAGCGGAAAGACATCGACCTTCACGACGGCGGCAGGAGTATCCCGGCCACCGCGCAGGGCCACATGGCACATGAACTCCGGTCCCAGCGGCACCGGGGTCAGGCGCCAACGGGCACCATCGATCAGCGCCACTCCGTCGACGATGGTCACTCCGGCAAGGGGAATCGTCATTCCCCGCCCGTCGGCCTTCACCGCGGCTTCTTTCGCGGTCCAGAGGGCGAAGAAGGCCCGGTCCCGCTCCGGGCTCGACTCCAGCCGACGCAGCTCGTCATCGCTCAGAGCCGACCCGTAATCATCTAAGACAACCGGCCGGATCCGCTCCACGTCGACGCCCACCCGCTCCGACGCAGTCGCCAGCACCACCACGCCGTCGGCGTGGGAGATATTGAACTCGGACCCATCCAACCCGGGGCGCCCGTACGAATCCCGTCGCATCTGGGTCGGCGCCGCCCGGCCAAACCGCGCGGCCAGCATCAACCGCGCCAGGAGCGAGGCCTGGCGGTCTTCCCACCGGCGAAACACGAGAATCCCCGGATGCAGCGCCTCGGGCAGATCAGCCAGCAGCCGTCCCCACAAGGCGGGCGCAAACGGCGAGAGGTTTTCCGCCACCATCAGGGAGACGTTCGTCACTCCGCCCTCCGCTCAACAGCCGATGAGCCGCGCCACCCGAGCCGCCGTGGCATCAGGGGCGTCGTGAAGGAAGAAATGCCCGCCGGCAACACGCTCGACGATCACCGGGCCCCGTGTCGCCTCCCGCCACCTCTCGGCTTCCTCCAGGGTCACATCGTCGCGGTCCCCCATCAGTACCCCGATCGGCACCGTCAGCGGAGCTCCGGCAACATGCACATAGGTGTCCAGGGCCTGGAAATCAGCCCGGATGATCGGCTCGGCGTATTCCATGTAGGCGGGGTGGTTCAGCACCTCTTCCGGCAACCCGCCGAACCGGCGAAGCTCTTCGATGAAGGCGGGCCGGGGCAGGGTGTGGCGCGGAGGGTGTCGCTCGGGAAGATGCGGCGCCCGGCGCCCGGACACGACCAGGGCAAGCGGTTTCGCGACGCCCGCGCGTTCGATGCGCTGGGCAAGAAGCCAGGCCAGCAAGCTTCCCATGCTGTGCCCCCAGAAGGCGAAGGGCCTGTCTAGCCTGACGGCGACGAGGGCGTAAAGGTCGTCCACCATGGCTCCGATGTCGGTGAGAAGAGGTTCGGTGATCCGTCTTCCATGCCCTGGAAGCTCCAGCGGAACGAGCTCGAATCCACGGGTGGCAAACGGCGCCCGGAAGGCGTTGAAGGATGTCGTGTTCCCCCCGGCATAGGGAGGCACGAACAGCCGGATGCCGCCGCGTTTTTCCATGGAACGAATCCTTCTGCCGCACCGGTTTGAACTGAGGGTTTCGTTGAAAAGCGGAGTATATCATACCCGTGCAGCCCCCCCTTCCATTCGTTGACATTGGAAAAACGCGATGATATCTTGATTTGGTCGGAAGAATGCCTTGCCCACGCAGGCTTTTCCTGGTGAGAGCACAGGCAGTTCAAATCTTTTGGAAGGAAAAAAACATGGAAGCCAATCCGGAAACAACGATCGAAACCAAGGAAGCCAAGGCGATGCAGATCGTCAGGCGGTATATCTGGTGGTCGATGGGCGCGGGCCTGATTCCGATTCCCCTCCTGGATCTGGCGACGGTAACCGGCGTGCAGATGAAAATGATTTCCGAGATCTCGAAGGTGTACGAGATCGAGTTTCACGAGAGCCGCGGCAAAGCCCTGTTCGGCTCCCTTATCGGCTCCGTCGTGCCGGCGAGCCTTTCGTTCGGAACCATCTCCCCGATTCTGAAGGCCATTCCGGTCGTGGGTGCCGTGATCGGCGCTCCCTCGATGGTTCTTTTCAGCGGGGCCACGGCCTACGCTCTCGGCAAGGTGTTCATCCAGCACTTCGAAGCCGGCGGAACCTTCCTGGATCTCGAACCCGAGAAGGTCAGGGAGTATTTCCGGAAGCAGTTCGACGAAGGCCAGAAAATCGCTGCAACCATGGACAAAACCCAGCCCGCCACCGAGACCGCCTCTCCGGAGCGCGCGAAAGGTGCCGAAAAGGCTCACCACGCAGCCAAAGAGGCCGGAAAAGACCGTTCCTGATCCGCATCATGTCGCGAACCCCGGGGCTATCCCGGGGTTCGCGGTATTTCGACATCCGGCACCCGGATGACTTTTCAGGTTCCAGGAGAAGAATGCCATGCCCCTCGAGCTGCTGATCCTGTACACGGGATTGTGCTTCGTGGCGGGATACTTCGGAAGAAACCGGCGGATCGGATTCTGGGGATTCTTTTTCGCTTCCACCCTTTTCTCGCCGATCCTCAGCCTGCTGTTCCTCTTCTTTACGGCACCGAATGAACAGCCCAAAACCGCCGATGCCGTTCCCCCGACCAGTGCCGGCTGACCGGCCCGCGGGCCCGACATGAATCTGCCCTCTTTCCTGAAACTCAAATACCTCGATTTCCTGCAGAAGGAAACGCAGGCGCTCGACTACAGGCTGCTGGTGTTCCTGGCCGTCGCCGGTGCCTGCAACGCCCTGGTTCTCGCGGTCATCAACACCTCCGTCGAATCGATGAACGACGGCGGGCCTTACTGGAAACACTTTTTCGTCTTTTCCCTGGCGATCATCCTGTTCGCCTATTCGCTTCGCTATATTTTATTTCACTCCAGCCGGATAGCGGAAGAGGCGATCTGCAGCGTGCGGATGCGTCTGGCCGACAAGATCCGTCACTGCGACCTCGCGGCGCTGGAAGCCATCGGCGAAGTCGACATCCACTCGCGCGTCAGCCGCGAAACCCAGACCATCGTCCAGGCCACCCAGCCGTTTTTCAGCGCAGGCCAGGCGGCGATCATGATCCTCTTCATCACGCTCTACATCGCCAAGGAGTCGCCGGCAGCGGTTCTGCTCTGCCTCATCATGATCATCTTCGGCATCGGCACCCATCTCAGGGCTCTCAAGCCTTACGAAGAGGGGCTGGCCGAGGCATCGAAGCGCGAGGACACTCTCTTCTCCACCCTCACCGGGCTGCTGCGCGGATTCAAGGAACTGCGGATCAACACCCTCAAGAGTGACGACGTGTTCGGGGAGTTCGGCACGGCGGCGGGCCGGGTACGCGACTCGCGCACCTTCCTGAACGAGCTGTTCTCCAACAACATCGTGTTCGCCGACACGTTTTTCAAGCTCTGGATGGGCGGCGTGGTTTTTATTCTGCCTGTTATATCAACATCCTTCACCGGCACGGTCGCGAAAGTCATCTCCTCTCTCCTGTTCCTGATCGGCCCGCTCAGCTCGGTGGTGTATGTCATCCCGCTGATTTCCCAGATCGACTTCACCGTGGACAACCTCGCCCGCCTGGAGACGGCCCTCGACAAGGCCCTCGAGCGCCGGGACGACAGCCGCACCGCCCCCCTGGATCTCTTCGCGGATTTCAAGCAAATCAGCTTCCGTCACGTGCGCTTCAGCTACACGAATCCCGACGGATCACCCGGATTCGAGGTCGGCCCCATCGACGGGGATATCCGCCGGGGAGAGGTTCTGTTCCTGATCGGCGGAAACGGCAGCGGAAAGACCACGTTCATGAAACTGCTGGCCGCGCTGTATCACCCGAATGAAGGCTCGATCCGTGTTGACGACACCGACCTGACACCGGCCAACACCCAGGCATATCAGAACCTTTTCTCGGCCATCTTTTCGGATTTTCACCTGTTCGACAAGCTGCACGGTCTCCGCAACATCGATCCCGCGCGCGTCGACAAGCTTCTGAACCTGATGGACATCTCCCGGAAGACAGCCTACCAGGAAGACCGCTTCACCAATCTCAACCTCTCCACCGGCCAGAGAAAGCGGCTCGCCCTGGTGGTCACCTTCCTCGAGGACAAGCCGGTCTACATTTTCGACGAAGTGGCCGCCGACCAGGATCCGGAGTTCCGACGGTATTTCTACGAGACCCTGGTGCCCGAATTGAAAAGCGCCGGGAAAACTCTGGTGATCGTCTCTCACGACGACCGCTACTTCCACGTCGCCGACCGGGTCCTGAAGATGGACTTCGGTAAACTCGACCTCAACAACCACACGCATTTCCCGCGGCCGGATCAGCGCTCCCATGCGAATGAACGCCATTCCAAGCAAGAGAAGTGACCCATGAAACCGATCACAGAAAGCCCCCCCGAACAGCGCCAGAGCCTCAGGACATTCGTCAGGCAGCAGACGCCCTATGCATTCCTGCTGCTCAGTCTTTTTATATTTGCGGTTATATTTTTTTTCGAATCCATCGTCATCTCGATCCATCCCGGCGAAATGGGCGTTCTGTGGCGCCGGTTCAGCGGCACGCAGATCGATACCGTGTATCAGGAAGGTCTGCATTTCATCCTGCCGATCAACAAGATGTACATCTACAGCATCCGCAAGAAGCGGTTCACCGAGACGCTCGACGTCCTGACCGAGGACGGACTGACGATCCAGGTCCAGTATTCGGCCCGGTATGCGCTGGAGAAAGACACGCTCCCGGTCCTGCACCAGCGCGTCGGGCCGGACTACGAGAACGTCGTGGTACTCCCGGAAGTGCGCGCCGTCATCCGCAGCGTTCTCGGCCAGTACAAGCCCGAGGAAATCTACACGTCCCAGAAGGCGATCCAGGACAGCATCAGCACGGTCGCCAAGGTCCGCATGGCGGCGCGGTTCGTGTTCCTCGACGACGTCCCCCTCGAGTCCATCAGGCTTCCCAAACGCATCACCGACGCCATCGAAGCGAAAATGGCCCAGCAGCAGCTCGATGAGGAGTACCAGTACCGCCTGTCGATCGCCAAGAAAGAGGCGGATCGCAAGCGCATCGAATCCGAGGGTCTGAAGGTCTACAACGACACCGTCAACTCCAGCCTGAGCCCGTCCGTTCTGACCTGGCAGGGCATCCAGGCAACCCTCGACCTGGCAAAATCCCAGAACGCGAAGGTCGTCGTTGTCGGCTCCGGCAAGGACGGGCTCCCCCTCATCCTGAAAACGGACTGAAGCATGAGAAAGCTGCTCTTCCTGACCGGAATCGCCATCCTGCTCTGCCTGGTTCTGCTCCAGCAGTCCCGCTCGTTCGAGGCCATGGGAGAGCGGCGGCTCGAAACACTCAACACCCCCTCGAACGAGCTCCTGGTCGGCGTTTGTTGGCCGTTCTCCACGAACGAGGATGGCATGGCCGACGGGATCCGCCTTGCCCAGGAGGAGATCAACGCGCAAAACCTGGCCAGCGGCGTTCAGATCCGCCTGGAGATGCGGGATGACGCATCGAGCTGGGAAAAGGCTCACCGGATCGCCGTCGAGTTTTCCGCCAATCCCCGGATGGCAGCCGTGATCGGCTTTTACGACAGCAGCATCGCCCTCAGGTCCTCGGTCATGTTCGAACGCAGCAACCTGCCGCATATCCTGATCGGCGCCAACAACACGGCGTTGACGACCTATGGTCAGCGCTATCTCGTTCGCACCATCATCTCCAATGAGAAGATCGGCGCAGCCATGGCACAGATCGCCATCAACTACGGCAAAAAACGCATCGCCGTCATCGCCGAAGACGGCGCCTACGGGGAAGACCTCTCTTACCACTTCCGCAAAGTACTCGACGAGCAGGGCGGTACGGTGGTCTACCAGCATGTCTATTCGCGCGGGCATGCCGATTTCCGACTGCCGGCGAACGAGTTGAAGGAGATCCGCCCCGACCTGATCTTCTTCGGGGGCATCGAACCATGGGCCGGAGATTTCCTGCACGAGCTCCGCAGCATCGGGGTGAAATCCCAGGTCGTGGGCGCGTTCACCCTCACCCCCGAGATGCGCCGAAGGGCCGGCAGCGCCATCGAGAACGCCATGTTCTTCGACTTCTACGACATGACCGCGACGAGCCCGCAGAATATCGCCTTCGTCGACCGGTTCCGAAAAAAATACGGCAAAGATCCCGATACCTGGGCCGCCCAGGGATATGATGCCTTATACATCCTGGCAAATGCTTACAACACGGCCAACAGTCAGAACCCGCTCGATCTTTCCTATGCCATTCGCTATATGGACCCCTGGGTAGGCGCAAACGGCCGGTATGACTTCGACAGCCGGGGCGAACTGGGCAACAAGCCGCTGTATCTCAAGATCGTCCTGAAAGACGTTCCCTACACCTTCCGGCGAAGCACCGACACCTACGCCAGCTCCACCTGGCGCTGACGCGGGCGCGCGCGGGCAGAACCGCACCATCCCGGGCGGATCACGATCCGCCCCGACGACACAGGGGCAGATTCGACGATACGTCGGGTCAGTTTCCCACGGGAGCCGTCAGGGAAGCAGCCATCGGATCCTCGAACAGATGCTCGAGGGAAAGGACGCCGTCCTTGCCCAGGGCGAATGCCTTTCCGCCGCACTCGAACTGGAGCCGGGCAAGCGCGAGAGCCAGATTTTCCCGGGCATCCTGCATCTTGAGCACGGAAGCGATGAACCGGTCTTCCATGGTCAGGGTGTCGAGGATGGTCGTCTGGTTGTTCTTCTGTTTCTCTTCCTCGTTCAGCAGGGCGGTATGATACTGCCCGGTTGATTTCACCAGGGTCTGGACCGCCTGGTGCTGCAGGGCGACTTCCCGGTAGGCGGCCTGGATGTTCAACTGGATGCTCCGGGCGAGATCCGCGGTCACCAGATCGAGACGCTTCACCATTTCCTCCTGCTGCCGAAGCCCGCCAAGCGCCATGCGGTTTTCCAGGGGGAACTCGTAAGCCACCCGGACGGTCGAATTGAAACCGGCGGTCTGACGATACAGGGTCTCGGCGGGACGCAGGACCGAGCCGCCCTCCGACAGCCCGTTATAGCCGACATCCAGGCTCAGATCGAAGCGGGGCCGCGTCTGGCTTCGCAAGGCAGGCACCAGAGCCGACGCCGAGGACTTCCTCGTCGATAAGGCCGCCAGGTCCTGGCGCTGGGCAAGGCCGGCCGCGATCAACGCATCCTCGAGCCCCGGGCGCCCTTCCTCGGGGATCTCATCGCTCGAAAGCGTCATCGGAGAGCCCAGAGCGAGCGTTTCGGCCGGCGTGATCCCCATGGCGAGGCCGAGCGCCGCCCGGGCATCGATGACCGCCTGCCGGGCCGTGAGAATGTCGGCTTGGGTTTCGGCGAGATCCGCCTCCGTCGAAACAAGACCCGCCTGACCGGCCACGCCGAGCTTCTTCAGATTCTCGACGCGTTCCCGGCCACGTTGTTCGGCCAGAATCTGGACCTCCAGACGTCGCTCGGCCGCCAGATACGCCCAGTAGGCTCCGATCGTGCGATACACCGCCTGGATCGCCTGGAAGCGGGCATCGCAGAGAGCGGCATCCGTCTCGAGCTCGGCCGATGCTTCGGCGGCCGCGCTCATGTCGTGCCTGCGGCCGCGGGCAAGAGGGGCAATCACCGTGAGATGGAGACCGCCTTCCCCGAGAAGCTCGGGTGACCTCGACATGGCAATGGGCGAGGTGCGGGTTCCGGAAACCTGGAGGCTGGGAATGATCCTGACGCCGGCCCGGTTCTGCCGCGCAAGGCCGATCTGCAGCAGATAATTCTGAACCACCGACTTCCCGACCTGGTAATTCGTCTGCTCGAGCACGGTGAAAGGATTGCGGACGATATTCTCGGTCAGGGACATCGACAGGACCTGGTCGAAAGCCCCGCGGGCCTGTTGCAACCGGGCACGGGCCATGGCGACATCGAGGCGGCTCGCCTGAATCGTCGCCTGCTTCTCGAGCGTGATCCGGACCGCATCTTTCAGCGTGATTCCCTGGCCGGCCTGCGTCGGATCCGTGTCTCCAGCCGCAAACGTCGCCCCCGCCAGGAACAGGAACCCCAGAACCGCCGGTATCATTCGCCGCATTCCGCTTCCGCCTTTCCTCTTCTGCCAGTCTGCCCCTCCGCATCCGATGGGCGACGGGCTGTTTGCTGACACCATAGCAGAAGCCCGGATCGGATCACAAGCAACCACCCGCCATTCAGGCGCGGAGGGCCTCGATGATGCGCAGACGTGAGGCCTGGCGGGCCGGATAGATACCGAAGAACATGCCGACGAGGACCGAGACGCCGACGCCCAGCGCGGTCGCTTCCTTCGAAAGAATGAACACCCACTGCTGATACTGCGAGACGAGCCAGGCCCCGCCGATACCGAGGGCGATTCCCGCCGTTCCGCCCAGCAGGCAGAGCAGCAGGGATTCGATCAGGAACTGCCACTGGATGTCCCTCTGGTGGGCTCCGAGAGCGCGCCGGATGCCGATCTCACGGCGCCGTTCCGACACCGAGACCAGCATCACGTTCATCACGCCGACCCCGCCGACCACCAGCGCGATGCCGCCGACCACGCCGAGCAGCAGGGTCAGCAGGTTCATCTGCCGGTTCATCTGCAGGATCAGCTCCTGTGCCGTCCGGACGAGAGGCTCCCGGCCGCCCAGGACCTTCTGCAGAACGCGGTTGAGCTCCATCGTCGCCCGCTCCGGACCGACTCCTGGCCGCAGCCGGGCAAGGATCGTCTCGACCTTGTCGACCCCCGTGATCCGCTCGAGCGTCCGGTAGGGAATCAGCACCCCGTCGTTGATTTCGCCCGGCCGGAGCGCGTTGTCCGGCATCCGGTCGAGGTGGCCCACGACGGTGAACACCCGGTCGAGAATCGAGACACGCAGCCCAACAGGATTGGTGATGCCCATGCCCCGCAGTTGCCGGGTCAGCCGCTCGCCGAGCACGCAGTTGTACATCTCCTGATCGAGCTCGGTGAGGGCGCGGCCGCGCACGATCCGCAGCCGGTTGACCCGTTGAAAGCTGCCGGTGACGCCAAGAATCGAGGCGGACCAGACCTGCCCGCGGTATTTCACCTGGCCGAACCCCGTTCCGAACGGGGCCACGGCGGCAAGAGACGGGCACGCCCGCTGGATGGCCGGCACGCTCTTCATCGGCACGGGGGCCGCCGCCGCGGTTCCGCCGCTTCCCAGACCGCCGACGTTCAGAAAATCCGTCCCCATGTCCTGGAACTGCCGCAGGGCTTCGTTCCGGACGATGGCGCCGATCGACACCATCGCGATGACCGAGGCGATCCCGATGACGATGCCGAGCAGGGCCAGCAGGGTCCGCTGTTTCGACCCCGTCAGGCTCCGCCAGGCTTCGCGCAGATACACACGCCACATCATGCCGGGCCCCCTTCCCGCGGACCCGCCGCCGTTCCGGCCTCGAGCAGACCGTCCCGGATCCGGACCTGCCGCGTACACTGGGCGGCCACCTTCGGATCGTGCGTGATCATGACGACCGTGATCCCGAGATCGCGGTTCAGTTGCAGGAACAGATGCATGATCTCCTGTCCGACACGGGAATCGAGCGCCCCCGTCGGTTCGTCGGCCAGGACGAGCGAGGGGTTCCCGACCAGGGCCCGCGCGATCGCCACACGCTGCTGCTGGCCCCCCGAAAGCTCGGTCGGCAGATGATTACCGCGATCGCCCATTCCCACCTTTTCGAGCATCACCCGCGCCCGCGATACGGCCTCGTGCGTCGGCACGCTCTGGTAGACCAGGGGCAGGCAGACGTTCTCGATCGCCGTCTGGCGCGGCAGCAGGTTGAACTGCTGGAAGACGAAGCCGATCCGGCGGCCGCGGATGCTCGACAAACCGCTGTCGTCGAGCGCCAGCACGTCACGGCCCTCGAAGAAATACCTGCCCGAGGTGGGCGTGTCGAGCATGCCTATGATGTTCATCAGCGTGCTCTTGCCACCGCCCGAAGTGCCGATGATCGCCGTGCATTCGCCGCGACCGATCGTCAGATCGATGCCCCGGAGCACCGGAAGATCGACCGCCCCGACCCGGTATTTCTTCTCGATCCGCTCCAGGCGGATGACCTCGTCGGATCCGTCCGTCCGGCTCATGGCGCGAGATTCTCCGCGTAGAGTGCGATCACATCCGATGCCGCGAGGCCGCCGAGAATCTCGACCGAATCGATCGTGGTCGTGCCCGCCTGGATGGGAACGCGCTCGAACCGCCGGGTCTCGGGGTTCTGACGCAGCACGGACTGGGTCTCCATCTCCGAGAGAACGGCCGTCACGGGCACCACCAGAGCCCGGGGGTTCGTGTAGGTGGTCACCGTCAGGGTCGCCGACATGCCGACGCGCAGCACCTGCTTCTGCTCTTCCGTCAGCTTCTCGACGGTGACGACGATGTCGAACGACGGGGGCGCGCTGCCTTCCTGCCGGCCTCCCGAGCTGCCCTGGGCCTGGCACGAGACGTAGCTGACGAACCCGTCGAGGGCCACGCCGGGAAACGCGTCGCCGGTCACCAGGACCTCCTGGCCCATGACGATCTTGTGGATGTCGACCTCGTCGACCTGGGTGCGCACCGACAGGCTTTCGAGGTCGCCGATCACGGCCAGCACCTCGCCCCGGTTGAACTCGGTGCCCGGCTCCATCGGCTTGGCCCGCCGGCGTTCCTCCGCGGAAAGGGACGGCCGCAGCACCACCCCGCTCACGGGCGCCCGCACCTCGCCAAGCGCCTGCTGGGCCTCGAGCTCCTCCACACGGGCCCGGGCGTTCTTCCACTCCATCTCGGCAATGCTGAGATTGTCGCGGTTCCCGCGTTCGAGGAGGTTCGCGAGATCGTCCTCCCCGTTGCGCACGATCAGAAGCTGGCTGTCGTAGGCATCCTGCGCCCCTTCGACCTCGACCCGAGCGACCATGCCCTGATCGAACATCTCGCGGGCCTCCCCGAGCTTGCGCCGGGCGGCCTCGAGCAGGGCCCGGTTGCGCTCCTGGCTCAGACGGGCGCGGATGACATCCGGACCGCTGGCCCAGTTCCGGACCGATTTATAGGCCTGCTCCGCCCGGATCAGCGCCGCCCGCGCATCGCGCAGCGCGATCACCAGCTCGGCGTCATCGATGACCAGCAGCCGGTCCCCGGCCTGAACGACCTGGCCGTATTCACAGCACACCTCGCGGATCTTGCCGTTGAACGGGCTGGCCACGGGAACCTGCCGGCCCGGCTCGATCTGGCCCACCAGCGTGACGTTCGCCGACACGGGCCGGATCTCGGGCGAGACGACCGCCACGTCGGCCGACCCCGAGGCGCTTTCCACGCCGCCCCGCCGGCTCGTCACGTAGCGCATCAGGTCGGGAAACAGCTCCGGGCCGCTTCCCTGATACGCCAGACCGCCGATGACGGCCATAAGAAGCAGGAAGATGAAGCCGGCGAACCGCACCGTCCGCACCGCCTGCAGGGCTTCTCGCAGCTCGGCGTTCGACTCCTCGGCGGTCACCGCGGCGCGGCGCAGCTCCTGTCCCAGGGCCTGTTCGGAATCGCGCAGCCGGTTGACCTCTGTCAGCTCCCGTTCGAGCTCCCCGACCAGTTTGTGGTTGGAAAGCGCGAGAGCCGCCTGGGAAGCCAGCGCCGACACCACCTGCTCATGATGCTCGGTGAACCGGCCCGCGCCGCCGCTTCCGGATGTCTTGGCGTTGAGCAGCTGGAGCACCCCGAGCACCTTCTGCCGGTGGTCGGCCAGCGGGATGACGAGCATCGAGCGGGACCGGTAGCCCGATGTCTCGTCGTAGGTTTTCACCCCACTGAAGTTGAACCCCTGCGCGCTGTACACGTCGGGGATGTTCACCACCCGGTTTTCGAGGGCGACGAACGAGGAGACGTTGGCCTTGTTGGGCGCCCCGTCCACATACAGCGGCACCGGGGGCGGTATCTGGGCATGGGGATCCCGGGCCGCGTTGAGGCGGGTGTGGGTCGTGTCGTTCTGCATGATCCGGAACTGCAGACACTGGTTTTCCGGATCCAGCAGATACAGCGTCCCCGCATCGGCGTCCGCCATCGAACGCGCGGCTCCGAGGATCATTTCGAGCAGGGCGGGCAGATCCCGTTCCTGAGAGAGGGCCAGGCCGATGCGAACGAAATCTGCTAGGTCCGGGAGGCCCCGGACCTGTTCCGCCTGTTCGCCATTCATTCTAGCGGAGACCAACCTGCCCGATGACCACCCGCAGGCCATCCCGGGCAATGCTTCCGGAAACCGCGAGTTTGCGCTTGAGCGCCGTCGCGCCGGAGAACCGGTACTCTGCGTTCGACGGAATGCCTTCCGGAACCGAGATGGTCACCCGGCTGGTGCCGCGCGCCGGCAGTTTGACGGTGACTTCGCGGCCGATCCGGGCTTTTCCCGCCATCAGCCCACCCTCCAACTGGCAGGCCACCAGCAGGTGGCTGACGAACTCCAGCGTCACCTGCGTTTCGAGACGGCTTTCCAGACCCGGATCCTTTCGTCGATCGGGCCCGCCGACAGGGGTGTCGAGTGCCGAGACGTCGATGACCCGGGAATCCCGGGCAAGGCTGCCCTCGATGATGCGCCGGACGGCGCCCTGGGAGGAAACGACGCACCGCCACATCGCATCGGCCGGGAAACTCCGGTTCCGGGAGTCGGAAAGCACGATGCGGCGCTCGCGCTGCGGCGCAATGGCTCGTTCATCGAGCTTGACGCCCGGCTTGCCACCGAGTTTGCTGCCGGCCCTGCTGCCCGTCTGAAGCTGCTCCTCGGACGCAAGCGTGGAACTGTCCGGCCGGCGGATCGACATCTGGGCTTCGATCGGGAAGGGGAGCCGGTTGCGAACCGTGAACACAACCCTGTTCTCGAGGCCCTCCAGCGGCCTCCCGGCATCGCCGTCGGGCCGCCGCAGCTCCTCGTCGTCGACGATGTTGATGGTGTGGCTGTCCCGCTCCAGGTTGCCGGAGACGACGAACCGCTCTCCCTTGTCGATCATGCTGGAACAGACGAAGTTGCAATCGTCCGTGAAAGGCACGGAAAGGCTTCTGAGGGTGACACTCTTCGTGGATCCCGGCGTCATCTGCTCGGTCGCCATGGCGAGAACGGGGCCGCGCATCATCGATGCGCCCCGCACGCCAGCCTCGTGCGACGACATGCCCTCGATGCCGATGCTCAGATGGACCGTGAGTCTCTGCCGGGTGCGGTTCACCAGCGTGAAGCTGGTTTCCTTGCTGCCGCTCTTTTCGGAGTCGGGTTTTTGATCTCTCGCCTCCTCGGCCTGACCCGTGACGGTCACCATCTGCGGACCGGCCTGAAGTATTCCTTTCAGGATAGAAACGCAGCGTTTGTCCGCTCCCGTGGCTACGAGGCGCCAGGTGGCCCCGCTCGGGAACACATACCCGTCAGGCGATTCCAGGCGCACGGTCTCCCGCGCGTTCGGACGGATGCCCGCGTCAGTTCTGCCGAGCTTCCGGCCAAGGGGGGAGCTCGCCTCCGCGGACTGGCTGTTCGAAACGATCTCCGCTCCATCGGGGCCCAGGATCTGAAGGGCATACGCGAATGCTTCCCGGGTCTTGTTCTCGATGATGAACGTCGCCTTCGAGAAACTCCCCTCGCCCTTTTCCTGGAGCTCCTGGAGTTTCTGCCGCTCTTCGCCCGGCCCGCTCCGATCGTCGACGGCACCGAACACGATGCGGTGACTGTCGGCATTCAGGCGTCCCATCACGAGCTCGGAACTCTCACCCCCCACGCCCTTCTTCCCGCCCCCGAACGAAGCGAAGAAGCCGAAGATCGCATCCTCGGGAAACGGCTTGCCGGGGCTCTTCAGCGTGATCGAGACTTCTTTGCCATCCAGCCTGAGAGCCTTTTCGGCCGCCTGGGCGATCACCACGCCCTGCAGTCTTCCGGTGTTCCGGTCGACGCTCGTCAGGCCGGGCAGACCGATCCACAGCATGGCACGGCTCGGTCTCATGCTGGACTTGTTCACGAGAACGAAGTCGGCGCTCGTCTCCCCCTGCTTCTCGGATTCGCTGTTGTCCTGGCCGCGCGCATCTCCCTCGTCGGAGTAGATGATCTCACGCCCCTGGGCGAGGCTTCCCTCGATCCTGTCGAGGAAGCCGTTTCTCGCGTCGGTGATCACGCAGCGGAACCGCGCATTGGCCGGGAAAACCGATACGCTCCCCGCTGACACGGTTGCATTGCGGAACGCTCCCGGGGCAATGGGTCGCTCATCCCTCGCGGATCTGGCGGTCATCGTCCGCTCGTTCTTCTCGTCCGCCAGTACCGCGCCGTCGGGGCCGACCACGCTCACCACCGCCTGGATCGGCTGTTTCGACTTGTTGACGATCCGGAACGTGGCCTCGGTTTCGCCCCAGGCTTCCGTCTGGCCTTGCAGCTCATCCTCACGGGGACCTTTTCTGCCCTCTTCGGGCGCTCCGATGGCGATCGAGGTGATCGAACCGTCGGCCGGACCGGAAATCGTGGACCGCATCTTCATCTTTGCGGCGGTCCAGATCAGATCGAACCGGGTGTCAGCCGGGATCGGGCACCCCATCGTCTGGACCTTGATCTCGCGGATCTCCCGGGGCGGGATCTGGGTGACATTGCTCGTGGCCAGCTCGAGATTGCCCTGGAGAACGAGCTTCACCTGGGCCGATACCGGACCCGCCGTGCGGTTGAGCACCCGGAACGTCATGCCCGAGGCGTTGTTCAGCTCATCCCCCGGAGCTCTGCCCTGGCCGCCGCCCAGGGCGGCCCCTGCATCGGCCGCCAGCACCGGACAGGCCACGAAACACAATAGAGCCAGCCACAACCAGACGTGTTTCATAAAGATCCTCCTATATATTTTTATATATCTAACGAACGGGGTCGTTTTGCTTTCCATCGATTTCCTTCTCCTCCGTTGGGGATGTGGCCTCCGCGGATGCCGAGGCCACCTGCTCCGGGCCGCGGCCCGGTGCGTTTTCGTTGAGAACCACCCCCCAGGTGCGGACCGTCGTTCCCATGGTCAGGTCGAGGTCGTCGAGGGCATTGAGATACGCGATGCGGGCCGAGAGTTCGGTGATGTGCGCATTCCGGACCTCGTCCTGGAACGACACCACCTGGAAGTTCGTGGTCCGGCCGGTTTTGAGCTTCTCCTGTTCGAAGGTGAGCTTCTGCTCGGCCAGATCGCGGGCGGCCGACGCGAGTTCGACCTGGCGGGCGAGGGTTCCCAGCTGCTGCACCCGGTTCCGGGCTTCGAGGCGGATGTCGTCCTCGAGCTTCCGGAACTGGAGCTCCGCCTTGTTCCGTTCGTTGGAGGCGCCGAGCACGGCGCTGCGCAGCGCGCGGCGATCGCTGCCGTAAACGGGAACATCGAGCCCGAGGTCCACGGACCACTCGTGGCCTTTGGTCGCATCCCCCGGAATGAGATCCGTGCGCGTGCGGGCGTAAGCCGCCGTGATCGTGAGATCCCACCGCTGGTCCCGGCGCGCCCGCATCAGGTCGATCCGCGACGTTTCCAGGCCCAGCCGGGCCGACAGATAGCCGGGCTGGTGCGCCCGGATGGTGTCGACGATCTCCTGTTCCTCGAGCGAAAAGGCGGGCTGCTCGAGCTCCCCGGAAGGCTCGATCCGGGTCGAGACGTCGAGATCGAGAAGTTTCAGGAGGGCGATGCGGGCCTGGTCGAACTCGTTCGTCGCGCTTTCGAGGCTCAGTTCGCGGTTGGCCACGTCGGAACGCGACTGGATCAGCTCCATGCGCGGCATGCGGCCCATCTCGATGAGCTTTTCACTCATCTGTGCCTGGGTTTTGGCCCGTTCCAGGGCCTGGCGGTTGATGTCGAGATTCCAGCGTGCCTGCAACAGGCTCCGGTAGGCGCGGATCACCTTCATGATCTCGGTCATCACCGTCTCCTTGAGCGCCAGGATGTTCTGGCTCTCGGCGATGGCGAACCTGCGCCGGTCGGAAGTGCCGTAATCCGAAAAGGCGCCGCGCAGCAGGGGCTGGCTCAGGCTGACACTCCACGAACGGTCGATCGAGGCCTGGTCGACGGCATCCTCGAAATCCCGCTGCGAGCGGGCCCGGGAACGGGACCAGGGATTGCCCGAAAAGGTGATGCTGCCCCCCGTGGGAAGGGGATTGGAGACGTTCAGGGCCGAGGTCACCCGGTCGCTGCCGGCCGTCGATCCGGTCCGCGACGTCTCCCCCGAGCCCTCACGGCCGGCCGTCAGGCCGATCCCGACGTTGGGCCGGAACGCATAATCGTGGTTCGTGACGAAGTTGAACCGCGCCAGCGCGCGATCCATGTAGGCAACGCGGATCGAGACGTTCCGGCGCAGCGCCAGGGCGACGCACTCCCCGAGCGACACCCCGATGGTGCCGGACGCCGTCCCCGTCCCGGCGGCTTCGATGCCGGTGGCCGCCCTTGACGGCGAAACCCCGTGCAGACACCCCAGCACGAGAATAGCAACCACCACGAGCCAGTTCGGGGAACGTGATATCGAATTCATCCTTCTCACTGGGGGGTTGACGCGCTGGTTCCCTGTTCCGAAAGCTGCATCTGAAAAAATAGCAGAAACAGGCGGCCTCGTACCCCGTTCCCGAATTTCTATCAGATTTCCCCGCCCCGGTCAAATCAGTCCACGCCCGCCAACAAAGACATATCTTTCAGAATATATATATGATTGATTACATCCACGACAAGCAAAACGACAGGGGCAGGCGGCTCCGACGGCATTCATCCCAGGAAATTCCCTCGCGTTGCTCTCGGTGATACCATGGTCTCATGTTGAAGCGAAACCGGCGCGGCGCCCCGTGGCTGTATCTGATTCTGGCCCTTCTGGCAGCCCTGTTCCTGTATCTGTTCGGCTGGCCGATCGTCCGCCAGGTCATCCTCCACCGCGGCGACGAAGCCTTCGAAGAGCCCGCCCGCCCCGCCACCCCGCTCCCCGACGAGCCCTGAACCAGCCCGTCTCGGTTATCGCCGACACGCAAAAAGCCCCGGAACCTGTGAGGGTTTCCGGGGCCTTTTCGAGAGCGGGAAACGGGTCTCGAACCCGCGACATTCAGCTTGGGAAGCTGACGCTCTACCAACTGAGCTATTCCCGCGTCAGAAACGAGGATAGCACACCCCGGCGACGGCGTGCAAGAGGGTTGGTGACGGGTTCGCAATTCCGGTTCCGGTGAGCTATACTTCCCGTAGTGGTCCCGTCAGATGGACCGACACAACAGAGTGAGGATCTTCGAATGGCCAGCACGGTCCGAAGTCCCCTGTCCATCGTTCTCGCCGGCGAGGCCGGCTCCGGTATCCAGTCCATCGAAACCGTACTCACGCTCGCGTTCCGGCTCGACGGCTTCCACGTCTTCTCCAGCAAGGAGTACATATCATATTTTATTATGGAGGATCCCATGAACATCTTCGAGTTTGCCAGGCAGAAGGAAGCCCAGTCCGAGGCGATGTATCGGGAACTGGCGAAAACGGCCCCCAACCCCGGGATGCGAAACATCTTCACGATGCTGGCCGAAGGCGAGAAACGACACTACGAGACGGTGGCGCGCATGGAGAAAGCGGAACACGCCGAACTGGCCGAATGCCGGGTTCTCACCGATGCGCGGGACATCCTCGCGGGATTCCGGAAGGAAAAGATGCGGTTCAACCTCACCGGTCCGCAGATCGAGGTGTATCGGGAAGCGCAGAAGAGCGAGGAAGCGAGCGAGAAGTTCTATCGCGAGAAGGCCCGCGAGACGAAGGATGAGGGGCAGCGCAAGCTGTTTCTGACCCTGGCCGAAGAGGAACACGACCACGTCACGATTCTCGACGAGATCATCACCTACATCGGTCATCCGGAACTCACCCTGGAAAACGCCGAATTCAGCCGGCGGTGACCCCAACGGCAGACGGCCGGCCTTTCAGGTCCCGAAAGGCCGGCCGTCTGCCGATCGGCTCAGGGTCAGGGCGTGGCTGCGGCGAGCTCCTTGATACTGCCGAGGCCGCTGATGCCCGCGGTCCACTTCGTACCGGGGCGCATCTTCTCGAACGTGGCGGCATCGAGCTTCTTCGAGCCGATCTCTGTTATTTCATAGATTTTACTATCTTTCAAAGATTTGAGCGTGATCTTGTAGGTCTCGGTCCGCACGCCCTCGCGGCGCGCGCCCAGGCGGTTCTCGACGGGCTGTTTCACGCCGGTCGGGGGCCAGGCGGGCAGCTCGATCGTGCCCTTCGCGGCCGCCGTGTCCACTTTCACCCACTCGTCCGCCTCATACGTCATCCAGGTGCCGTACACGGGCTCCTGCCGATAGACCGGCTTCGTGACGCGCCGCCGTTTCTGGACATCGCGGTAGACCGGCTCGTCCGACCAGATCTCCTTGAACCGGCCGTTGCCCAGGTCCTGCACGCCCGTCTTGACGCGCCGCGTGCCGGTCTGCTGCTGCTCGGTGTAGGTTTCCTCGACTTCGCGATGGCCGACCAGCACGTCGCGATACGACCGGATCTTCTCGGCTCGGCCGAGAACCCGCGCACCGGCGGGCATCCGGTCCGACCAGTCTTCGTGCCGGACCGCCTTCAGCTCCTCGACCTCGATCGTGCGCTCCCACGCCAGCCCCGTCACCTCGACGACCTGGGTCCAGGTCATGCACTCCAGGCCCATCAACGAGGCGATCAGCAGCAGCAGGCCACCGCAACCGATCTTGAAGAACCACGCCACCGCCGGGGAAACCGGACGCGCGGTCGAGAGCCCCTCCGCCGGCAGCACCTCGTCCGCCAGGCGGGCCGCACCCCCGCCCTGACCGCCACCGGAAGCGCCCAGGTTTTTCACCCCGCGCTGCTTCCCTTCCGAGCGCGGAGCCGAGCAGCCTTTGCACGCCGTCCCATCGAACGGGTTGCTGTCGCCGCAGAACGGGCAGACCCAGTCGGCCCCGCCAAGCGCGCGGGCCTTTTCCGCCTCGTCGGTGACCTGCCGGCCGTCTTCCTCGTAGATGAACGGCACGTTCCCGCGAATCGCCCCGCAGGCATTGCAGTTCTCCTGCGCACCGCGGTTCTTCGTGCGGCAGTTCGGGCAGATCCAGCTCCCCTCGCGAATGATTTCTTCCGCCATGGTTCGAGCTCCTCTCGTTGTTCAGCCGCTTACTTGCGGCCCTGGTAATCGTTGATTTCCTTGTCGCACTCGTCTTTGGTCATCCAGCCCATCTCGACCATCTTGTACAGATAATGACGCATCTGCGAGAACTTTCCCCGCTCCCGGCAATGCTCGACCATCCCCTCGTAGGAGGAGCGGTCTTCCGGGTCGAGACTGATCAGCATCCGCCAGCCGCTCTCCTGCTGTTCCGGCACCGACGACTCGGTCATCTCGACATACTGCTGCCGCCGGGCCTCTGCGGAATCGGCCTCGGTCTTCGGCTCTTTCTCCTCCTCGTTCTTTCGCTCCCCTGCTTTTACCGCCGGCTTTTCGGAATCGGGAACCGGCGCCTGGGGAACCGGCGCGAGCTCGTCCGGCCGCTCCGTGGGCGGCGTGACGACCGGTGCCGGCGCGGTGATGTAGCCGGACTCGGTCGCGATGCCCTTCGCCGGCTTCACCAGCGAGAACATCGGATTGATCTTCCGCAGGGCCGTCGCCAGCTTCTCGTCGAGCTCCGACACCTTCAGATACTCCTGCGCCGCCTCGTGCGGCCGGTCGGTCCGGAGGTAGACGAGGGCGAGACTGTAATGCGCCTGGGCATTGGCCGGCTCGAGGCGGATCACGGTCTCGAGAAGCGGCTCGGCTTCGGCGTATTTTTTCTCCCGGCCGAACTGCGCTGCCTGTTTCATCAGGGTTTCCACGGCCACCGGATCGGCCGCTTCGAGGCAGAAGGCGGCTGCGAAGCACGATATGATAGCTATAGCGATATAATTCCGGACACCCATATCCTCTCTCCTTCGGTCGATCTTTCGGAAATTCTACTACCGGCCGGATCTCTTCGCCACCGGGAGCCACCCCCCGCATGATACAATCGATACGATATCCAGAACGTTCGAGGAAGGAAGGACCGAATCATGAAGCGCACCCTGCTCGGCGCCACCGCCGCCGTTCTCCTGTCCGCCACGACCCTCTTCGCCGCCCCGATCCACACCGCCGCCGAAAAAGGCGATCTGGCGAAAGTGCAGAGCCTCGTGAAAGCCAAGCCTGCGCTCGTGAGCCTGAAGAATGCCGACGGGGAGACGCCGCTGCACGCGGCCTGCGCGGGCGGCCAGAAAGCGGTCGCCGAGTTCCTGCTGGCCAACGGCGCGGATGTGAAGGCAACGGATGGGGAGGGCATGACGCCGCTGCACCACGCCGCCACATCGACCGAGACGGCGGTCATCTCGCTGCTGCTCGCGAAGGGCGCCGAGGTCGACGCCCGCGACAACGAAGGGGTCACCCCGCTCCTGATCGCCGTCGCCGGGGGGGAGATGCCGCAGATCAACCTGCTGCTCGCCGCGAAAGCCGATCCCAAGATCGTCGACAAGGCCGGAATGACCGCCCTGCATTATGCCGCGGGTGACGGGGAAAGCGACGTTCCAGACCGCATCGAGATCTACAAGCTGCTCGTCGGGAAGGGCGTCGCCATCGGCACCGCCGACGCCGACGGCGTGACACCGCTGCACCTGGCCGCCGCCGCCGGGGAAAAGGAAGCCGTCATGTTCCTGCTCGGCCATGGGGCAAGCTCGGCCGTGAAGGACAAGGCCGGCAAAACCCCGATCGATTACGCCGTCGAAGCCGAAGAGCCCGAAATCGCCGAGCTCCTGAAGAAAGCCGCGCGGATCGACGCCCTGCACATGCAGGAGTAGAGAGAGGTTTCTGGACGAATTGAAGGGGCGGCCTGAAGCCGCCCCTTCCCATTTTCGCCTTGTTTCGCTAGCGGGAGTCGGCTGGGAGCGGTGCCGGTAGCGAGGCGGGACGTTCGAGGGGCGGGGCGGCCGGCTCGGGGAACCAGGGTTCGCGGTAGACCTGGATACGGCAGTTCTGGGTGTCGAGCACGAACAGGTAGCCGTAGGGGCCGAACCGGGCCTCGCGGGGCAGGGAGAAGCGGCCCGGCTGCACGCCGAAGCTGCCCAGGATCTGGTCGATCTCGCCGCTTTTGCCGACGATCAGGACACGATGGTTGCCGGTGTCGGTGATGGCAAGACGGCCGGCCCCATCGCCGTGGATGCCCTGCGGATACCGCATCGCCGCGAAGGGCCACTGACGAAGCACCCGCTTCGTGCGCAGGTCGGCATCGAGCTCGAGAACGCGGTGGTTCCCCGAGTCGGTGACCCAGGCGCCGCCGTCGGGAGCCGCCCAGACCCGCACCAGATCCTTGAACTGGCGGTCGCGACGGCCCGACATGTGGTGCATGTGGCCGGCCCGTTTGAGCGGTTTGAGATCGGGGCCGAACAGCTGGAGGCGGTTGCCCTGGGTGCTCTGGCGCTGGAGGGCATCGAGGCCGAGGCCGCGCAGATACCCGGATCGGGGCTCGCACACGTACAGGTTGCCCTTCGCATCGTAATCGACCCCGAGGGGATGGTGGAAATACCCGTCTTTCCAGCCCTCCTGGCCGAGAATCCAGGGGATTTCGCCGTCGAGCTTCACGGCCTTGACCCGGTGGTTGTCGGTATCGGCCACGACGAGCGTCTCGTCATCCTTCCAGGTCACGGCCTGGGGCCGGTTGAACCGGTCCATCGGCACGTTCGTTCCCGGCCGGACCCGCCCCTGGCCGCCCATGTAGGCCCGGCCCGGCAGCTCGCGGGGGGAACGCACGCCATCGGCGTTGTCGGTTTCGCGCCACCGGTCATGCATGTCGTTCGGCGCCAGGCTGCCCTCCCAGGGCCAGATGTCCCCGATCGTCAGCTCGATGCGGAGAGGCTTCGTCGGGGTGGCGGCCGGCGTATCCGAGGTGTCGGGCAGAGGCACGCGGATCTGGAGCACGACGACGCGATTGTTGTCGGTATCGCAGACGGCAAGCCGTTTTCCGTCGGGGGAAACGGCCATCCCCATCGGGTGCATGAACTGGCCGTCGGCATGGCCGGCCGTGCCGTAGGTTCCGTACAGCCGGAACCGCGGCGGCCCCTCGTCCTGCGCGGCCGTGACGGAGCACAGAAATACCACAAGATATAGAATCCCCGCGGGGATCCGGAATGCCCGGCCCCCGCGGGGAAACATTGCGCACATCACCTGCATGTGACCGTCGGGATCTCGACCGTCTGGACAGTCGCAGGATTCGACTGGTGGCGGACCATCACGAAGCCGTGGCTCTTGCCGGGCAGGGCGCCCTCGACGACGAGCTTCATCGTGCGCGAGCCGCGGAACGGCACGGTCACGAACTGTATCCGCTCGCCGCCGCTCGATTTCTGGCCATACAGCAGCTGGCCCCGGTAATCGGCCAGGATATCCTCGGTCTGGCGCAGCGACACCACGGGCGGCAGGGCGATGACCGCGTAGTAATCGACCGGATCGAGGCTCTTGTCGAGCTCGACAAGGATCGTGCGCTCCTCGCCGACGCCGATCGATGCGGCATCGTGGCTGACCGTGAAGAAGGCGGATTTCGTCAGATACTCGCTCATCAGCATCTGCCGCCGGTCTTCGATCAGCACGACCGTATGCTCGGGCGCCGTCAGGCCGGCCTCATCGGCAGCCGTCTCGAACCGGACGGGCTTCTCCCCGAGCGGCCGGGTGTCGGCCGGCTTGCCGGAGACTTCGATCACGACTTTTCCGGCAGGCTTTCCGGCCTTGTCCTTCGCCATGGT
The DNA here is from genome assembly GCA_029565415.1 of Candidatus Rifleibacteriota bacterium. The sequence continues at coordinate 9,668 of JAKQOH010000177.1, read as the reverse complement.
GACGAGCAGATCGAGGAACTTCACGACCGTCTGCGGTGCTCCATAGACGCCGCCCAGCATCGCCGGGCCCTGGATCAGGCCGGGTTCGCCGGTCAGGATCATGCCGCGCGCGATCGTCCCGAACAGCGGCCCGAACGCCGGGTCCTTCTTCAGATACAGGGCTTTCGCGTTGAGCAGCAGGTAGTAGAGCGGGCCGGTGCGCTCGAACGCGCGCAGGAACCGGAACGTGTCGTAGTTCTTGATGAACCGTTCGTTGAGCTCCTTCAGCCCCGGGCCGTTGGCGATGTCGAGCGCCGGCGCCATCTGCTTCACATACCAGTTCACGACCGCCGCGTCGGTGAGGGCGCGGTACACGACCTTGCCGTCGACCACGACGGGAACCAGGTCGCCGCCGGACGAGCCGGGCGTGAAGAGGCCGACTTCCTCGGTCGAGATCTTGCGGCGACCCAGCTCGGCGGTCAGCTCTTCGGCCAGCTTCCCGGCGATGCGGAGCGTGGCGGCGAACTCGGCCTTCAGCGGGGCGTCTCCCGACAGGGTGTTGCTCACCTGGAGCAGGTTCTTCAGCACCCAGACGGACCAGACCGGATTCCCTTCAATGCCGGGATACGGCCGCATCAGCTTCGTCTGCTTGTCAAAGAACGTCTCGTCGAGATCGCGGACGGCTTTTTCCATATCGGCCTTTATCGTTGCACGCAGGCCGTCATCGTTCAGCAGCCGCTCTGCGAAGCTGCGCAGGAGCATGGCATCGATGGCAGCCATGGCGCTCAGCGCCTCGCTGTGGCCGAACCAGGATTTCATCGTGGTCACGATATTCGCCGTCATGCCGCGCAGGAGCTGGCCGGGGTTCGCGAACACGTTGACGGTGCGGTTCCGCGGAATGCGGATCGTCTTCCCGTCGGAAAGGATGAGCTCGGTGAACGTCACGGGGAACTCGCCGGAATCGCGGATCGCCACCGAGCGGCGGTCGACGGGGGTTCCGTCAGCCTTCGTCAGTTCGGCCACCAGCTCACCGCTGCCGCCGCCGACGACCGGGATCTGGAACTCCTTGCCACCGGCCGGCACGTCGAGCGTCAGGGCCTGCTTCAGCCCGGCACCCGAGATCTTCAGCTTGCCGGGGCCGCCTTCGCACACGGCGAAGGCACGCAGGGACACCTCGGCGCCGCGCAGCAGCATCGCCGGGGCGCTCAGTTCTACCGTGCCGCCGCGGCGGGCGACATCGACGTCGTTGACCGCTTCGAGGTAGTCGAAGCCGGCAAGGGCGACGAACCGCGCCTTGCACCAGCCGCTCTGGGGCGGCATCGTGACGCTGACCTTCGCCCGGCCGGCCGCATCCGTCTTCACGAGCTGGCAGAAGACGACCTTCTTCTCGCCCTCACGCACCGCCTCGGGATTCTCGGCCTCGGTTTCGACCTCGTTCGATCCCTGGCCGCCGGCCATGCCGGCAGTCGCACCAAGCGCGATGCTCGGCGCCATCGCCATCGGGGCCGACATCTCCTCTTTATCCGCCATCATCGATTTTCCCATGAATCCGTCGTCCAGGGCCGCGGAGGGCGCCGGAGGCGGCGGGGCCGACATTCGCATCTTCGTCGCGGGTCGAACCAGGCGCCGGATGCCGGTCTGGTCCTCCCAGCGGGAAAGACCCGCCGAGGCGTTCCGGAACGAGTCTCCGGTCGCCGAGATCAGCGGATCCTTGGGACTGCGGTCGGCGACGCGGTTGTCGAACACCTCGAGCATGCCCCATACCGACCGGGGCTTGCCGCTTGCCCGGTCGAATGTTTCAATAGTGATATCGATATTTTTTTCGGGGCCGGCCTGCTTCGGGGTATCCAGCTTCACCCGCAGGGAGCTGGGCGTGAACAGCATCGCCCAGGCCTGGCGCAGAACCTGTTCCTTCTCTTTCTTTTCGTTCTCCTTCGTCTCCCAGCCGCCGAGCGCGACGAACGTATACGGGCCGGAGACCGAGAACGTGACGTCCTCACCCTTCTTCAGCCGGCCGGACAGGGTCAACTGGTCAAGGGCAAAGCTGCCGTCGGCCTTGGGAATCAGCCGCCAGGCCTTCACCCCTTCGAGATCGGCGCGGGCCGTGATCTTCGCTGCGCCATCGTCCCCGGCGATCGCCGAGGAAAGCTCGAACGCGGCCTCCTTGTCGCCGTCTTCCTTCTGGATGTAGATCTCGCGGCCGGGCACCGCGACGGTGTTCTCATAGGGAGCCACGGTGGCCTTGAACAGGCTGGTGAAGCCGGCGGAGACCAGGCTGACCTGCCGCTCGACGTGACCGGACCGGCCGAACAGGTTCCGCACGCTGCCCTTCTCGGTGACGATCTCCAGCTCGAAGGGGCCGGAGTGGCCGCCCACATCGAGCACCGACGCCAGGGCGCCCTTTTTCATATCATATTCTATAGAAGGACCGGCCTCGCAGCCGTTGCAGCCCGGCAGCATGCACCGGGTCTTGAGGGTGACGTGGCCGTCAAACGGCTTGTTGAAGACGCGCAGCTCGTTCTTCACGTTGAGGCCGTTCCCCCAGCGCGCGCCGACCCCGGCGGCATTGCCGAGGAACCAGCCCGCGCGGGCCTCTTCCAGGGCCTGGGCGTTGGTGAGCTGCTGGAACTCGTAGGCGAACGAAACGGCGCCGAGCGTGCCCTCGATGACCGCGAAGGTCGCATCGCCCTTGAAGCCGCCGTCGGCCGTCTCGACCTCGACACGGTATTCGCCGACCTCGAGCGGCTTGCTCGAGCCGCTCATGATCGTTTCGATAAGCAAGCCGCCGTCGTTGAGCGTGAATTCGCCCAGATCACGGGGTGCGGCGTCTTTGCGGCCGAGGGTCACCTTGATCTTTTCCATCGGCCGGGCCGGCATCGCGACCTTCAGATGCACATCCTCGTTCGGCCAGAAGGTCGGCTGATCGACCGTCACCGAAACGAACTGCAGCCGGAACCGGTCGGCAACGCCGGGGGCAAGCTCGAGAATATCCTTCTTCCCCGGATCGACCTGGAAGACGCCCTGCGTCTCCCCGCCGCTGCCGGGCCGAGCCGCCGCCAGAGGCATCACCACCCCGATCACCGCGGCGATCGCCAGGCCAATCCAACCGATGCGAACCATACGAACCTCCTCAACGCATTGTGCGGGCCTTCCATCTCTTCGTTCGCCCGTCGACGTCCTTCTCTTGTACCACATCCGACATCCTTCGCGAAACCGACAACCCGCCGTCGATTCCCAACGCAGAACCTCCCCGTCGGATTTCGGCCGGCAAAAAAACGGGGCGGGCACGAAGCCCGCCCGGACAGTCAGGATGAATATGATTATATAAATAATCGTATAATAAAGAGCAGAGGCCGGTATTCCTCGAGCCAGGCTTCGAGAGGAGACTCGTCGGCCGGAAACTCGATGTCGAAATCGTCGGGATTGCACCCGTAGGCGACACAGGCATCGGCGAACTGCTCCTCCGGCGGTTTCCGGAACTCGCCTTCGATGTAGCCGTGACGCACGCAGAAGATCGACCCCGTCGCGAGCAGGCTGCCCGGCCCGGCCAGATACCTGCATGCGGGATCGGGTTTCGAGATCCCTCCCTTCAGGAACTTCTCCGCCGTCAGCTTGTCGATATCGAGGGCAAGCGTGACGGGATCCCGGTCCATCATCACCGTATGATCCATGTTGTACATCTCGACGGCGCCGAGGAGCACCCGCTGGTTGGCAAAGCAGGCCTTCCCGCGACTCTGCTCCCGGGCTTTCCTGAAGTTGGGCGGCGCGAACACGCCAAGGAAGGCCGGATTGAGCACGTCCGCATACTGGCGCGCGATATCTGCGGGAACGGCCAGAAACGCGGTGTACTCGGTCGCGAGATTGTGCTCCAGGCCCAGTCGGGTGATCTCCCGGACGATGTCGGGGGTCTGGGGCTGCCCGGCGAGGGTCAGGATCCGCTGGCGCGCGACGAGGGCCGTCAGCCAGCCCCGGGCCGGCAGATCCGCGCCCGGCCCCGGATCCGCCGCTTCCCACAGCGCGGCGCCGGACCGATCGACGACCCGGATCGTCGCGGCCGTCGCCGTCGCCGGCACCACCAGAAAGGCTTCGGAGCCCTCACCGCAGGCAAGCCGGCCGAACAGCGGCACACCCCGCTCTCCGCCGGGCAAAACAATATTCATCGATATACCAAGATCCCGCATGGCCCCTGAAAGCACCGTTTCGGCGGCGTCCCAGCCGGCTTCCTCGAACAACCGGACGAGCCCCCCTTTGTCGGCAAACGCCGCCGAGAGTTCGCCCGGAATCTCCGGGGCAAACAGGGCGACCCAGAGCGGATGCCGGCCGGATTGGGTCCAGAGCCGGCCGATCTCGGCCGCGCCCAGGCCCTCACCATCCGTGATCAGAAGCGTTCCGTCAGCTTCCGCAGCCTGTTTCGGCAGCTCGATGGCGCCCCACGCGATCCTCCCGGAGCACCCCTGTTCCGCGACCTGTCCGGGAGCGATCGCCGCAAGCGTACTCCCCGTGCAGGCATGGATGTCCAACTCGGCGATGTCCTTCAGTCGCTTCAGCAGCCGATCCGCACGAGCGCGATTCTTTCCGCCCATCGACCCGGAAACATCGAGGAGGACCGTGACCCGCGCACGGTCCGTCCGCTCCGGAGCCCGAAGCGGTGGAATGCGGGCCAGCAGGAATCGCGAGCCGCCCGGCTCCGCGTACCCCTGGATATCCGCCCCGGTCGAACCCTTCAGCCGTATCTGCAGACGGACGGAACCGGCGTGAGCCGTTTCAAGACTGAAGGCCGTCTCCCCCTCCCGTCCCGGTGACACCCTCGAAGCCGGCTCGGTCTCCACCCCGGCAACTCCCCGGGTGTCGCGAATCGTACCGGCAACCTTCAGCTTCACCCGCTTCCCGGCGTTGCCCGCCCCGAAGGCTGGCCCGTCATTTTCTTCCGTCTCGACACCCACCGGCAGCACCAGGTCGATCCCGTCGCCCAGCGCCGGCGCAGCCGCATGACACCGGAACCGGATCCTGACCGAGGCCCGGGGTTCGATCGGAAACACCTTGATCAGCAACTCGTTCCCATGCTGCTCCATCAGGCCCGGGTCCGTTTGTCGGGTCACGATCTCGTCGTATGCGAGACGGGCCTGGGCGATTTCCATGATCTTGCCGGGCACCCAGGTCTTGCCGTCCGTCATGATCTGGAAGCCGGTCACGAAACCCTGATCGGGAAGGCGGAACCGGTATGCGCCTTCGAGACGGCGATCGCTCGGATTGTCGAACACGTCCTCGATCTCCATCATGAGAAGGCCGTTTTCGAGCACCAGGCCGACGGACCGGCTCGCATGGCTGACGGGGTATGCCCACGCCCCCGGGCCGATGATGTCCAGGGTGCCGTTCGCCTGAGCCCCGGAGGGAATGAGACCGATCACCGCGAGAATATAAATTACAATATATTTCACATGTTTCATTTCGCCGCCTCCTTCCCCGTGACGATCCGGGCTTCGAGGACGGCCTTGCCGTCATTCCGGCAAAGCGTCACGTACAGCCAGCGATCGGTCGGAACAGGGAACGACGGCGCGGGCGGCCCGCTCCATCGCACGCCCCCTCTTCCCCCGCCATGAACGGCGCACATCACCTGTTTTTGCCCGGGATGCCACATGATGCCTTTCGCGGGACAGATCTGCTGCAGCTCCGCCGGGATCTCCCCCGTGCCCAACAGGCGCTCCTGATCGGCCCGGGACTGCGCACCGTGCATCGAGAGCCACTTCTCAACCCCTTCGTCACATCGGCGCGCCTCGTTCCGGAAGGCGATGTTCCAGGCAATCCCGGCGGCCAGGTGCCCGAACACGTCCATACGAACGGCCAGAAGCAGCTTCACGTCGCCCGCCGGCGCGGGCAGAACGACCCCCGCCGACTCGCCGTTCCAGCTTCGCAGCAGTTCGCGAACGAACCGGCGCTCGAAGGACAGGAAGGTCATACCGTCATGCTCGAGCACATGCAGGGCCGGCTTCTCGACGCCGCGCATGCGCATCCCCTCTTCGAGCGGCCAGACCGGCACGTCGACCCCTTCCAGCTCCTCCGTGAGCTGGCGCCCGGAAATCCGGACACCCGTCGCGGCGAGGGCCGGCACCAGGGTGGCCGCCGACGCCGCAATGCCGATCACGGGATTCGGCATGCCGCCCCCCAGGGGCTGCCCGCCCTGCGGATCGGCCCCTCCGAGCAGCACGATGCCGGGCTGGACATCGAGGGTTTTCAGGGTTTCGGAAACTTCCCCCGTCGAGCCGTACAGCCGCCGGGGATCGATGCCCAGGAACAGGCCGCCGGGAAATCCGCTGCTGAGCGGAAGCTTCACGCGGTCGGCCGGCACCCAGGAGAGCTGAGAGGCATAGTCGGGATTCCACGGCGTTTCCGGAAGGGTATACCCGGCCCCTCCGGCTCCCTCCGGCAGTTCGACCCGCAGGATGCCGGCCGAAGCGGAGTAGCGGAGAGACAGTGAAGGCAGGATCTCGAGTTGTTGCAGGACGATTCCCAGAGCCTTTCCAAGCGGCGAGTCGGGAACGATCGGCGGCTCGGCAGGCGGCCGATGATCGCACCGGACCCGGTGAATCCGTTTCGCGGCCGCCCCCTCGATCCTGTCCAGCAGATACCGCCCACCGAACGGGCAGACGGGCATGCTTGCCAGTTCCACCGGCTGCCCCTCCTTCATCCCTTTTGGGGCGTCGCCATCGAGCAGACGGCCGATCCGCCGGCTATTGCGTCGGCAGGCTCCGATCCCGAGCGTCACGGTCCGCCCCGACTCGCTCTTCAGCGCCGATGTCAGCAGCCGGGCAAGGGCCTTCGGATCGAGCCATCCGGAAATGTCGGCATTTCCCGACCCGTCCGGGAAAGGGGGAAACGGCTCCGCATCCGCCGGAGCCTGGTCGGGCAGCGTGGCCGGCCCCGGCCTCATCAGGGCTTCGAACAGGCCGAACACCCCGCCGCGCCCGGACATGCTCCGGGGAAGCTCATCGCCGCGCCGGAGGAACGCACGCACGTCTCTGTCGCCCTCGAGGCGGATCCAGACCAGGGACTCAGACAGATCGTTGAGCCGCGCAATCGCCTCCGCCGGAATCAGGCCGCGCAATCCGCCCGGAATTTCCCGATCGACGCAGGCCATTTCCGGCATTCCAAGAACGCTGTCGACAAGCCAGTCGCATGCGGTCACGCGGAGCGCTCCGAGAAACCTCGGCGGCTCCTCCGCCCGGACCGGCACGACGCCCGCCAGACTCACCACCGCCAGGAGAACCGCCGTCAGCAGCCGCCTGCCCGGACAAACCGTCGATCGATGATGCTTCATCTCCCGCCTCCCTCGTCTCGTTCGCCCCGAAAGCAATGAAAACCACAAACTATATATTATTCACTCTTCAATACGTCGGGGTATATTCTACGGTCTGGCCTCCATTCTGGCCTTTTCCCACGATTTTTGCAAACCGGCTTTCAAGATGTCACACCGGCTTGCCAGAGGTCGGGGGAGTTCTGGTAGAATTGCGGGGTCCCGTAACAGAGATGGAACAACCCAAGGAACTGGCTCAACGCCACAAAGAGAAAGGAATGCCTGAAATGACATCCGCTCCCGTGAAGATCTACTACACCAAGACCGACGAAGCCCCGGCCCTCGCGACCGCCTCCCTCCTGCCCATCATCCAGACGTTCACGGCCCCGGCCGGCATCCCGGTCGAGCTGCGCGACATTTCGCTCGCCGGCCGCATCCTGGCTGCGTTTCCCGAGAACCTGACCCCCGAACAGCGGCACGGCGACGACCTCGCGTTCCTGGGCAACATGGCCAACCAGCCCGAGGCCAACATCGTCAAGCTGCCGAACATCAGCGCCTCGATCCCGCAGCTCCAGGCGGCCATCAAGGAGCTCCAGGCGAACGGCTACAAGGTTCCCGAGTATCCGGCCGAGCCGAAAACCGACCAGGAGAAAGAGATCAAGGCGCGCTACGCCAAAATTCTCGGCAGCGCCGTGAATCCCGTGCTGCGCGAGGGCAATTCCGACCGCCGCGTCGCCGACCCGGTGAAAGCGTATGCCCGCAAGAACCCGCACTCGATGGGCACCTGGGCGAAAGACTCGAAGTGCCACGTGGCCCACATGACCGACAAGGACTTCTTCGGCAGCGAAAAATCCGTCGTCGTCGAGAAGGCCGGCCCCGTGAAGATCGTGCACGTCGACAAGGCGGGCAAGGAAACGGTTCTCAAGGACAAGCTCCAGCTCGAGGCCGACGAAGTCATCGACGCCGCCACGATGAGCCGCAACGCCCTGCGCGCCTTCATCGCCGAACAGATCGCCGACGCAAAGGCGAAAGGCATCCTGTTCTCGGTGCACCTGAAGGCAACCATGATGAAGGTATCCGACCCGATCATGTTCGGGCACGTCGTCAGCGTCTTCTTCAAGGACGTCTACGAAAAGCACGCCGAGACGTTCCGCACGCTCGGCATCAACCCCAATAACGGCCTCGGCGAGCTCTACGAGAAGATCGCGACCCTTCCCGCCGACAAGCAGGAAGAGATCAGAACCGACATCGAGAAGGTCTACGCCGCGCAGCCCGAGCTCGCGATGGTCAACTCCGACAAGGGCATCACCAATCTGCACGTGCCCAGCGACGTCATCATCGACGCCTCGATGCCCGCGGCGATCCGCGCCGGCGGCAAGATGTACGGCCGCGACGGGAAGCTGCGCGACATGAAGGCGGTCATTCCCGACCGCTCCTACGCGCGCATCTACCAGGCGACGATCGAGTTCTGCAAGGAACACGGCGCGTTCGACCCCCGCACGATGGGCAGCGTCTCGAACATCGGCCTGATGGCGCAGAAAGCCGAAGAATACGGCTCGCACGACAAGACCTTCGAGATCCAGAACGACGGCGCCGTGCGCGTGACCGACGCAGCCGGCAAGGTGCTGATCGAGCACACGGTCGAGAAGGGCGACATCTGGCGCATGTGCCAGACGAAAGACCTGCCGATCCGCGACTGGGTCAAGCTCGCCGTGACCCGCGCCCGCATCACCAACACTCCGGCGCTGTTCTGGCTCGACGAGGACCGCGCCCACGACAAGAGCCTGATCGGCAAGGTGCAGAAGTATCTGAAAGGTCACGACACGAACGGCCTCGACCTCCAGATCCTGCCGCCCCGCAAGGCGATCGTCGCCAGCATGAAGCGCTCGAAAGAGGGCAAGGACACCATCTCGGTCACGGGAAACGTGCTGCGCGACTATCTGACCGATCTGTTCCCGATCCTCGAGCTCGGCACCAGCGCCAAGATGCTCTCGATCGTGCCGCTGCTGAACGGCGGCGGCCTCTACGAGACCGGCGCGGGCGGCTCGGCCCCCAAGCACGTCCAGCAGCTCGTGGAAGAGGGTCATCTGCGCTGGGATTCGCTCGGTGAGTTCCTGGCGCTCGGCGTCTCCCTCGAGGATTACGGCCGCCGGAACGCCAACCCCGCCGCGACCGTGCTGGCCAAGGCGCTCAACGACGCGATCGGCAAGCTCCTCGACGCCAACGTCGCCCCGGCCCGCGACGCCGCCAGCGGCATCGACAACCGCGGCACCCACGTCGCTCTCGCCCGGGCCTGGGCCGAGGCGATGGCCGCCCAGAAGAGCGATCCGAAGCTCCAGGCGAAGTTCGCCGGGGCTGCGAAGAAGCTCGCCGAGAAGGAGAAGGAGATCCTGGCCGA
>JAKQOH010000031.1 GCA_029565415.1 Candidatus Rifleibacteriota bacterium | reverse complement strand
CCTTGATCGTCTTGTGGATCCATCGCTTCAGCTCGACGGCCTTCTCGCCCTCAGCCACGCCGCCCTTGCCGCCCGGATACTCCTGCACCAGGTCGTAGACGCGGTTGACGAACCGGTACATGCCCTTGATGCCCTCGTCCGACCAGGCGACCTCGAGCTCGAAGCAGCCCAGGAACAGGATGAACGCCCGCAGCGTGTCGGCGCCAAACCGCTCGACCATCTCGTCGGGGGTGATGACGTTGTTCTTCGATTTGCTCATCTTCTGGCCGTCGGGGGCCAGCATCATGCCCTGGTTGCGCAGCATCGCGAACGGCTCGCCGAACGGGATCAGCCCCTCGTCCTGCATGACCTTCGTCCAGAACCGCGCGTACAGCAGGTGCATGACGGCATGTTCGGCGCCGCCGACGTAGAGATCGACCGGCAGCCAGTAGGCGGCCTTGGCCTTGTCGAACGGGGCCGTGTCGAGCTTGGGATCGATGAACCGCAGGAAATACCACGAGGAGCAGGCGAACCCGTCCATCGTGTCGGTCTCCCGGCGGGCCGGCTTGCCGCACTTCGGGCAGGTCGTGTTCACCCATTCCGAGATGCCGGCGAGCGGGGATTTGCCATCCTGGCCCGGCTTGAACTCCTTGATCGGAGGCAGCAGCACCGGAAGCTGGTTTTCCGGGACAGGCACGGTGCCGCAGCCGTCGCAGTGCACGACCGGGATCGGGGCGCCCCAGTACCGCTGACGGCTGATCAGCCAGTCGCGAAACTTGTAGTTCACGCGCCGATGGCCGAGGTTCTTCCCCTCGAGCCAGGCGGCCATGCGGTCCATCGACGTCTCGGAGGTCAGGCCCGAGAACTCGCCCGAATCGATCAGCACGCCGTACTCGGTATAGGCGGCGGCAAGATTCCCCTGCGCCTTTCCGGCCGGGGTGATGACCTCGCGGACCGGGAGGCCATACTTCTTCGCAAACGCAAAGTCGCGTTCGTCATGCGCCGGAACGGCCATGACGGCGCCGGTGCCGTAGCTCACCAGCACATAGTCACCGATATAAATCGGCACGTTCTCGCCGTTGAAGGGATTGATCGCGAAGCTGCCGATAGCCGTGCCGGTCTTTTCCTTGTCGGTCGAGAGGCGGTCGATCTCGCTCTTGCGGCGGGACTCGGCCACATACGCCTCGACGGCGGCTTTCCGGTCGGGGTGGGTCAGCTTCTCGACGAGCGGATGCTCGGGGGCCAGGGTCATGAAGGTGACGCCGAAGATCGTGTCCACGCGGGTCGTGAAGATGGGGATGTCGAACGTCTCGCCGGTCAGCGGATGCACGCCCTTGAACGTCACTTCCGTGCCGGTGCGGCGGCCGATCCAGTTTTCCTGCATCTTCTTGATGTGGTCGGGCCAGTCGACGGTCTTGAGGTCGTCGATCAGCCGGTCCGCATACTCGGTGATCTTGAAATACCACTGTTTCAGGTCTTTCTTTTCGACCAGGGACTCACACCGCCAGCACTTGCCCTGCTCGACCTGTTCGTTGGCGAGGATCGTCTGGCAGCTCGGGCACCACCACTGGGCGCCGGTGGACTGGTAGGCCAGGCCGCGCTTGTGCAGCATCAGGAAGAACCACTGGGTCCACTTGTAGTAGCCCGGGTCGGTCGAGTTGATCTCGCGCTCCCAGTCGTAGGAGCACTCGACGAGGCTGAGCTGGCGACGGTAGTTGGCGGCGTTCTTCGCGGTCGTCTCGGTGGGATGGACCCCCATCTTGATCGCGAAGTTCTCGGCGGGCAGGCCGAACGCATCCCAGCCCATCGGATGCAGGACGTTGAAGCCCTGCATGCGCTTCATGCGCGAGATGACATCCGTCGGCACGTAGTTGCGGAGATGGCCGACCGACAGGCCGTTGCCCGACGGGTACGGGAAAAAGTCGAGGCAGTAGAACTTCGGCTTCGAGTGATCCTCGGCCGTGCGGTAGATCTTTTTCTCGGCCCAGACCTTGTGCCACTTTTCCTGCACCGCGTTGTATTCGTATCGTTCAGCCATTTCGGTCACTCCGTTGAATAGTCATTAGGATATCCCAAGGCGCCTGACGACTTCGTCGCGGCCCAGCAGATCGAGCACATTGATGAGATCGGGGCCGTGGCAGCTGCCGGTCAGTTTCACGCGCAGGGGCATGAACAGGCCTTTTCCCTTCGCCCCCGCCTTCTTGCCGGCGGCCTTGATCGCGGCGTTGATCGGATCGCGCTGCCAGTCACATCCCTTGAACTCCTCGGCGAGAGCTGCCAGGAGGGCCGGAACCTCGGGCGCTGTCAGGGCCGCCTTCGCCTCGTCATCGGCGGGCTCCCCGGCATGAAGCAGGGGTTTTGCGACATTCACGACGTCGGGGATCACCGTCAGGGCCGGCTGAACCGTCGCGGCCAGTTTTCTCAGGAACGCCCCGTCTTCCATGCGGGCATCGCCGGGATACGCGCCGCGCATCGCGGGGGTGATCAGCTCGGCGAGCTTCTCGACCGGGAGCAGCCGGATGTGCTGGCCGTTCATCCAGATCAGCTTGGTGTGATCGAAGACGGCCGGAGCGGGATTGATCCGTTCGAGCGAGAACTTCTCGATCAGCTCCGGAATGCTATAGAGCTCTTTATCGATTCCCTCGGCCCAGCCGAGCAGGGCAAGGAAGTTCACCATCGCCTGGGGGAGGAAGCCGTCGGTCTCGTACTGGCCGACCGAGGTGGCGCCGTGCCGTTTCGACAGCTTCGTCTTGTCGGCGCCGAGGATGAGCGAGACGTGGGCGAACTGCGGAATCGGCTTCCCGAGCGCCTCGTAAAGAATCAGCTGCCGGTGCGTGTTCGTGAGATGCTCCTCGGCCCGGATGACGTGGGTGATCTCCATGTCGGCATCGTCGACGACAACGCAGAAGTTGTAGACCGGCATGCCGTTCGAGCGCAGGATGATGAAGTCGCCAAGCGTCTCGGACTTCCACTCGACGCGGCCCCGGACCAGATCGTTGACCGCGTAATCCTTCGCCGGCACGCTGACGCGGATGCAGTGGGGCTCGCCCGCCGCCACGCGCCGCTGCGCCTCCTCGGCGGAGAGACGGCGGCAGGTGCCGTCGTAATGCAGCGAGCGGTGTTCCGCCTCGGCCTGCTGGCGTTTTTTCTCGAGCTCGTCCTCGGTGCAGAAGCACGGATACGCCGCGCCGGTCCCGACGAGCCGGTGCGCCCATTCCTGGTAGATCTTCGTGCGCTCGGACTGGCGGTAGGGGGCGTGGGGGCCGCCGATGCCGGGGCCTTCGTCCCAGGTGAGGCCGAGCCAGCGCAGATCGCGCAGCAGCCCCTCCTCGGATTCGGCGGTCGACCGCTCGAGATCGGTGTCCTCGATGCGGAGGATGAACGTGCCGCCATGACGTTTGGCAAACAACCAGTTGAACAGCGCCGTGCGGGCGCCGCCGACATGGAGATACCCGGTGGGTGAAGGCGCGAAGCGGACTCTGACGGTCATTTCAGATGATGTTCCCCCCCATGAAGATCTGCTCGTTGCCGTTGGCAAGAGCATGGCCGCACCGGCCGAACGCGGCGACCGCGATCCGGCCCTCGCCCCGGACGATGGCGACCTTGAAGCCGCCGCCGAGACCGGGGTTGATGACATTGCACTGGCTATAGATATCGCGCACGGCGTTGCTGACGGCGAACTTCTCGCGCGGATCCTCCCGGATCACCGAGCGGGCGATGGCGGCGACGATCGTGGCCTCCCGAAGCTTGATGGGCAGCTTCTCGGCCGTGGCCCCGACCTGGGTGATGGCGGCCCGGAACCCGGCGCTCGCGACCTTCTGGAGCCAGTATTCCTCCTGCTCCGGGTCGCGGGTCATGGCCAGGTAGATGACGGCGCTCTCGGGGGTCAGCTTCTGCTCCGAGCGGTCCTCGACGAGGTCTTTCACGATGTCTTTGTAGGTGACGACCCCGACCAGCTCCTCGGCGTTGTCGAGCACGGGAAGCGCCTCGAGCTCACTCGCCGAAAGCTGGGCGGCGGCTTCGCGCACGGCCGAGTTGGCGTTGACGGCACGGAACTTCTTCACCATGAACCGCTCGACCTTGTCGTCGACGTCGGCATCGTTGGCGGTCGCGAGATGCGACGGCGTCAGCAGCCCGACGACCCGGCGCTCGTCGTTAAGCACCAGAACGCACTCGGGCTGGCGCAGGATCATGATCTCGCGCAGGCCGAACAGCGTCTCGTTGCAACTCACCGTGACCGGATTCGGATCCATGATGTCCTTCACCCGGATACCCATTGTCTGTCCTCCCCCGGCAGACCCTGTCTGCCGTTACGTATTATTTTTTCGTTTTGATGCGCGTGAAGATCATCCGGCCGGAAGCGGTCTGCAGGATGTTGGTCACGGTCGTCATCCGTCTCTCGCCGATCGAGCCGCCGCCGTCCTCGACGACGACCATCGTGCCGTCCGACAGGTAGCCAACCCCTTGGGCGGGCTCCTTCCCCGGCTTGAGGATCTGCACCTCGATCTGCTCGCCGCTCATGAAAATCGGCTTGAGCGCGTTCATCAGTTCGTTGAGATTCAGCACGCGGATCTGGTGGATCTCCGCCACCCGCTTGAGATTGTAATCCAGCGTGATCAGACCGGCGCCGTCGGCCTTCGCATACTCGATCAGCTTGCTGTCGACCTCCTGCACCTCCGGGAAGTCCTTCTCGGTGATCAGGACCTGGTCGGGAAACTCCTTGCGGAGCTTGTTGAGCAGGTTCAGGGCTTTCCGCCCCTTGTCACGCCGGGTCGGATCCGCCGCATCGGCGAGGAACTGCATCTCGTTCACGACGAACCGGGGAATCAGCAGCTGGCCTTCGATGAAGCCCAGCCGGAACAGCTCGACGAACCGGCCGTCGATGATCGCGCTCGTGTCGACCAGCTTCGGGGCGACGGAGAGATTGCTCGACCGGCTGCGGCTCTCGATCGAGCGGTACCGCCCGATGATACGCACGCCAAGATAGGCGAACAAAAGATTTATGCCAAGCGGAATAGAAAGATACAGCAGGGCGACAAGGGAGTCGTAGTATTTGTTGTCAAACCGGATGTTCACGAACCCGCGGTACATGATGAAATATACCGGGATGAACAGCAGGTTCGCTGCGACGAGGCCCATCAGCAGGCCGAGGGCGCCCCAGGCCAGGTCATAGCTGTTGTTGTTTTCGATGCGCTGCTCGATCCACTCCTGGAGCTCGCGGCCCGCCATCGAGGAGAGCAGGTAGCCGATGCAGCCGAGCAGCGCGGCGAGCTTGATTTCCGGGTAGTCGGTGTCGAGGAAGTTTTCGTACTGCGACGTGACACCGTACGCCAGCGCGACGCCGGCGACGGTTCCGGTGATGACGAGGAGAAATCGCAGCAGTTGGAAGATCATAGCTCGCTCCGAAGGCTGCAAAGCATATCACGAAGCAGCCCCGGAAGCAAACGCCCCGGGGTCACTCCCCAGACGGCTGACGGGCTTCAGAGGCCGGGGGGCGTCCGCCGGGGAAGACGTGGCGGATCGCGTCGGCGATGTTCTGGACGCGGACGACGTCGTTCCCTTTCGGGGGCTCTCCCGCGGCGGAGACGAGGAAGCGGGTGAAGCCGAACCGGCGGCCCTCGGCCAGCCGGCGCTCGATACCGGCGACCGGGCGGATATCGCCCGAAAGGGTGAGTTCGCCGGCCATCAGCAGATCGTGCGGAACCGGCCGGTCCCAGGCGCTGCCGATCATCGCCATGGCCAGTCCCAGATCGCCGCCCGGTTCGTTCATCCGCAAGCCTCCGGCGACGTTCGCGAACACATCCCGGTTGTAGAACTTGAGCCCGCCATGCTTTTCGAGCACGGCCAGCACGAGGTGGATCCGGTTCGAGTCGAGCCCCGAAACGACGCGGCGCGGCATCGACAGGAACGAGTGCGTCACGAGGGCCTGCAGCTCGGCGAGGATGCAGCGCGAGCCTTCGAGGAGAGGCACCACGACGACGCCAGGCGCGGCGGTGCGATGCCGGCTCACGAACAGGTCGGAGGGATTGATCACCGGCATCAGGCCGCTCGCCCTCATCTGAAACACAGAGACCTCGCCGGTAGCCCCGAACCGGTTCTTGAACACGCGCAGGATACGGAAGTTCGAGTTGATCTCGCCTTCAAAATACAGCACCGTGTCGACGATGTGCTCGAGCACTTTTGGCCCCGCGATCGCCCCCTCTTTCGTGACATGGCCGATGATCATGACGGGCAAACCCCGGTCTTTCCCGAATTTCGTGAGGATCGCCGCGCACTCGCGCACCTGGGCGACGGCGCCGGGGGTCGCCTCGAGCTGGGGCGTGAACACGGTCTGGATCGAGTCGATCACGAGCAGTTTCGGCTGGTAGGTCATCACGGCGCCAAGCGCGGCGTCGAGGTTCTGCTCCGAGACGAGGAAGATGTCCTTGCCGTTTCCGATGTTGAGGCGGTCGGCACGCAGCTTGATCTGTGTCGACGACTCCTCCCCCGAAATATATAATATTGGCTTTATTTTTACCGCGAGACGGGAGGCGAGCTGGAGCATGAACGTCGATTTGCCGACCCCCGGCTCGCCGCCGATCAGGGTGATGCCTCCGGGAACGAGCCCGCCGCCGATGAGTTCGTCGAACGTGTCGAAGCCGGTGGGGAAGCGGGCGGCGCTCTCGGCCTTCACGTCGTCGAGCGCCTGGCAGAGAGCCAGATTGGCAGCCCCGCTCTTGAAGTCGTGCATGCCCGGCCGGCCGGCCGGGCCGGCCGCCTCGGCGACGATGGTGTTCCACTCCCCGCACGCGCTGCACTGGCCCTGCCACTTGCTGAAGCTCTGCCCGCACGTCTGGCAGGCATACGTCACGCCGTTCTTGCGCGCCATCTTCTTCCCCCGTCCCCAAGTCTGTCCGATGGATCCAGAATAACACACCCCCGACGGCTGCCGGGATGATGCCCCAACGATCCCCAGGGAGAACGCGCCCCTCCTTCAAACCTCCCTATTCCGGGCGCTCCCCGTCAGCCCTGCCTCTCCGTGCCCGGTCCGTCCTCCGGAGGGGTTCTCAGGAGGATCACCCAGAACGCGAAGGCCCAGATAGCCGGAAGGTACCCGATCCCGGCCGGAAGCTTCACGGAAGACGGCAGAAACGGCACCAGACCGAAGCAGAGGAATATATAATATAGACTATCATATTTTTTCCATCCCTTCAGCGCCGCCGAGGCGGCCGGAACCAGCAACAGGTACGAGTAGCCCTTGAATCGGGGTGCCACCAGGGCATAGGCCAGAACCGCCAGGAACACCGCCCGTCGACGGCCGTCACGCCGCTCGAGCTCCTGTGCGCCGAGCTTCCGCCAGGTGATGACAAGAATGGCCAGGGACATCAGGGCATGCGGCACCACGCCGGCCCCGCTTCCGACGCTTCCGATGCCGGTTCCCGTGAGATCCCGCCAGAGAGCCGCCATGCAGGGATTCTGGGCACCACGCTCGTCGATCGACGAAGCGAGAGCCGTGAAACGGCTCCACCTGTCCGGAGCCCCCGCATACGCCGCGCCCAGGAGCAGCACGGCGACGGCAAGGGCGGCAAGAACCGAACGGCGGCGCTCCGGCGGCTCCCATCCCCCAAGCGCCAGAAACGCCCCGGGAAGCAGCTTGATCTGGGCCGCCATCAGGGTGACCGCCGCAAACACGCCGGTGCGGCGATCGATCCAGGCCTCGAGCGCCAGCCAGAGAAGCAGGCTCTCGAACACCGCAACATTCCCCGAACCGAGATCGAGCACGAGCGCCCCGTGAAACGCGAGCAGGGCAAAAGCCACGGAAACCCCGTTCCCCGGCCCGGCGACCCGGTTCCAGCACCGGAACAGGAGATACAGCGCCCCCAGCTTGGCCAGCAGAAATACCAGGTGAAATACCGGCAGAGGAAGCAGGGACATGAGGCCCGCCAGCGGCAGCAGCGGCGGCGGATAGACGAACGGCAGCGGCGGCTTCCCCATCGTCTTCGTCAGGAGCAGGACGTCGTAGGGATCCCCCCCCTGTCTCCAGGCCCTTCCTGCCGCATGATAGGCCTCGGTATCCCATTGGAACAGCCCGACCTGCGATCCGATCGCAACAGCCAATGTAAGAGCCGCCAAGCAGATGAAGTCAAGTCTGCTCATGGCCATCAAGAATGGCGATTTCAAAACATTTTACCTCTGAATTGGGACAAGTCTTTCTGGTGGGTAGAAAAGCAACGCTAGCCACAGAGTCAATAGCGCCCAAAAATATACAGATCCTGTCGTCATAGTAAAAAAAGGATGTATGGGAAAGAGATTAAAAAAATTCAAAGGCGTAATAAATCCGGCCAGAGATATTCCCAAAAGAAGTTTTAAACCTATTGGAGCATCTTTCATTTGCAATTTCGTACGCCATTCCCGAACAATTGGGACGATTGGTGCGGCAATGAGCCAAACATAGTAAACATTTCCAAGTGGTTGGAGCAATTGCGCCGACACAAGCAGTAATGCCAACTCATAATTGATATCCTTGCGCCGAAAATAAAGCGTCATACCAACCACAATACCCAAGATCAACACTAGACAAATTCGCAAAGGCCCCAGGAAGCTATGACCATCAACAAGTGGTGCATAATAAAGAGGATGAGAGGTAAAAACTCTGTCAAGAAAACCAAGTAAGCTTGCATTCATCGGAAGCCATAACCAATGGATGCCATTCATGGCTCCAAACCAGCTCGACATGGGTGCTGAACCTTGAAGGGCGTAGCTCAAACCAAACAACAAAGCAGCCACCCCGATCATGGAGGTGGCAGCAATCCATTTGCGCCTGAACAAGAGCCATGGCACAAAGATGAGAAAATACAATTTTACTCCAAGTCCCAACCCAAGATATGTAGCGCCTCGAATCCATCGCCCAACAAGGAAATTCCGCCAAGCAAGAGTAACCAGCAAGAATAAAATGAATGCAAACTGCCCCGTGATGAGAATTGCAAGTGTCGGAGCAGAAAGCATGAGAAGGAACAAAAGTCCGATGCGCGTGCGGATCCTCAACGAAGCCAGCCCCAATGTTCGAAAGATGACAAAGAGTCCGACGCCGCATGCAAGCAATTGAAGCAAAAGCCATATCCCAGCCGCTAGCTCATTCGAACATCCCAACAGCGGATACAAAAACATGTGAAACTGGGGGGGGTTCATATTGAGGAGATGTAGATGGATATCGCTCAAACTTACTAATGTGTGAACCCCTGGAGCATAGGGATCGTGAATTCCAGCTCGTATCAATCGCGCAGTCTGAAGAAAATTCCCGAAGTCATTCATGCGGGTCAGCGCATACCAGGAGTACAGGTAGAAAAAATACGTGAGCGCAACAAAGCAGGAGACGAGGCAGACGAGCGAAACGCGGCCAAGAACCCTCAGAATTCTGCGTTGAATCGGCACATCAGCTGTCGTGGGTTCATCCTCGAGAAACCACATGGCGGTCAGATCCTCCTATCATCTTTCGGCGGAACGATCCGCCGCGTGTGCTCTCTTCCTGCACGAAGGGCGACGCGCTTCACCTCATCGGGAACGCGCTCGAGAAGACTTCCTGGGTGCCGTAGGTTTCGGTTTTCCGGCCGGAACCGACGTGCCCTTCAGCGCGTCGGCCAGGAAGCGGCCGGTCATGGAATCGGGGTTTTTCGCGACCTGCTCGGGCGTTCCGGCCGCGATGATCCGGCCGCCCGCGTCACCGCCCTCCGGGCCGAGATCGATCACCCAGTCTGCGACCTTGATCACGTCCAGGTTGTGCTCGACGACGACGACGGTGTTCCCTTTCTCGACGAGTCGCTCGAGCACGCCGAGAAGGCACCGGACATCCTGGAAATGCAGGCCGGTGGTCGGCTCGTCGAGAATGTAGAAGGTCTGGCCGGTGGCCATCCGGGAAAGTTCCGTCGCCAGCTTGATGCGCTGGGCTTCGCCGCCGGAGAGGGTTGTGCTGGCCTGGCCGAGGGTGATGTAGCCCAGGCCGACATCCCGCAGGGTCTCGAGCTTCCGGCGGAGCACGTAATGCGCCTCGAAGAAGGCGAGCGCATCGGTCACGGTCATGGCCAGCACCTCGGCGATGTTCTTCCCCTTGAAATGCACCTTCAGCGTCTCGTCGTTGAACCGCAGTCCCTTGCAGGCATCGCAGGTGACGAACACGTCGGGCAGAAAGTGCATCTCGATCTGGATCTGGCCCGTCCCCTCGCACACCTCGCACCGGCCGCCTTTGACGTTGAAGCTGAACCGCCCCGGGGTGTAGCCGCGCGAGCGGGCTTCGAGCGTCTGGGAAAATAGCGTCCGGATCGGCGAGAAGAGGCCGGTATACGTCGAGGGATTCGAGCGCGGGCTTCGGCCGATCGGATCCTGATCAATATTGACTACTTTATTTATATATTCGAGGCCGTCGATGCCCGCGTGGCCGCCGATATCGAGCCGGCTTTTCATGAGCCGGTTCGACAGCAGCGGGAAGAGGGTGTCCGCGACGAGACTGGATTTGCCCGAACCCGAGACGCCGGTGATCGCGATGAGCTTCCCGAGCGGGAACGCGACGTCGATATCCTTGAGGTTGTTGTGCCTCGCGCCGCGCAGCGTCAGCGTGTCACCGCTTCCCTGGCGGCGTCGCGCCGGAACGTCGATGACCTCGATGCCCGCCAGATACCGGCCCGTCAGGCTTTCGGCGTTCGCCGCGACGGCCGCTGGAACGCCCTTCGCGACCAGCCGCCCCCCGTCGCTGCCGGCTCCCGGTCCGAGGTCGATCAGATGGTCGGCCTCGAGCATGATTTCGTGGTCATGCTCGACGACGAGCACGGTATTGCCCAGATCGCGAAGATTCTTGAGGGTGTCGATCAGCCGCCGGTTGTCGCGGGGATGAAGCCCGATGCTGGGCTCGTCGAGCACATAGGTGATGCCGACCAGGGCCGAGCCGATCTGCGTGGCCAGCCGGATCCGCTGGGCCTCGCCCCCCGATAGGGTGTGGGCCGCGCGCGCCAGGGTCAGGTAATCGAGACCGACATTATTCAGGAAGCGGATCCGGCTGCGGATCTGCTCGAGCACTTTCTTGCAGATGAACGCCTGGCGCTCGTCGAGATGGAGACGGTCGAAAAAGCTGACGAGATGACCGACCGAGAGCTGGGCGAGGCCGTGAATGCTGAGATCCTCGACCGTGACGGCCAGGGCCGCCGGCGACAGCCGCTTTCCGGCACAGGACGGGCAGGGCAGCTCGCGCATGAACTTCTCGTACCAGGTGCGCATTTCGTCGGACGCCGACTCCTTGTACCGCCGGTCGATCATGTGGATGATGCCTTCGAACGGCCTCTTGAACGTCGCGGACATCCGCCGCCCCTCGTAGAACACCTCGATCTCCTCGGTGCCGGAACCCTCGAGAAGGATGTCGACGACCTTTTTGGGCAGCTTTTCGATCGGGGTCTGCAGGGAAAAGCCGTAATGCCGTGACAGACTGACGAGCCACTGGCCGAGAATCGTCTCCTGCCCCGAGTTCATCGAGCTGATGCCGCCATCTGCGAGTGCCAGCGATCGGTCGGGGAAGATCAGATCGGGGTCGATGACGAGCTGGAATCCGAGGCCGGAACACTGGGGGCAGGCCCCATACGGCGCGTTGAACGAGAAGAGGCGAGGGTTGATCTCGGGCAGGCTGACCTCGCACCGTCCGCACCGGAGTTTCTCGCTGAACGGCACTTCCTGTGCCTCATTGCCGCCCGGCGTTTCGAGAACGACGATCAGTTGCCCGTCCGCCATCTTGAAGGAGAGCTCGACGGCATCGTTCAGGCGCGAAGCTTCCTCCCTCCCGCCCGACAGGGAGATTCTGTCAATAGCAACCTCTATCGTATGACTCTTCTTGGGATCGATCTTCGGCAGTTCGTCTTCGAGCAGCTGAAGCTTTCCATCGATGCGTACCCGCGAAAACCCCTCGCGGCGCAGCTCCTCGAAGACTTTCTGATACTCACCCTTGCGGCCGCGCACCACGGGGGCGAGCAGCGTCAGCCGGGTTCCGGCCGGCCGGCCGAGCAGCGCGTCGACGATCTGCGTCGGGGTCGTGCTGGTGACCTTCGCCCCGCACTGTGGACAGTGGGGTTCGCCGATCGCGGCATACAGCAGCCGGAAATAGTCATACAACTCCGTGACCGTGCCGACCGTCGAGCGGGGGTTCCGCGACGTGGTCTTCTGCTGGATCGCGATCGTCGGGGAAAGCCCCTCGATGCTCTCCACGTCGGGCTTTTCCATCTGCTGCAGGAACTGGCGGGCATAGCTCGACAGCGACTCCATGAACCGCCGCTGCCCCTCGGCATGGATGGTGTCGAAGGCCAGGGAGCTTTTTCCCGAGCCCGAAACACCGGTGATGACGGTCAGGGTGTTGCGGGGGATCGACAGCGAGAGATCCTTGAGGTTGTGGACGCGGGCCTTGGCGATGCGGATCATGGGAAGGGCGTCAGCGCCAGTCGTATTGGATCACGCTCGCCTGGGTCGGGTTGCCGAGCTGGTTCAGATCGAACACGACCTTGTAGAAACCCGACACCTTCACGCGCTTCGAAGGATTTTTCTTGCTATACACTTCGACGAGGCCGTTCTTCACGACCACTTCGCCGGAGCCCTTCGTCTGGTTGAAAAGCACCTTGAACAGGCCGGAGGCACCTCTCGCCACGATCCCGCCCGATTCGATCTCGAGAATATCACGCCCGTCGAGAGAAATCGCGACCGTCAGCTCACCCCGGGAAAGCGCGACCGACTCGCGGACAACCCGGTTTTCGGTCTCGTGCAGCGCCGCCTTCATGACGGTCATTTCCGACATCGAGGCAAGTTTCACCACGTTTTCGAGCTGGAGCTTCACGGCAAGCGCGCCATCCTTCTCGACCTTGAAGGTGTACTCGTCGTCGAACGAGAAGCCCGGAGGGACCTTTTCCCAGTCGCCGATCGAGCGGCCCTGAACCGAGCCCTTCACGTCGGTGACCGCCACCTTGTACATCTTCTCCCGTTCCTCCTGATACGCCTTCTGGGCAGATCTGTTCCGGAGGATCATCAGGAAGACGACGGCACAGATGACCGCGAGAAGAACGGAGCCGACGATGATGGCGATCCGCTTCCGATCTGCCTCCTGCTTTTGTTGCTGAGCCTGCTTTTCCCGATCCAGCTGAAGCTTCTTCAGCGATTTGTGATCGAGCTTTTCGAGTTGATGCCATTGCTTTGCCATTGTTCGTTAACCGGTTCCGTGAAGAGTTATGGCGCAATTTCAAGCCCGACGTTGGGGGTCGCCATCGTGGAGCTTTCCTTGAACGCTTTGGGGTCCTTGGGATAGACGCAGTGGATCGAAATCTTGAGAGGCTGGAACTCCGTGGCCATGGACGGAAGAGGCCCCGGGGCCTCGAACTTGACCCACTCGACATCGTGCACGAGCACCTGCCGGCCTGGCGCACCATCGGACTGGAGGCTCAGGTTGCCGGACCGGGCATACTGATCCGGCGTGGTTTTGAAGGTGTTCTTGTTGATCTCGACGACGAGATCGCCGACCGAGACGAGCGTATTGGATCGGCCTTCGAACCAGAGAATCGACTCCCGGTAGGAACCGGGGGCCGGGGGCTTTTCGGGCTGGCAGACATACCAGGTCATGAGTTTCGTCTTGCCGCCGGCGGCAGGGGCCCGCAGTTCCTGCTGGTTCGCGGCGATCTTCAGGAAATACTTGCGGGCGATGGCCGGATCGGGATTGTCCGAGGGATCGCAGATGCTGTCGCGCAGCAGCGTGGTCGGATACGAGGTGCTTTTGATTTCCTTGCCGAGGAAGCCCGTCGCGATGCGGAGTTCGTCGACGACGGAGTTGGTCCACTGGGACCGGCCGGCCGTTTTCGACCCGCCGATGAAGATCTTGTACACGAAAAACAGGAAAACGGCCAGCAGGGAAACCGCGATCATCAGTTCCAACAGAGTAAAGCCGCGGCCGGCGGGTGTCGGGCGGTGCACTGTTCGTTTCTGTTCCTGCATCGTCATCATTTCCCCGAGCGGGTGATCTTCTGGATTTTCTTCTGGACCTGGGTGTAGCGCGATCCCTTGAAGTCGATGATGCTGCCCTCGACCTCGATCTCGATCGCTTCTTCATTGTAGCGACGCAGCTCTTTCATCGCGTGGATGTTCACTTTCGTGACACGGTAGCACATCGTGTAGGGGAATCCATCCGAGCCGCCGCCGAGACTCCAGGATTTGGCGGTCTTCACCACCGGGCTGATGTTCGTCTCGAGAACCGGCTGCAGGTGTTTGCCATCCTTGATCATGTTCGTGCAGTCACGAATATAATAATCGAGATACTTTCCGGCCTTCCAGGAAATGTCGGGGGCTATGGGCTGGGTATACCGCATGGCCATCTCGGTCCGGGCCATGTCCGGGGCCAGGTATCTATAATCTGGATTATAAAAGCTTCCCATCCGCATGTAGGTGTCGTTTTTCCCCTCGAGCTGCATGTAGAAGAATTTCGGCCGCTCGTTGGCATCACGCTCCTCGCTCGGCAGCACCCGGACATACACGCCGGGGAACCCCTGCATGGGCTTGAACACCTGGCGCCCCTGGGCATCGGTACCGAGAATCTCGGAAAAATCGCAGAGGGGATTTTTGCCCTGGCTGAACTCGACGGCATCGTAGAACTCGGTCGGAAACAGTTTGGCCTTGAGCAGAATGTGCTGGATCGCGGCACGGGCGGCAAAAAACGCCTGCTGGTTCTGCAGATTCAGACGGTTGTGTCCGGCCACATTGCGGTGCTGGAAAAACATCGACGCGACCATGATCATCAGGCAGAACGCGAAAAACAGGACGACGACGATCGCCATGCCGCTGCGGGAAACGTTCCGGTGAGCGCTCGTCATCGGTTGATGTCCCCCTTCATCGTGATGAGATGGATCCGCTGGATGTCGGACCCGTCGGAGTCCGGATTCTTGTAGAACTTCTTGTCCATGTTCCACTGGATCTCGACGATGAGCCGTTTCATCGTGCAGAAGGCGAATGTATCGTCTTTGGTATAATTCACCTTCTCGCTGGACATGCGCTGCGTGTACCGGGCAGCCGTCGGATCCATGAACCGGGGCGAATCATCCCCGGCGCCATAGCCTTCATCCCGATAGATGTTTTCGGAGGGCTGTGCCACGCCATTCTTGTCGGGAGACAGTTCGAGCTCCCAGCGGGGGGGCTGGGCCGCGGTCGAGAAGGGGTTGTATTTCTGGAGCCAGTTGGGATCGGACAGCTTCCCCGGGTTCTGCAGGAAGGAGAACGTCAGCTCGTTCCGCTGATCGAAATCCTGAGGGGCGGCATCGGGGAAGGCGGTGCCGACTTTCTTCCGGTCGGGCCGGGCGTCCGCTGCCGCCGTCGGAGCCGCCAGATCCTCGACACACAGGGTCACGAGGTAGCTGATGCCTCGGGGATCCGTGATGATGCCGCGGCAGGGATACCCGCGGTTCCCGTCGAGCTCGCTGCCCGGGAACAGCATCTGCGCGATGCCCTTGAGCCAGTTCGCATCGTACCGGCTATATTCGGAAGCCGGCAGATCGGTGATGCTGAGATACCCGGGATTCCCCATCCGGATCGTCTCGAACGGCACGTTGTCGAGCATGGCATTCAGGACATCCGATGCCTTGGTGATCGCGAACGCCTGGGAGGCGTTGAGGTCCGTGTCCTCGGCTCCCTTGTGGAGCATGTTGAAGATCGGCAGCAGGGCGATCGTCAGAACGGCCATCGCGATGACGATCTCGATGAACGTCACCGCCCGCCGCCGGCACCGGCAGTGCAGCGCACCGGTCTCCGGCCGCGGCATCCCGCCGTGCGTGGCCGTGGTCCCTCCCGCCATCACAAAAGTTCCGATGCCAGGGCCGACAGGGACGAGCGTTCGGACTTGTTGAGGATGATGTGCCCGAACAGGGCATTGTTCTTGAAACGCTCGATCACGAAGTTCAGACCGTTGGACGAACTGTCGAGGTAGGGGTTGTCGATCTGGTAGGGGTCGCCGGTGAGCACGACCTTGGTGCCGTCGCCAGCGCGGCTGATGATCGTCTTGACCTCATGCGGGGTCAGGTTCTGCGCCTCATCGACGATCAGAAACTGCTTCGGAATGCTCCGGCCGCGGATGTAGGTGATGGCCTCGATCTGCACCTTCTGCGACTCGATCAGGAATTTGATCTTCTTGTCGACGTCGTCGGAATTGTTGTACAGCTTGTCCATCACGAACTCGAGGTTGTCGAAGATCGGCTGCATCCAGTGGCTCAACTTCTCGTCCTTCGAGCCGGGCAGGAAGCCGATATCCTTGCCGAGCGGCATGATCGGCCGGCTGACGAGCAGCTTGCGGTAGACATGCTCGTCGATCGTCTTCTGGAGGCCGCTGGCGAGGGCAAGCAGGGTTTTGCCCGTACCGGCGCGACCGACCAGGGTGACCAGGCTGATCTCGTTGCACAACAGCAGCTCGGTCGCGAACTTCTGCTGAAGGTTCGCCGGCTCGACGCCCCAGGGCCGGGCGTGCTGGTGGTAGAGGGGGATGATCTTCTTCGTCTGGCCGCAGAATTTGCCCAGCGCCGTCTTGTTCTCATTCTCGGCCGCCTTGAGCAGCACGAATTCGTTGAGATACAGATCATTGCCGGCATACTCGAGCGTCTTGTTGGCAATAAAGCTTTCGATATCTTTCGCCGGAAGCACGAGCTCGCGCCAGCCGGAGTACAGCTCGTCGATGTTGACCTTGTTGGTCTTGAAATCCTCGGTCGCGACGCCCAGGGCATCGGCCTTGATGCGGGCGTTGATATCCTTGCTGACGAAGATGACCGGCCGGCCCTGCTTCTTGAGGAACAGGGCGCAGGCGAGGATGCGGTTGTCGACCTTTCCCTTGTCGAAGCCGTAGGGAATCTCCATCTCGCTGTCGATCAGCACCTGGATACTTCCGCCGGAGGGCAGGGTGATGCCTTCGTACAGACGGCCGTTCTGGCGGAGAGCGTCGAGTTCGCGGGCGGCGGAACGGGCCTCGCGGCCACGCTCGTCATTGAACCCCTTGAACCGGTCGAGTTCCTCGATCACCCCGAGCGGGATGACCAGATCGTTATCCTTGAAGGAAAACAGCGCCTGGTGGCTGTGCAGGATGACGTTCGTATCGATGACAAACGTTTTTTTCACGTGTGGGCCGTCCTTTGTGAGAAGGCTGTAGATCAGCCTGCACTCTAGCACACGCCTGCAGTCGAGTCAAACCTGCGAGCCGCTGCACGGAAATCGCTCAAGATTTCGCCACCTCGCGCCGATGACAGAACTGGAATCTTATCGTTCGGCGCGACGCCCGCCCTCGGAGCGGCGCACCGGTGACCAGCGGAAAGGAACGGCCCTCCATGACAAACCGCACACTCAGCCTCCTGCTGCTCTCTGGCCTTCTCGCCCTGCACCTCCAGGCTTCTCCCCTGGCGGCGCAGGAGTATCCCAACGCGTACGAGCTCGACACGATCTCGACCGCGCCGCCCGCTCCCGACGTCCCGCTCATCGACCCGGGTACGCTCGGCATGAGCGGCTCGGGTGGGGATGACGAGTCGATCGCCTTCGTCTCGGGGGACACCCCCGACCTTTCGATCGAAGCCGACGGCATGGAGGAGGATACGCCGACCGAGGCGGCCCCCTCGAGCTCCGGCGGCTCGCAGAGCTATACCGTCCGGAAGGGCGACACGCTCGGCTCGATCTCGCGCAAGTTCTTCGGCACGACGAAATACTGGAAGAAGATCGCATCGGCCAACGGCATCAGCAACCCGGCCTCGCTGAAGGTCGGCCGCGTGCTCCGGATCCCCTCCCTCGGGAAGGGCGTCACGAAGCGCGCGCGCAAGACCCGCACCTACCGTGCCCCCGCGGTCGAGACACCGGTTGAAACACCGCCGGCTCTCCAGTTGCCGCCGGTGTCGGGCGGGAACGACCAGGTCCTGTATTCTGACAAGGGGCTGCCGCAGGTCATCCTGCCCGGCACCGAAAAGAAGGATGACGACTCGCGCCGCATGGTCAACCTCGAGGGCATGACGGGCCTCATGCACACGATGGCCGCCTACCCGCTCGGCAAGGGGAAGTTCTCGACGGGCTTCGGCGTCGTCTGGAACAAGATCGTCAAGCGCGACGGCACCCGTCTGGTGAACGGGGAAGACGGGGACTATTACCAGTTCCCGATCGCTCTCACCTACTCGGCGGAGGATTTCGAGTTCGGCCTGCAGCTTCCCTTCGAGTCCTACGACATCTTCGCGCCGATCACCTACAACTTCCGCGACGGCGAGGACTCCGGCATGGGCGATGCTTCGCTGCGGCTGAAGTTCTCGTCACAGAACGAAAACATGGCCTCGTGTCTCGGCTTCGGTGCGATCTTCCCGACCAGCGATCGAAGGATCGGCAACGACGAGAGCGACAACGCCTGGGAGCTGTTCGGCGGCGTCTCGACCAAACGCAAGGAGGGCGGGAACTTCCACCTCAACTGCGGCTACGAAGCCAGTTCGGGGAACACGGCCCACGAGGGCGTCTTCGTGAACGTCGGCTTCGAGTATGCGGCGAACGAGTCGTTCACTTTCATGGGCGAAGTGAATGCCTACAACCGTGTGAACAACGGCCGGAGCACCGACCTCACCCTCGGCCTGCGGTATTTCGTGAAGCCCGGCATGGCCGTCTCGCTCGCGGCGCCGATCGCGCTCAGCAATGACATGTTCTTCGGCTACGACTACCGGCTCGAGGGCCAGCTGCAGTATCACTACTGACGCGGGCCCGGATACACCGGAAGCCACCGGGGCGATCCCATCGGATCGCCCCGGTTCTTTTTTTCATCTGCCTTTTTTCCCGGCGGTCTGCGCCTTCCGGCAGAAGGCCAGCTCTTTCGAAAGCAGCTCCCCGAGACCGGCCGCCTGGAATTTCATCGCCGCGCGCGCCTTCTTCAGATCCATGCCCGCCGGCTCGATATCGGCCGGCGCCAGCAGGACATCGTTGCTGCCGGCGCTGTTGGCTCCGGCCATGTCCAGGCAGACGTAGCCGCCATCCGCGGTCCGGCCGACCACGCTCAGGCCGAGCCCATACAGCGCCTCGCCGGTCTCGTCCCAGACGTTGAGATCGATCAGGCCCGAAACCGTCGGCATTCGGAACCGGCCGATCGCCAGCTCGGATTTCGGCCCGCGTTTCGCGTAAAAGGCTTTCAGCTCCTGGGGCAGCTCGAGCGACCGGAGCTCGCGCGCATCTTCGGCGGAGGCTTTTTCCAGCACCCCGGGAAACAGCCGTTCGAGTTCCATCGCCAGTTCTTCGTATGTCATGCGTGTCGCCTCCTGCGGATTGGCCCCCAGTGTAACACAGGAAGCAGGCAGAAACACGACGCCCCCCGGCAGAAGCCGGAGGGCGACGGATAAATTCTATATTTTATCGTATCATTCAGGAATGGCAACGGGGCGTTCGAGGCGGCCGGTGCCGTTGCACAGGGTGCAGGTCTGGCGGCCCGTTCCATGGCACCAGGAGCAGACCGTCTGGACGGGCTGCCCGTTCTGGCCCTGGGTGACGATGATGCCCGTGCCGTTGCAGGTGTTGCACCGGACCCAGCCGTACCCGTTGCAGGTCCAGCACCGCTCGGTGCGCAGCTCGAGCCGGAAGCCGGCCTGCGCCTCGGGCGAGTAGCGGGCGCACTCGTCGCTTTCGCACACGGCCCATTTGAAATGATGCCCGACCGCGAGCCGGCCTTCATCCATCGAGCAGGTGCGGGCGCCGACCACGATGCGTTCGAACACCGTCGCATTCGCCGTCACATCATACAGGGAAACCGCGGCATACTTGCCGAGCCCGTTCCAGGCGAAGGTCGGAGCGGTCGGGTCGCTGTTCTTCGCGAGCGCGAGGCCGGTCGGGCGGGCCACAGGGGCGCAGGGAGGCAGATTCCCGACGGCCTCGAGCTGCACCGTCACCGCGCCTTTGCTGCCGAAGAAGGCCTTGGGCAGATGGACGCGGATGTAGTAGTAGGTTGCGGTCAGCTCTTCCCGCTCGATCACGAGCTTGCCGGAAAGCGAAAGCGTGCGGCGGAAGAACGACTTCCCCTGCTGCGCCAGGGCGTCGGGCAGATCGATGCGGTGTTCCCAGCTCTGGGCCGCCTGGTTCATGCCGAGCTTGTGCTCGAAGCTCTGGGAAACGGTTTCGGCCCACGCGGCGGACGGCAGGAATACGGCGCAAAGGGCGATCATCAGCAGAAAACGCAGGGTAATCCTCATGGGTGCCTCCTGGGAAAGAAATCTCTCTCTCCACTATCGGAGAATCCCGCCGGAGGGACAAGAAGCAACTCCACCCGACGGGCTCGTGCGTCCTTCGAACCGCTGCGCAGCGTCCGAGAGACTCACCGCGTCACACAAATTATGCAGAAGCCGAGCGGCCATGAACGACCCGGAAGGCTCATTCATCCAACGCCGGTATTGCCGCCCCAAGCGGTGCCGGCCGACGGGAAACACCTCGGAGAACGCGGGTGACCCAGAAGAGGCCGATGAGACCGACCGTGAGATCGGTGATCAGCCGGCCCGTGAAGATGCCGAGGATGCCGGCATACCGGGCGCCGGCCCAGGAGAGCGGAATCAGGAGGCCGAGCACCCGGACGGTATTGAGCACCGTGGCCAGCACGGGCCTTTGCATACCAGTAAATATAAATCCGCAGTAGCGGTGCACTTCCATCATGCCGTAGCCGAACGGGATGATGCTCACATACAGCGTCAGGATCTCGGTCACCTTCGCATCCTTCGTGAAGATCGCCGCAAGAACGGGTGCCCCGAGGGCGAAGAGCACCGCGATCAGGGCCCCGTAGGCCAGGGCGAACCGCACAGCCAGGCTTTTCGCTTCCCCGATGCGGTCGAGCCGGCCGGCGCCGAAGTTCTGGCTCATGAACGGCGTCAGGGAAATCCCGAGCGCCATCGGGATGACGAACGCGAAGGATTCGACGCGGCCCGCCGCCCCGCCCGCAGCCACGGCCTCGGGGCCGAACCGGCTGAGCAGATGGGTGATCACGGCCGAGGAGACGGGCATCAGCACCATGCTGATGATGCTCGGCACGGCAAACCCGAGAATGCGCCACCACGACTCGCCGACCGGGCCGGCATGCCAGGCTTCGAGACAGAGAAGACGGTGCTTCCGGATCAGCAGCCAGAACAGCCACGCCGTCGAAACGGCCTGCGAGAAGACCGTCGCCAGAGCCGCGCCGAAGATGCCGAGCGCCGGAAACCCGAGAAAGCCGAAGATCATGATCGGGTCGAGAACGACGTTGAGAAGCGTCCCGAGCATCATGAAGCGGCCGGCCGAAACCGAGTCGCCCAACGCGATCAGGATGCCGTTTCCCATCATGGGCAGAGCCATGAACACCGCTCCCAGATACCAGGTGCGCATGTATTCGCCGATCAGCGGCAGCGTCGCCGCATCGGCCCCGAGCCGGGTGAAAACGGGCTCGATACTCAGGTAGCCGGCGACCGACATCACGCCGGAAACCAGCATGGTCAGCAGGAAACCATGCGTGACGATCCGGGCGGCCAGCGGCCGGTCCTTCCGGCCGAGGGCATGGGAAGCCAGCGTCGTGACCCCGGTGCCGATGCCGCCTGCCATGAACGTCAGCAGCATGACGACGGGGAAGGAAAAGCCCATCGCGGCAAGCGGCAGCGTTCCCAGCTTCGCGACGAACCAGGTGTCGGCGAGGTTGTAGGCATTCATCGCGAACGTTCCGGCAAGCATCGGAAACGCCATCCGGAACAGCGTCCGCCGGACGCTTCCCTGAACCAGGATCGACATATGTCGTTCGCTTTCTGCGGCTCAGCGCCGCGCGACGAGCCGCTCCGCCTCGCGCACGGCGGCGAGGAGGCCCCGATGGTCGGCACTCCCGCATCCCGCGATGTCGTAAGCCGTCCCGTGGCCGACGGAGGTACGCACGTAGGGAAGGCCGAGCGTGACGTTCACGCACCGGATCCCGCCGAAGGCTTTGATCGCGATCAGCCCCTGGTCGTGGGTCTGGGCGACGAACCAGTCGGTGGTGCGCCGGTATTCGGCCTTGAACAGGCTGTCGGCCGGAACCGGCCCTTCGACGCAGGGGTTCACCCGCCGGAATTTTTCTATAGCTGGAACGATAGCACGCCGTTCCTCGTCGCCGAACAGGCCGTGTTCGCCCGCGTGGGGGTTCAGCCCCGCGACCCGGATGCGGGGATGCGGAAGGCGCGCCGAGGCGGCCGACTTGTGAACCAGACGGATCGTCTCGTACACCGACTCGGGCGTCAGCAGGGCGGGAACATCCCGCCAGGCGACGTGCAGCGTCGTCATCGCGACCCGGAACCGGCCCCAGATCATCGCCATCCGGGTGTCGGGCACGCCGGCGAGGGCGCACAGCATGTCGGTGTGGCCCGAAAACCGGGAACCGGCGAGGCGGATCGCTTCTTTGCCGATCGGACCGGTGACCATGCCGGCGCAGACCCCCGCGGCGCACAGAGCGTGGGCCGCCTCGACCGCCGCGATCGCCGCTTCCCCGCCGACTCGGCAGATGGCTCCGGGCGGGAACGGGCCGGGGTGTTCCGTGTCGAGAAGCTTCACCCCGGGGACCGTCGCATCGAATCCGCCGTCACGGGAAACAGGGATCCAGCGGGGTGGGGAACCGCCAATCAGCCGGAATGCGGCCTCGAGAGCCACTTTGGAGCCGACGATCACGAGCCGGTCCAGGACGCGGGCCGACAGCCCGGCAAGGGCTTTCGCCGTGATTTCGGGTCCGATGCCGCAGGGATCACCGAGGGTGAGGGCCAGACGCGGCCGGACGGAAACCTGGCCCCGCTCAGGACGTCTCATGCGTCTGCTCCAGATCGAACCGCAGGATGCCGTCGAACGGGTCGATCTGCCGGAACCGCACCGTGAGCCGCTGTCCGGGCGCAACGTCGAATGCGGGCTTCCGGGTGTGCCGGAACTCGCCCAGCCGCTCGACATAGACGGTCAGATCGTTGTTTCCCGTCTCGGCCACGATCCCGGGCGAGGTGTCGCGCCCTTCGACCTGCTCCTGCTTCAAATATTTCAACATATAATACCACTCACGATTTTTCATGACTTCGTCACTGGTGCGGACGGCTTCTTCGGCCATCATCGCCGCCTGTTCGAGGCCGGCCCGGTCGAAGGCCGGAGGCCCGCCCGCCAGCACGGCCCGGATCTGCCGGTGGAGCAGGAAATCCCCATACCGCCGGAGAGGCGAGGTGATCTGGCAGTATCCGTCGATGCCGAGCGCGTGATGGCTGCCGGCCTGAACGGTGACGACGGTTTTCTTGAACCGGCGAAGGGCGGCGAAAAACCCCACCGGCTCGAACCGCTCGGGCACCGGCACCGGTTCGTCAGGGGCGTCCTGGATGCGGTACAGGCAGGCAATCTCGCGCTCACGGCACCAGGTGGCCGCCACGTGGTTCGCCCAGATCATGAACTCCGCGATCATCTCCTGCGTCGGGCTGTCGGAAGGCCGCCAGGCGAAACAGACCCGGTCGCCGTCGAGGGAAATCTTGCGCTCGGGCTGGCGCTCGAAGATCATCGCCCCGTTCCGCCGGCGCCGGTCGCGTAAAAGGCCGGCCAGCCGCACGGCGGCTGCGAGTTCTCCATCCCCTGCGGCAAGCAGGGCGTCGGCCGACAGGTAATCCGTCGCGTGGGTGACCCGGATCACGGTGGATTCGATCACCGACGAGATCGTTTCCCCGGCCGGGCCGAAATGCATCCGCACCGTCAGCGCATGCCGGTCCGCATCCTGATTGAGCCCGAGCGCCCCCTCCGAAAGCAGCGGAGGCAGCATGGGGATGTTGCCGTCCGGCAGATACAGGGTGGCGCCCCGACGACAGGCCTCTCGTTCGAGAATCGAGCCTGGAGCGATGAACGAGACCGGGTCGGCAATGTGCACTTCGAGGATCAGACCGTCGTCGCGGTCCGGTGAGATCGAGAACGCGTCGTCGCGATCGAGTGTCCCCTCGGAGTCGATGGCCCACGTCGAGACCCCGCGGCGATCGCGCCGGCCGGCCGGATCGGCGGGGAGAGCCGCAACTTCCCGGGCGGCACCAAGCGTCTCCTCGGAAAACCCTGTAGGAATGCGGTATCGGCGCAGCAGCAGATTCTCGTCAGGTGTGAAAACGCCGATCCGTGCCAGATACGCGCACAGTTTGCGCTCCTGGCCGATGCCGGCACGTTCGAGAACATCCCAGATGCGCTTCGGCACGGACGCCTCGGCGCCAAAAACCGCCGCCTGGACCAGATGCTCGAGGTTCTTCATAATCGGCTCGGAAAGCGGCTGCCCGGGGTGCGGCGCTTGTTTCAGGGCCATGACGAGCTCTTCATCCTCGCGTTCCTGCTCGAGACGTTTGCGCTCCCGCGCAAGCGCGGCTTCGGCCTCGGCCACCGGAACCGGTGTCCAGCCTTCCTTGCGCGCCTTGAAATACCAGGGGTCGGACAGGAGACGGCGCAGCAGCGCGGCTTCGAAGTCGTCATCCGCGGGGCTGGCCAGGAACTCGGCCAGTTCGCGCAGCGCGTAGGAACGCGGATCCTCGGCCAGCAGCCCATGCAGCCCTGCCAGGTCGATCCCCGCCGCCAGTTCGTCGCGGCGCTGGTCGATCCGCTGCGCACCTTCGCAGGCCGCATCGAGATTTCCGGTCCCGACCCGCGCGGGGCCGCCGGAGTGAAGGATGCTGCGCTCGGTGACCGTGGTCTCCTTGCGATTGGCGAGCAGCACGCGGACACCCTTCGACGTCACGGAGAGAACGACGCCCATGACGGGCGAACGCTCGCGGGTTTCGAACTCGACGATACTGCCGGCGGACAGAGTCATGAGACACGGTTCTTTCTGCGAATTCCCCGGGAAGGGGCGATCATTCTATCACCTTTTCACTTTCTCGATGAGCCGAGGAGAAAGACGAGGATGATGAAGCCGAGAAAGGGATTCGCCGAAATGACCGGCACGAGGATCAGGGCGAGAAGCAACGCACCGCAGCCGCAGGTTCCCGCCCGATGCCCGCGCGTCATGAGCATTCTCCGCCTCGCCGCTCGGGGCGCTTGCTCCCTGGCCGCATCGCAACCCCGTCGGCGATCGAGAGAAACCAGATCCGGACGGCATCCGCGGCTTGCCGGTAGGCATCGGCGGCGTCATCGCGTTCCATCCCGGTCGGGCCCTCACCGGCGGGCGCCGCTCCGTAGGAAGCCGCCGCCTGCCGGACGATATGGGGCACGGAGGCGCGGCGCCGGGATTCCAGCCCCGGGTGCAGCAGGAGGTCGAGAGGGTTTTCCTCCTCCCGCGGGACGCCGTAAGGCGCAGCCGCCTCGGCGGCTTTCGGCACCACTCGCCGCGCCGCCCCCGGCACAGCTCGGTACAGCGGCGCCAGGGAATCGAGCGCAGGCCCCACGAGAGCGGCCCGGGACATCTCGGTCCGGTAGGGGTCGGGATCATCCCGCCAGGCATCGAGACCGCCGGCAAGCTGATCGCCGAGGCGGTTCCGCTCGACCCTGGTGAAGCTGATCAGGCTCCAGGCCAGATGACTCCGCTCGCCGTGCGACCAGGTGGCCACGTCGCGCCAGTCCCCCGAACGCAGATTGTCATACCGGGAACGCAGCCCCCGCGTGAATGACTGGTGTCGCTTCTTGTCGGCTTCGGCGCGCGTTTCGGGATTCTGCCCGGCCGAAGCGGCAAGAAACCGGGAAATTCCTGCCAGATGCGGGGAAATGTGGATGAACAGGAACTCGAGCTCGCGGATCGTCGCGTTTTCCTCCTGGAGAAGGCTTGTGCGCGTACACCGCGTGAGCTCCCGCACCAGATCGAGCCGCATCGGGGTGAAGGAACACCGCCCGGCATCGGGAAGCTCGTCGGGCAGGCCGCCGGGAAGATCCTTCGGCAGGTCCGGGCGGGTCAGCCGCCGCAGCCGCAGACTCAGATACGACAGGATCGAAGCCGGGTGGGCGGCGCGGTCGGTACGCACGTCATCGATCAGGATCAGGAACATCTCGGTCAGCAGCTCGCGGCACCGGTCGATGAACGAAAGCCGTGAACTGCGCCAGAACCGCGCCTGATCGACCACGAACGGCCCTGACGCGGCGAGCAGGGCATCGAGGGCCGGACGGCCGGGCTCGGCGATGAAGGCTGCGAGGGCCTGTTCCAGAAGCGCGTCTCTCATGATCTGCCTCTCTCTCTCGTATCTCTTTCAAGTATAGCGAGGGTTGCACAAAAATTTCCACGATCTTTTTCCCCGTTGCCCCCCGCCGACCGATGCCCGGGTGAACACGAGGTTCGAAAAGGAGAGATGACATGATGTGCTGCAACGAGTGCCCGTTCCACCCGACTCTCGGCTCCGCGGTCGAACGTTGCCCCAACCCCGTCTGCACGGTCTCCGGCCACGTCTGCTCCGACGGCTACTGCGCCCGCACTGTGCGCGAGCGCTGCTTCCAGGACACGTTCGTCATCACCCGCCTGTATCAGGAACACCCGCTTGCGGTGCGGCTCGCCGAGTATACGTTCGAGACGGCCTGCCTCCGGCGCGACCGCGCGCTGCTTCTCTCGCTGTTGCATGCCGCGACACCCGAACTCCGTCGCCGGCTGTGGGACCGTCTGCACGAGTTCGAACCCCGCATTCTCTGGATGCTCAACCCGGTGTTCGCCGCCGCCGGCCTGTCGCCGGTACCTTCGCTGCAAGGCCTCGGCCCTCGTGAGCATCTGTATCGGGAAGCCCTGATCGGCAACCCGTATGTCGGACGCTTTCTCTTCCCGCCCGATCGCGAACCGCCCCAGCCCTGGTCGAACGGGCGCTCCCGCGCGGCCATCGCCGCCTGCTGACCCAAAGGAGGATGAAACCCATGATGTGCTGCCTTCAGTGCCGACTCCGTGCCGCTTCGCCCTCCCCGGTCGGAGCCCTGCGATGCGCGACCCCGGCATGCCCCCACGCCGCCAGCGGAAGCGGGTTCGTCGCCACCGCCTCGTTCGATCCTCTCCGGGAATGCGCATCCTGCCCGCAACGAACAGGGCTTCACCCGTGCCCGCAGGATGCCCACGTCATCACCGGACTTCCCCGACACGACGAGTTCGCCCTCGACACCGCACACCACACGCTCGACACGATGGTTTCCTGTGAATCATCCGAGCTTCTCTGCGAACTGTTCCGGAGCGCCGCGGTCGACCTTCGGACCGATCTGTGGAAGCGCCTGACCGCCTGCCACCCCGACCGGCTCGATCTGCTGAACCCTCTGTTCGAACGGCTCGATCTGCCCCCGCTCGAAGCCGGTCAGTGGCCCGACCGCATCACCGACTACCGGCTCGCCGCCGCCTGACCGGCGCCGATGGGACATCCATCGACGGCCCCCGTCGGCCGGAGGTATCCTGACGAGCGGACGAACGACGCGAATGACAGACAGCAATAATATCAATAAATATATTTTATACCGTCTTATTTCCGGCGGCCAGACCGGGGTCGACCGGGCGGGGCTCGACGTCGCGCTCGAGCTTGGCATCCCCGCCGGAGGCTGGTGCCCGGCCGGGCGACGGAGCGCCCGGGGCGCAATTCCGGCACGGTATCCTCTCGTCGAGACGCAGACGCCGGCCTACCCGCACCGCACGCGTCTCAACATCCGGGATTCCGACGCAACTCTGGTCTTCACGCGCGGCGAACCGGCGGGCGGCACCCGCCTGACGGTCGAACTGGCGATCCGTCTGAGGCGGCCGGTTCTCGTCATCGATCTGAAAAAGGTGCCTGGAGCCGCAGCCTGTCAGGTCGTTCTCGCCTGGCTCCGGACAATACATCCCAAGGTATTGAACATCGCTGGCCCGCGCGCGTCCGAGGCACCGGGCCTGGGGCGGAACGTCCGCCTCATCCTGCGAAACGTGCTGATTCCGCCTTCGTCGGCAGAAGAGGTGCCGGCCTGGCCGCCACCACGTCCGCGCACCCCGCGCCTGCCCGGGATTGCCTCCTGAGAAGCCTCAGCAGCCCGGAAGCTGGGGCGCGTTCGAAGCCGACGGCAGCTTGAGCATCTCCTCCCGCACCTGCCGCTTCATCTCCTCGGGAAGCCGCGACTCGTAGATCGAGATGATCTCGAGCCCGTCCCGATGCAGCGCCTCGGCCTCGGCGAACATTTTCGACAGCTGATCCATCGTGCGCTTCAGATCATCCGACAACTGCTTTTCGATGGTCCCCCACTTCGACACCAGCGCGGCATTCAGCTTCTGGTTGTGCTCGAGAAGTTTGTAGATCAGCATCTGCGGGTTGCCCTGCGAGGCTCCCTTGAACTCGGCGAGCTTGAGCCCCATCTCCTGCTTCCAGGCTTTCAGCGACTCGAGCTCGGCGAGCAGCGAGCGGATCTGCTCGTCCTTCTCGTCGAGTTTCAGCTTGAACGACTCCTCGATCCGCTTCGACTGCTTGTACAGATCCTCCGACAGGCTCGCCCGGGCACCTTCATGCTCGGATTTCACCGCCTTCAGCTCCCGCTCCGTCTGGTCGCGGATCATCGCGATCTCGCGGTTCTTGAAGTAGAGCCCGATCTTCGCGCCGATCGTGAAAAGAGCCGTGATGACGAGAACGAAAAGAATGGCTGATACGGTATCCATGAGGTTCCCCCGACGATGCTGTGATGATGTTCGTTGTCAGACCAGGGTGATGTCGCCGCTCGTGCTCTGGATCTGGAAGGCCGCGCCAGGCGTTCCCGACTCGACCACGGTTCCCGCGCCGCCCGGCTGCCGGGAAACGCCCTGCCACCGAATCTCCATGTCGCCCGTCCGCGTTCCGGCTTCGATGCGGCTCCAGGCGCCCTGCGGCCGCTCGAAGGTGACGTCCCCCGAGGTCGTCTCGACGGAGACCGGCGTCCCGTCCCCGAGCTCCGGTTCGGTCACCAGCACATCGCCCGAAATCGTATGGATCCGCATGTCGGAAAGCCGGACGCCCTTGAGAATCACGTTGCCGGAGGTCGTCCGGAGTTTGCCCCGGAGGGCGCCCCCCTCGAGCGAGATGTCCCCGCTCACCGTGTCGACCCCGCCGTCCTCGAACACGACATGCCGCAGCGCGACATCGCCGCTGATCGTCTGGATCTGGCCGGCCGTGAAGTTCCCGGAGATCTTGACCGAGGCCGAGTCACTCTCTGCCTCGACCCTGAACCCCTTCGGGAGCGTCAGCTCCATTTCGAGAACGGCTTTGACGGGGGCCTGGCGGCTGATGCCGATCCGTGCCGCATCCTGCTCGATCCGGAAGGCGTTCTCCCGGAACCAGACGGTGGGCGTCACCGTGCCGAGGGCCGACCGGCTGATCCGGCCCCGCACGCGCAGGGCGAAAGCGGCGCCCTCGAGCACCCGGATCGAGCCGAACAGATTCTCGATACGACACCGCCGGCAGCCCGAAAAGCCCTCCGGCTCGGGCAGATCGACGTCGATCTCGACCCCGTCGAGCGGCTGACCGCGCATGTGCGCGAACTCGTCGACGGCCGATCCCACCATCGTCTGCATCCAGTTGCCGAACTCCTTCAGCCGGCTCTTCAGCTCGCGGCTGGGCGGCTCGACCTTGCGCATCGCATCGCGCATCGTCTTCTGCATGTTCTCGGCGAACTTCGAGATCTCTTCGGTGATCGGCGGCCGGCCTGGCGCGGCCTTGGCCTCCGCGACCGGCTCGGCGTTCTTCTTTTCGTCGCTGTCCAGGGCCGCCAGCAGCTCTTCCGACTGGTCGACCGTGATCTTTCCCTCCGCCAGCATGGCCAGGATCCGTTTTCGGGCTTCAGACATGCGTCCTCTCCTCCTTGTCCGCCGCCGGGCTCACGCTCTCCCCGTCGGCTCCGCCTCCATGGTATCACGATCCGGGGCGAGGATCCTCACCCCCGTGCAACCAGCCTCTTCCAGCCGGCGAGCCGTGCAGGCCACCGCATCCCGCGACACGTCGCCACCCGCCCAGTTCCGGCCCAGCCGCTCGGCCGCGACCAGCGTCGTGCCGCTCCCGCAGCAGAAATCCCCGATCAGCTCGCCCCGCCCGCTCAGAGCGCCGATGATCCGCTCCAGCAGGGCCAGGGGCTTCTGCGTCGGGTATCCGACCCGCTCCGGCGAGTTCGGGTTGATGATCGGAAGGTTCCAGACGTCGTCGATCGGGGTTCCGAGGGGGTGTGCCCGGTACCTCTTCCCGCTTTTCGACGTCATGCCCCGCAGCAGAAAGCCGGAATCGGCCTTGTAAGGAACCCGCACGGCGTCCACGTCGAAATACGGCTTTGAGCCTGCCGCATACCAGAGAAGCGTGTCATGCTTGCCCGAAAATCTGCTGCGGGACCGGCCGCCGCCCGTGTAATGCCAGACGATCTCGTTCACGAACGCAGCCTCGCCCATCAATCCATCGAGCATCACTTTTGCATAGTGAACGGTATGATAATCCAGGTGCAGCACCAGGCTCCCGGACGGCACGAGAAGCGGAAGAACGGCTTCCAGCCGATCACGCAGCCAGGGAAGATACGACGAGAGACGCCCGGGCCACGCATCCGGGTAACGCCATTCCGACCGGGTCCCGACCCGCTCCTTCCCGGTCAGGAACGGCGGATCGAGGTAGATCAGCCGGAACGCATGTTTCGGAAGCCGCGCCGCCGTTTCTCGCATGTCGCCAAGGAACAGGCCCCTGCAACAGTCTGCGTTCATCTGCAAATCACTCCGGCTCCTGTTTCGAGAAACGGCCGCCGCCCGAACGGGCGACGGCCGCGGATGAACCGATTCGCTCAGCAGGTGCCGAGGCGGGGGGCCAGGTAGCTCTGCAACTGGTCGATGGCGACGCGGTCCTGCGCCATGGTGTTGCGGTCCCGCACCGTGACCGTCTTGTCTTCGAGCGTCTGGAAATCGACGGTGATGCA
Source organism: Candidatus Rifleibacteriota bacterium (assembly GCA_029565415.1). Next base: position 1,034 of record JAKQOH010000031.1, on the reverse strand, counting down.
GAACGGCGTGCCGACCTCGTCCTGGCGCCGGTACAGTTTGCCGATGCCTGCGGTGTCGTCGTAGACGGTGCGCCAGCCGTTGCGCATCAGGCTCTTCTTGATCTCCTTCGCCGTCGAGACGATCCCGTCGTGGTTCTTCTTGAGCGGCAGCACGGCGACCTTGATGGGGGCGAGCTCGGGGTGCAGGCGCAGCACGACGCGCTTGTCGTCGTTCACCGTCTCCTCGTGATACGAGTCCATCAGGAAGGCGAGGGTGGCGCGGTCGACGCCGGCCGAGGGTTCGATGACATATGGAACGATATGTTGATTGGTCTCGTGGTCGAACCAGGTCAGCTTGTTGACGGCGTGCTCGTTCGGGATCTCGCGGCCGTCCTTCAGGACCAGCTTGCCACCCTTGCTGTGGCAGGTGAGGTCGAACGAGGTGCGGTTCGCGACGCCCTCGACCTCGTCGAACTGCCGGGACTCGTCGGGCCGCTCGGGGAAGAAGCGGTACAGGATGTCGGTCGTGGCTTTCGCGTAGTGGGCCAGTTCTTCGGGCTTCTGGGCGAGCTTGCGCAGATTTTCCGGGTTGATGCCGAGCTGGATATACCAGTTGAACCGCTCGTCGACCCAGCGGGCATGCCACTCGTCATCGGTGCCGGGCTTCACGAAAAACTCGATCTCCATCTGCTCGAACTCGCGCACGCGGAAGATGAAGTTCTTCGGGGTGATCTCGTTGCGGAACGCCTTGCCGATCTGGGCGATGCCGAACGGCACCTTGCGGTTCGTCGAGTCGAGCACGTTCTTGAAGTTCACGAAGATGCCCTGGGCCGTCTCGGGCCGCAGGTAGGCGATGTTCGACTCGTCGGCGACCGGGCCGACCGTGGTCTTGAACATCAGGTTGAACGGCCGCGGCTCGGTCATATCGTGGGCGCCGCCCTCGGCGCACTTCTCGTTCGGGTCGACCTGGTCGGCGCGGAACCGGCGTTTGCACTTGCGGCAGTCGACCATCGGGTCGGAGAACGTGTCTTCGTGGCCGCTATATTTGAGAACTA
>JAKQOH010000160.1 GCA_029565415.1 Candidatus Rifleibacteriota bacterium | reverse complement strand
GAAGCGGAGTGAAAAAAATATGACGCGCCCCGACCGAAGCTTCCCCCGGAGCCAAGCCTCACCCCTGCTTTTTGGCGCGAGCCAAAAAGCACGACCGGACGAACGAAAAGCCGGTAAGCATCTCCCGGAGCAGGCCGGGCGAGCGGGGGAAGGAAAATAGAGAGCGGCCTACGATCCGGGCTCCCGGGCGGGCCGCTACCGTTCAAATGTTCCTGGGCGCGGCGTTCTCGGTCGGGTGGCCCGTCCGGGGCCGCGCTACCTGCTGTTCCGGCTCCGGGCGGGGGGTTTGGGGGAGCCCATAAATGTCATAGTTCGAGGGGGAAAGCTGCCGGCGAATATTGAGGTTTGAGAACAGTTCTCGCTCATCGTCACTCTTCAAAAGGGCCGTACCAGCCGTCGATCAGCGGACCCACATACAGGTCGTCGTCTATACGGTTCTTCAGTTCTTCGCAAAGCTGAAGGCCCTCCGCGGTTTTCCCGCCCCACAGATTCCCCTGGCAATAGATCGACAGGTCATCGCCTTCCCGGACGCCCGCGCGGGATTCCCGGTTCGTTTCGAACGGGCCGCCACCATGGAGATATGCTGGATGGCAGACCCCGAACAGCGGCTTGGGGTGAGAGAAAAAATTCCTCTCGGTGACCGGGGCGTTCGCGAGCATATCGGCATCGAGATACAGGATATGGGAGAAATCCTGCAACTGCGGGGCGATACCGTGGATATACCTGAACCTGAGCAGGGTGGGAAAAGGCCAGCGCACCGTTTCCACCGTCACCGGCCTGACGTCGTCACCCCCGAAAAAACGCTCGGGATCGGGGTGATCCGTGAACAGGAAGAATGTTTTCGGCGTTTTCGGCAGGAGGAACTTCTTGCACGAAGAATGAAACGCCGGAAAATACTCGATATATTTGCCGATCCCGATGAAGATGACGGCGATCCCGTGACAGGGTTGCCGGTTGAAACGCAGTCTGGATGAGGCCTCTGAAAGTCGGAAAGAAGCGAACCGAAGAAGGGAACGGAGTTCCCGGGCGCCTTTCCGAAACGGCAACGTGAATCGGGACAGCGTTTTTGTGAGAACCCTCGTCACCACTTCCATCGATGACGAGATCATGCGGCGAGATTCATTCCGCAGTCTTCCCCGGTTGTTTGCGCACGCCTGCGCGCAGAACCGCGGCCACCGCGTGAAGATCGATTCCCGCGGCGAGGGACTGGATCTCCTTGTCATTCAACAGGTCCAGGATTTTCGGATGCTTCAACAGCCCGGCGGTGCTCTTCTGCTGAACCAGCATGCGGAGCTCGGTATCGTTCGAGAGAGCCTGAATTTTCGGATGCGCCCGGACGGGCTCGAAGAGCGTCGCAAGGCGCTCCCGGTCGACTTTTTCCGGGTCGATCCCGGCTCGGGCGTCGCGCGCGAGCGCAACCAGTTCCACGACTCCGGATGCCTCGGCCGGAACGAACGGGGCGGCGACTTCAGAGACATTCTGTGACAGCTTCCCGGTGAGGGAGACCGGCGACGTATTCCAGGCAGGCTGGTACAGGGAAAGCGGCCAGGAGACGAGGGCGAACAGAACGAGACCTTCGGCCGTGCCGAGACAGAGGCCGGCGGTCGCGTTGAGCGTGCCGGGGGAGCGTTTCGGATCGATCACCAGGCGGCCGAGCAGGCCGATGGCGAGGTAGACGCCGATCGCGCAGAGATAGAAACCACCGACGGAGGCGGCGATTCCACTGAGTCCGGCGGCGGTTCCTGCGTCGGTTCCGAAGAAATAGCCGGCGGCGATCGAGGCTGCGAGCCTGAACCATCCGAACAGGGCGGAGATCGCCCCCCGCAGCCAGCCCTGGAGACCGAACCAGATTGCAAGTGCGCAGAGCAGGGTTCCCGAAAAGATGTTCAGATCCTGATACTGGCGAGCGATGAACCACGATATGGTGGTGATGAGCCCCAGGAGCAAAAAGCCGAGAATCCGGAGCAGCGCGGAGAAGATCGGCGACGGAGGGGCGTCGCCCTGCGCAAAACATGCCCGGGCGACTTCATCCATACAATATCCGTCCCGCTATAAAATTCGGCCGGTCAGGACCGGCTCAGAAGAAGCTGCGGATGTCCTGGTAGGTCACGAGAAGCAGGACGGTCAGCAGGAACAGCAGGCCGACGAAATGGATGTTCTCCTCGACCTTCGGCGTGATGACGAGGTTGATGCCGGTGAGGGCGCGCAGCAGCGCAAACAGCGCCTCGAGCAGCACGAAGACGATCCGGCCGCCGTCGAGCACCGGAAGCGGCATCAGATTGATCAGGCCGATGTTGATCGAGAGCATGGCCGTCAGATACAGCAGCTCGAAGATGCCTTTGTGGGCCTGTTCCTTGATCATCTGCATGATCTTGACGGGGCCGGCCACATCGGCCTGCGTCTCGCGGACGATCATCTTGTACAGGCCGTTCACGGTCTGCATCGTCAGATTTTTCGCCGCCTCGAAGCCGCGCTTGCAGGCCTTGCCGAACGAAAGAACCCGGAAATCGTAGTTGTTCGGCGCGAGGCTGATGCCGATCCGGCCGCTGCCTTCGACGCCGCTCGGAACCACCTTCACCGTGATCTCCTCCCGCCGGTGCTCTTCATACGAGCCACGGTTGACCGCGTAGTCGCCGGCGAGCACGCCGCCGCCGAACGCCGGGCGCGGGGTGGGGTTGTCGCGGGCGACGCTGAGGGTGATTTCCCGGCCGCCCGCGAGCTGGATCATCCGGACACCCTCGCTCCAGTCTTCGAGGTGCACGCCGTCGATGGCGGTGATCGTGTCGCCGGCCCGAACGCCTGCCATGTAAGCGGGCTGGTCCTTGAGGGCATCCATGACCATGATGTTCGTGAGCGGGCCGCCCGAAACGGCGTAGATGACGATGAACAGAACCACGGCCCAGACCATGTTCATGATCGAGCCGGCCGACAGGACGAGCACCTTTGCCCACCGCGGCTTGCTCGGATACCCGCGCGGATCGTCGGGGGCGAGCTGAGGCAGCCGGTCATCGGGATCCTCGGGCTCGGTTTCCTTCTGCGGCTCGGAAGAGGCGGCTTTCTCGCCGTTCCCGCCGGCTTCGGCCTCGCCTTCCTTCTTTTCCTCCTCCTCCTCGGTGTCCATGCCCGCGAGGCGCACGAAGCCGCCCAGGGGGAAGGGGCGGATCGAGTAGATCGTTTCGCCCCATTTGATCTTCACCAGCCGGTTGCCGAAGCCGATCGCGAATTCGAGCACCCAGATGCCGGTGAGCTTGGCCGTCAGGTAATGGCCAAGCTCATGGACGAGAGCGATACTGCCCAGAACGAAGCAGATCGAGAGGAGGGTTTTCACGGCGACGATGAGGAAGGAGATGATCATGTGACAACCTTTTCTGGACCGTCGTTCAGACGGTCATGAAGACATAGGCCACGGGGCCCAGGAAGAGGACGCTGTCGATGCGGTCGAGCACGCCGCCGTGGGCTCCGAGCAAGGTGCTCGAGTCCTTGATGCCGGCGTCACGTTTGAGGACGGATTCGAACAGATCGGCCGTCTGGCCGATCAGGGCCGCGGCGAGCCCGAACGCCCAGAGACGGGGACCGGTGAGCGGCAGCCACTGGGTCTCGCCCAGAGCCCAGACGGCGGCCAGGCACGCGAGCGTGCCGCCGATCGCCCCGACGACGGTCTTGTTCGGGCTGATGCGGGGCGCGAGCCGGGTGTCCCAGAACCGCCGGAGCGTCATGCCCGAAAGATATGCGCCGATATCCAGAGCCCAGACGACGACGAGCAGCGAAAAAACGGATTTCGCTCCGCCCGTCGCGGCGATGAGCTGGAAGAACCCGAGGCAGAACGGCAGATACAGGACGGCGGCGACGGCGAGGGAAAACCGCTGCCAGCCCCGCCCGTCGAGGCCCCGAAGCACCGTCGCCACGGCGTATCCGGCGGCCGAGAAGGCGACGCCGAACAGGAGGGCGCGTTCCCCCCAGTGGGTGGCGGCGGCGAGAAGGGCGATGCCGCTGATATATTCAAAAAGATATTTCGGCTTCCCCTCGGACGGGCCGAACATCGAGAACAGTTCCCACTGCCCGATCGCGCCGACGGCGGCCAGCAGCAGGCAGCGCGGCCAGGGGCCGGCGGCGAGGATCCCGTAGACCAGCGGAATGCCGAGCAGGATCAGGGGGAGTCTCGAGATCATTTCGAGGCCCTGCCGGCGATCTGCTCGCCGGTCTTGCCGAACCGGCGCTCGCGGCCCTGATAGGCGAGCACGGCCCGCGTCAATTCGAGTTCGTCGAAATCGGGCCAGAGAATATCGGTGATATATAATTCGCTGTATGCACTCTGCCAGAGCAGGAAATTGCTCAGGCGCATCTCCCCGCTGGTGCGCACGATCAGGTCTGGGTCGGGCACGTCGGGAGCGTAGAGACGGCTCGAAATCGCGCGCTCGTCGATCCTGTCGGGGGAGAGGCCCTCGGCGACGATGCGTTTGACCGCATCGACGATCTCGGCCCGGCCGCCGTAATTGATGCACAGGTTCAGCGTCAGGCCGGTGTTCTTCGACATCAGCTCGGTCGATTTCCGCGCCTCTTCGAGGATCTCGGGGGCGAGCCCCTCCCGCCGACCGACCAGGCGGAACTGGACGTTCTCGGCGTGCAGCTCGTTGCGCTCGTTGACAATGTAGGCCCGGATCAGCCGCATCAGGGCCGAAACCTCGAAGCTCGGTCGTGCCCAGTTCTCGATCGAGAAGGCATAGAGGCTGATATGCCGGACGCCAAGCTGCTTGTCGGCAAAGCGCACGATCGTCTTGACGTTGCGCGCGCCGGTCTGGTGGCCGCGGATGCGGGTATACCCCCGCTGCTTCGCCCACCGGCCGTTGCCGTCCATGATGATGCCGATGTGGACCGGTACGGGGGCGCCCGGGGTGCGGACCTGCTTCAGAAGCTCTTCCAGGTGTTGCCGGCGTGCTTCGTCCATGGTGTGTGACATGATTGGGTGTCTGGGGGACGCCCGCGGCCGGCCGTTACCGGCCTGGCCGCGGGCGGGATGTTCCGATCAGTTGTCGCCGCCCGGCCGGATGGCTTCGACGGGACAGACTTCGGCGCATTTGCCGCAGTCCGTGCATTTGCTCGTGATGACATAGGGTTCGCCCTCACGGATTGCTTTTACCGGGCAGACGGCGAAACACGAACCGCATTCGACACAGTCTTCGCTGATGCGATACATAGCCTTACTTCCCCATGATCTCCTTTTCCTTGGTCTCGAGAACCTTGTTCAGCTTCTCGATGTGTTCGTCGGTCATCTTCTGGATCCGGTCGACGGCCTTCTTGCTCTCGTCCTGCGTGATCGTGCTCTTCTTCTCGAGAGCCTTGACGGCGTCATTCGCGTCACGGCGCACGTTGCGGATGGCGACGCGGAACTCCTCGGCCTTCTTCTTGCAGGTCTTGACCAGGTCGTTGCGGCGTTCCTCGGTCAGCGGCGGGATCGGCAGCCGGATCACGTGGCCGTCGTTCTGGGGATTGAGGCCCAGATCGGATTTCTGGATCGCCTTCTCGATCTCGCCGAGGAGGTTTTTCTCCCAGGGCTGGATCATGATCGTCTTGGGATCCGGGGCAGAGATCGACGCGACATGGTGCAGGGCCGTCTCGGCGCCGTAATGGTTGACCGTGATGCGGTCGAGCAGCGAGGGGGTCGCGCGCGAGGTGCGCATCGTCGCGAAATCCTTCTTCAGCACCTCGATCGACTGAACCATCTTGTCGGTGCTTTCTTTGATGATCGAATCGATTGTGGCCATAATCCTCATCTCTCCTTGTCGTAGTTGGTCTTTCGAGTGATCCGTCACGCCTCGACGACGCGCGTGCCCAGAGTTTCCCCGGTGCAGGCGCGCAGCAGCGCGTGCGGTTCGGCCATCGACAGCACCAGCAGCGGCATCCGGTTGTCGCGGCACAGGGTGATCGCCACGAGGTCCATCACGCCGAGCTGACGGTCGAGGACTTCCCGGTATTGTATCGTATCGAACTTCTTTGCGCCAGGGTTCTTCATCGGATCCGCATCATACACCCCGTCCACCTTGGTGGCCTTGATCAGCACGTCGCACCCCGTCTCGATCGCACGCAGGGCCGCCGCCGAGTCGGTGCTGAAATACGGGCTGCCCGTGCCGCCGCCGAACAGGCAGACGATCCCGTCGTCGAGGCACTCCCGCACCCGGTCGATCGTATACGTCTCGACCAGCGGCGCCATCGCCGTCGCGGAGAATACCTTCGCCCGCACCCCGGCCGTCGCCAGGTGGTCGGCGAAACAGACGGCGTTCATCACGGTGGCAAGCATCCCGATCGTATCGGCGTGGTGCCGTTCGAGAGCGGGAAGATGGCCGCGTGCGCCCCGGAAAAAGTTCCCGCCCCCGATCACGAGGGAAGGGGTGATGCCGTGCTTGGTCAGCTCGGCCACGGCCGCCGCGTAGGCCTCGATCGCCGCGCGGTCGAAGCCGAACCCGGAGCCTCCGCCGAGCATTTCCCCGCTGAGTTTCAGCAGCGGGCGTCTGAACGTCGGTGTGGTTCTCGACACGTCTCGTCTCTCCTTTGGCATGCCCCGGCATGCGTGTCTCGGGATTTATATAACATTAGATATAAAACAGAGACGCCCCGAAGGGCGTCTCTGAAGGGATCACGGGAGATCAGAACGGGAACGTTCCGGGCTCACGTCGGCTCAGCCGCAGCAGGCGCAGCAGGTTTCGGCCTTAGGAGCTTCGGTGGTGGCGGGGCGCTCGCCAAGGACCCAGCGCCGGAAGGTGCCGACGGTGATCGTGCCGCCGAGCTTCTTGCCGAGCTCGTTGCACAGATCCTGGATAGACTTGGTGTCGTCCTTCACGTAGGTCTGGTCGACCAGGCAGTATTCCTTGTAGAACTTGTCGATGCGGCCGTCGACGATCTTGGTGAGAATGTTCTCGGGCTTGTTGGCATTCTTCGGATCGTTCTTGATCTGGCCGAGGATGACTTCCTTCTCGCGCTGCACATCGGCGGCGGGAACTTCGGTCCGGTCGGTGTAGCGGGGCTTCATCGCGGCGGCCTGGAGGGCGATCTCGTGGGCCAGGTGCTTGACTTCCTCGTTCGATGCAAGGGCCGGGGTCGAGGTGAGAAGCTGGACGACGACGCCGATGTTGCCGTCGCCGTGCACGTAGGAGTCGAACATTCCGTGCTTGCCGGCCGGAACGGCGATCCGTTCGAGGCGGCCCATGGTGATGTTCTCGCCGGTCTTGGCGATCAGGCTCTTGCGGGTCTCTTCGACCTTCTGACCGTTATGGGTGGAGGCATCGAGATCGGCGATGGTGGCGATCTTCGGGGTGTTCAGCGCGTGCTGGCCGAGCTGGGCGATGAAGTCCTTGAACAGCTCGTTGCGGGCGACGAAATCCGTCTCGCAGTTGATCTCGAGCATGACCGCCGCATGACGATCGGCCGACAGGCACGGATACACGAGGCCCTGGGAGGTGGCGCGGCCGGACTTGCCGTCAGCCGAAGCGAGACCCTTCTTGCGCAAATAGTCGACGGCGGCTTCGACGTCGCCCTTGCACTGGACCAGGGCTTCCTTGCACTTCATCATCCCGGCGCCGGTCTTCTCGCGCAGTTCGGACACCATCTTGGCATTGATTTCCATCTTCTACTCCCTTTATGCGATTACAGCGGTGATTGGGAACCGCGGGTGACGGTCTTACTCGATGACCAGCTTCTCGGCGCCTTCCTCGGCGACCTTGGTGACGGTCGCGGCGGCGACGGGGGCGGTCGTGCCGGCGGCGGCGGCCATGGCGGCGGCGTCAGCGGCCACGCCCTGAACTTCCTCGAACGGCTTGCCCTCGAGGGCTTCCATGACTGCGTCGGCGATCAGGCTGGTGACCAGCTTCACGGCGCGGATGGCGTCGTCGTTGCCGGGGATGACGTAGTCGATCTGGTCGGGATCGCAGTTGGTGTCGACGACCGAGACGATCGGGATGCCGATCTTGCGGGCTTCGGCAACGGCGATGGCTTCCTTGTGCGGATCGATGATGAAGATCGCGCCGGGCATGCCCTTCAGATTCTTGATGCCGCCGAGCGAGCGGTCGAGCTTCTCGCGCTCTTTGCGCATCTGGGAGGCTTCCTTTTTCGGATACGACTCGATCTTGCCGCTGTCGATCAGCTCGTCGAGCTCCTTGAGGCGGCCGATGCGCTTCTGGATCGTGACATGGTTGGTCAGCATGCCGCCCAGCCAGCGGTAGTTCACGAAGAACATCCCGCACCGCTCGGCTTCGGCCTTGATGATGTCCTGAGCCTGGCGCTTCGTGGAAACGAACAGGAGGGACTTGCCTTCACGCACCACGCTCTTGACGAACTCGCAGGCTTCGTCGAGCAGCTTCGTGGTCTTCTGCAGATCGATGATGTAGATGCCGTTGCGGCTGGTGAAGATGTATTTCGCCATCTTCGGGTTCCAGCGGCGGGTCTGGTGGCCGAAATGGACACCGGCCTCGAGAAGAGCCTTCATAGAAACAAGAGCCATGGGGTGTACCTCCGTTCGTTTATGCTTCCGTCGTGGAAGTTGATCTGCCGATTTTACACCAGAATGCCCCTTCGGTCAAGAGATCCGTGACCCCTGCCGATTCTTGTGGTGTACGTCTGAAGAGATTGGTATACTATTCCGGCGTGAACTTTACGACGAACGGATCGGACCATGATTGAAGAAATCCTGATAAGCCTCCAGGACAAGCTCCGCAGCACCGATTATCTCGACAACGAGACCGCGATCGACAAGTTCGGCTCGCTCCTCCAGTCGCAGAATACGGAAAAACAGCGCAAGATCATCTCGACGATCCTTCCGCTCGCCCTTTCCTCGAAATTCGAGACGATCCAGAAGAAGACCGTCCAGGTCGTCTGTAATTATCCGACCGTTCTCAAAGACGTTCTGCCCGCCCTCCGCCTCTCGAGCGACACCACCGTCCGGTTCTGGACGTATTTCATGATGGTCGAGCTCAATCTCATCGAGAAGACCGAGCTCGTCGAGGTTGTCAACAGCCGCGAAAACGATGAAATCCGGCGGCTGGCCCTCGAGGCGCTGGGCAAGAAGCCCGACAAGGCGATGGTGCTGCTGATGCTCGACAAGATCAGCGACCCGAGCTGGATCCTCCGAAAACAGGCGAAAAAGCTGCTGATCGAGCAGGGCGACGGCATCTACCAGATCATCCAGGAATTCTTCATGTCCTGCCCGAGCCGGCAGAAATACGACTGCATCAAGCTGATCCCGCTGATCCTCAAGGAGAAGACCTTCTCCCTGTTCCAGCGCATGCTGGAAGCCGATCGAAGCGCCGTGGTGCGGCCCTATATCTGTGCCGGCCTCGGCGAGATCCGCAGCGATGCCTCCCTCCAGACCCTGCTGCGCCTGCTCGAAGACCCCTCGATGCTCGTCCGGGAAGAGGCGATCAAGGCGCTCACCAACTGGGGACGTGAGATCGTCCAGCCCCTGCTTGGCATCTTCCCTTCCGCCAGCCAGGAAACGCGTATTTCCATCATGGTTCTCATGGGCCGCGTCCTGGGCCTCGATGTGATGAAGGAGCTGCAGGCGTTTTTCGGCCCGTTGACCCAGGAGTCGAAATACTTCCTGCTGACCGCCCTCGCCGAGGTCCGCGACCCGCTCGTCGTCCAGGATCTCCAGCCCTTCCTGAAAGACGAGTCGGTGTTCATCCAGGAATACGCGATGAAGATCCTGGCCCGGCTCGGCGTTCACGCCCTCGATCCGCTGCTGGCCAGTCTGGACAGCGAGGACGAAAAGCTGCTCCTGCCCGCCCTCAAGGTCATCGGCGAGATCGGCTCGAAGGACGCCCTGCGGCCCCTGCTGTTTCTGATCGACAACAACCGCAACACCCTGATCCGCACCTGCGGCGTCGAGGCCATCTCGAAGCTGCAGAAGTTCGAGCTCGTGGCCGGCCTGCTGCTGCTGAAACTCGACGACAAGGATCTCTCGATTCGGCACACGATCGTCGAGAACCTGTCGAAACACCCCCGTAACGCCTTCATCAAGGATCTGCTGCTTGCGACGATGGACCGCAACGCCGACGTCGCCTGGTGGTCGAAGGAGATCCTCAAGCGCCGGGATTACCCCGGCATTCCCTCCTTCCTCGCCCTGTACGAGTCGAGCACGGATTTCGAGAAGGACAAGATCATCTCGCTCAGCTCGAAGCTCTCGGGCGACCAGATCGACTCGGTCCTGAAAAAGGAAAAGATCACGATCGACAGCCTCCAGCCCGAGAATGTCGAAACGCGTGTATTGACACGAAAATATAACAAAGAAAATATCACTGACGTCAAGGAACTCCTCTATTACCTGCACGAGGAGGGCGGCTCGGATCTCCATATCAACATCGGCCTGCCGCCCAGCATCCGTATCCACGGCGAGCTCGTCCGCACCACGTTCGAGACGATCACGCCCGAAAAAAGCCGGTATCTGCTCTTCTCGCTGCTGACCGAAGCCCAGAAGGCGACGTTCAACGAACGCATGGAGCTCGACTTCTCGTTCGAAATCGCCGACTGCGCCCGGTTCCGCGCGAACATGTTCGTCCAGAAGAACGGCATGGCCGCGGTGTTCCGCATCATCCCCAACATCGTGCCCACGTTCGAGGAGTTGTCGATCGACCGGGACATCATGCTCAAGATCTGCAATCACCGCTCTGGCCTGATTCTCGTGACGGGCGCCACCGGCTCCGGAAAATCGACGACCCTCGCCGCCATGATCGATCAGATCAACCGGTCACGGTACGATCACATCATCACGATCGAGGATCCGATCGAGTTCGTGCATCCGCACAAGCGGTGCGCCGTCACCCAGCGCGAACTCGGCACGAACACGCTGAACTTTTCCAACGCCCTTCGCAGTGCCCTGCGCGAAGATCCCGACGTCATCCTCGTCGGCGAAATGCGCGACCTCGAGACGATGCACCTCGCGATCGCGGCGGCCGAAACGGGCCACCTGGTCTTTTCGACCCTGCACACGATCAACGCCTACGAGTCGATCCACCGCATCATCGGCTCGTTCCCGGGCGACCAGCAGCAGACCGTCCGCATGCAGCTCGCCGGAACGCTGCGCGCGATCGTCTCCCAGCGACTCATTCCCGCGTATCTCTCGTCGGGGCGCGTGCTCGCCTACGAAGTGCTGGTCGGTAACATGCCGGTGCGCCGGTGCATCAAGGAAGACAAGATCGACCAGATCCTCTCGGTCATGCAGACCGGCCGCAATGACGGCATGATCACGATGGACCAGTGCCTCGAGGATCTCGTCGTGAAGCGGCGCATCACGTTCGAGGACGGCATCAAGAACGCCGAGGACAAGAAAACGTTCGAGACGCACTTGAAAGATCGCGGATTCAATATTTCCGGCGGCGGTCCCGCGGCCGCCCCCACGTTGGCCGAGAAGAATGCAGCCCCGAAGCCGGCCACGCCCCAGCAGAAGGCGCCGTTCGCCCACAAGCCCGCGTCCTGAGCCCGAGCGGCAGCCATACGGGCCGGGCGGGGGTCACCAGGTGACGCGGAACGTTTTGACGGGCTTTTCGATGCCCTTGAGCTTGTGCTCCCCGTAGGGGACGAGCTCGAAGATCGTCGCGTCGACCTTGCCGGCCGTCGCTTCGGATATCACGATCTCGCCGGCGTCGGCGACGCCCTCGAGGCGCGCGGCGACGTTGACGGCGTCGCCGAAGATGTCATTCTCGCGGCAGATCACCGAGCCGGTGTTGATGGCGACGCGGATCGAGAGTTTCCGCTCCTCCGGCACCGTGGCGTTGTAGGTCTGGAGCTGCCGCTGGATGTTGATTCCGGCAAGAAGAGCCTTGGGAGCCTGCTCGAAGACGACCAGGAACGCATCACCGATCTTCTTGATGACTTTTCCCGCGTGCTTCTCGAAGATCGGCACCAGGATCTCGTCATGCTGCTTGAGCATCGACATGACCTCGGAGAGCGAGGCTTTCGAGCTGAACGCCGTGTATCCCTTCACGTCGGTGAACATGATCGTGAGATCGAGGGTGTGGGCTTCCTGGATGATGCGGTCGTATTTCTCGAGCTCGGCCATGGCCTGCTTGCGCCGCTCCAGCACGTTGTCGAGATGATCATCCGAGAGGACGACCTTCTGCTCGCCCTTCTTGCGCAGAAGCGCCTGGTCGACCGTGCCGCCGACGCTTTCGATGAGATCGACGAGCGCCTTCCGGTCGATGTCGTTCTCGATCGTCGCGGCGTATTCCGAGAGCGGCTTCACGATCACCATGCCGAGCGAGAGGAGGAAGTCGGTGACGGCACCTTTCAGGCGGAAGTCTTCCGAGAAGAAATACCGGGCGAGAATTTTGACGGCGCGCTGGATCACGTCGGGGGCGTCGCGCGTGTTCAAATTGTCCATCAATGCGAAGGCGACGCGCTTGTCGTCGATCTGCTCGAGGGCGACGACACAGCACAGCCGGTAGGCCATCGATGGCGAGGAGAGCCCCTGGAGGATGCCTTCTGGCCGGGTCTTGAAGATCAGGCCGAGTACCTTGCCGACGCGTTCTATATCTTCAACTTTTATGATCTCCGAGCGGGTCTTGAGCAGCTCGGCGAGCATGAGGCCGAATCCCTGATGGTCGGGACTGGCGAAGATCAGCATCAGGTCGAGCATCAGATCCGCGTCGCAGGACTTCAGATACTCCTTGGCCGCGAAGATGGTGAACGGCAGCGGATACCCGGCGAGAACTTCGGCGGCGAGCTGAATGTTGCGACGGGTTTTCTCGACCTCGAGTTGCCGGATGAGCGTCTTGAGTTCCGCTTCGGTGAGATTGCCCCAGTGGCGGACGGCTTCGAGCACATAGCTGCGGCACTGCTCGTTGGGGTGATTGAGGCCGAGCAGGACGGAGCGCTTGAGGACCGGTTTGCGGACCTTCCGGAGGAGGAAGGCGAGCCAGCGGGCGATCCGTTCGTCGGGATGCGTCATCAGGTTTAGCAGATTGTCGACCACTTCCCGGGACGCGATCTCGCCGATGCCGGAGAAGACGGAATCGATGCGGTTGTCGTCGCTCTTCTGAAGGAACTTGACGACGGCCGGCACGGCGTCCGCGTTGTCCATCGCCAGAAGGGCGGAGATGATGTGCGGAATCAGCGAGCCGTCGGTGCCTTCGTCGAGAATGCCCGTCAGAACCGTGACGGCCGACGGACCGAGGGAAAGGAGAACGCGCCGGGCCCAGTACTGGATGTCCTCGCTCGGCGAGTTCAGCACACGCACGACGGCGGGAACCGCCATTTCTCCGTAGGAGCGGAGGCAGCCGGCCGTCGCGTTGCGCACGGGCCAGTTGGGGTCGCCCAGGAGGGTGATGAGGGCATCGATCAGCTTCTGGTTGGGGGCTATGCGCTGCAGCACGCCCAGCAGGAACAGGCGCTCCTGCTTGTTGCCCTCCTCGAGGATGCGGATGATCGGATTGAGGGCCAGACCGCCGATCGAGCCGATCGTTTTGATGACGAGGAACCGAAGATTCTCGTCGTCGGTCGAGAGGTGCTCGAGGAGCAGCTCGAGATTCAGGTTGGTTTTGCGGGCGAGGCAGTCGGAGGCGTAATCCGATACGATCCGCTGCTGGTCGCTGAGGCATTTGATCAGCAGGCGGGCAGGCTCGTCACCGGGGAGCCGGCTGAGACTTTCGACGGCGAGGATCCGGTATTCCTGTTCGTTGCTGCTGAGCAGGCGCCGGATCAGCGGCAGCGAGCGTTCGCCGAGCAGCTCCACGATGATGTTCACGATCTGATGCTTCATCAGCGAGTCGCCCCGGCCGAACCAGGCCGAGAGCCGGTCGAAGACCCGGGGGCCGATCGCCGTGAGAAGCTCGGCTGCGCGTTTCCGGATCACCCAGGACTGGTCGGAAAGGCCGTTGACGAGGAAATCGACGGCGGCATTCGAGGAGGCGTCCTCCCCGAGAGCCGAGATGATCGAGTAGCGCATCGAGAACGAACCGGTCTGGTAATACTGGCCGAGCTCGGGCAGAACCGACTCCCTGCCGAGCTTGACGAACAGGGCGACGACCGGATGGTTGGGGTCGTCCCGTGTCGTCGCGAGCAGTTTGCGCAGATCGTCGAGGATCGTGTCGCCGAACGCCAGGAGCCGCTCGAACGTCAGCTTGCGGACGGCCCAGTTGTTGTCGTTCAGCAGCGGATACAGGATCTGGGCGTTGACGGGAGAGGTGCAGATCGAGAGGGCGCGTACGGCGTAGCCGCGGATCTCCGGATCCGAGTGGTTGAGAAAGTCGCGGATCTTCGCCCGGCCGAGGGGATCGTCGAAGTGGCCGATGATATAGAGGATCCAATAGAATTCATCGGGGTTCTGGGCGTTCAGACGCGGCAGAAGGACGGGGATGATTTCAGGGCCCCACTCGACGAGGGACTTGGCCGCCGCTTCGCGCTTCCGCCAGGCTTTGTCCGAGAGGAGGCCGAAAATGGCTTCGACCGAGGCGGGGGAGTGCTCAACCACCAGGGCTTCCAGGCCCTGGCGCCAGAGCGTCTCATCGAAGCTGTGAATCAGCTCGTAGGGTGATTTTTCCATGCGTGTCGGACCCTGGGCACCTGACAGAGATACGATGTTGATCTTATACTACCGGAACTTTATACTGCCGTAAAGAAAAAGACCAACCGTATCAGCCGAGGTGTTCATCATGCCCATGTACGAGTACCGCTGCGGCGACTGCCGCAAAACATTTTCGGTGTTGTGCAGAATTTCGGAGCTGGCCGAACATCCGCCTTGCGAAGCCTGCGCCTCGACGAACACACGCAGGCTCGTTTCCCGCTTCCGGACGATCCGTTCGGAAGACCAGATCCTCGAATCGATGGCGGACCCGGCAAGTCTGTCCGGCCTGGACGAGAATGATCCCCGCTCGATCGCGCGCTGGGCGAAGAAAATGGCCCGCGAGATGGGTGAGGACATGGGCGACGAGATCGAGGCGATGGCCGAAGAGGAGATCGCGAAATCCGAAAAGGGCGAAGCCGGCGATTCGGCCGGAACGAGCCCGGATGACGCGTCTTCAGCGATGCCCCCGGCCCCGCTGCCCGACGACGGAGAGTAAGCCCCTCTTCAGGGAAGCGGCTGCCAGCCGTTGATTTGACGCAGAGCCTCGTAGACCACAGCCGATGCGGCGGCAGAGACGTTGATGCAGCGGGTGCCCTCGAGCATCGGGAGCGTCACGAGGCGGTCCGCCGCGGCCGCCGCCTCGCACACGCGTTCGGGCAGGCCCTCGGATTCGGAGCCGAACACCAGCACGTCGCCCGGTTTCCAGACGACTTCCGCCCAAAGCCGGCTGCCGTGCGCCGAGAGATACCAGACCCGCTTGTCGGCCGCCCAGGCCTCGAATGCCTCGAGGTCGTCCAGGATGAGCGGCGAGAGCTGTTTCCAGTAGTCCATGCCGGCTCGTTCGAGGTGGGAATCCGTGAGCCGGAAGCCGAGCGGCCGCACCAGCACAAGTTCGGCACCGGTCGCCCGGCACAGGCGCGCGATGTTCCCCGTGTTCTGGGGGATGTCGGGCATGATCAGGGCGACCCGGAGGGGAGGTCTCGAATCCGGGGGGAGGTGTCTTGCGTTCATGAGAGTACCATGCTTGCGGATGGGGTGTCCGGCACAGTATAATCGCTGAGCCATCGGTATTTCAAACATCGTGAGGAGGCGCGTCATGAAGCGTCTGATGCATCTGGTTCTTGCCGTCGTTCTGGTGTGCGGCGTGTATGGCCATTGCGCTGCCGGGTATGCCCAGGAGGAAACCTCCGGAGAAGAGCAGACCCAGCAGGAAAACACGGGCGAGGGCACCGTTCCCGAAAATCCGCCCGAAGAAGCGGCCAACAACAACGAGGCCCCGCCCTCGGAAGAGCAGCCCCCGGCCGAAGACAAGGTGTATTCCTGCTCGAAGTGCGGTTATACCTCCGATGGCCCGGGCGACTGCCCTGCCTGCAACATTTCCCTCACCGAAGGTGCGCCGCCGAGCGATGACACCAGCTCGACGGGTGGCGACTCCAGCGAGCCCACCGGCGACGAATCCTCGTCGGACAGCGGTTCTTCCGACAATCCGCCCCCCGACAGCGGCTCGTCGGATTCCGGCTCATCCGAGAGTTCGGGCGAGTAACGGCGTTCGAGCGATCCAGCGGCCCCGGTGTCGATCGACACCGGGGCCGCTCGTCATCCCGGAAGGCGGGAATTCACGGCGTTTCCAGATACGAGAGAAACAGGGGGGAGCCGTGGCCGCAGCGCTCCTGCCGGAGCCGGCGCAGCTGAGCGTGTCGCTCGGGATCATGCACCCGTTTCCCGACTCTGAACGCGGCCCGAGAGGGGGAAAACCCGCTTTTGAAGCGGAGCAGTGAGTCATCCGGGGCGGTGGTGGCACCGCCGCCGAGATGGAGCCGGCTCAATCCGAGTTCCCGCCCCTTTCTGACCGCTTCGGCCATCAGGGCATCGTTCGGAGCGAGGGAGAGCGCGTCGGGATCGCTGCCTCCGAGGTGGTAATGGAGGGTGCCGGCTGCGACGAGAAAGAGTGCCGCGGCGACGATCCGGCCGCCGATGCGCGCTTCCAGGAGGAAGCCCGTGTCCCGGACGATCTGTTCGAGAAGGACACGGTGCCCGGCGGGAAAGTGATAGAACGCCGGTGCATGCCGGCGCGTCATCGTCATCTCGTAGAGCCGCCAGAAGGCCGGAAAATCCGTTCCGGTCGAGACCGTCAGGCCTGCTTTTGCGGCTTTCCGGATATTGCGTCGCTTGGCAGCTGAGAACCGCCCGCACAGGGTTTCGAAGGGCGCGTCCAGCGGAACCGGCACGGTTTCACGGTTCGTTTCGATCTCCAGATTCGCCGAGAAGATCCCGTGATTGTCGAGCAACGGATGGAACCGGATGAACTCGGCGACGACATTGTTTGCGCGGGCCCAGGTGCAGAACAGACGTTCCGCCTCGGCCGTCGCATCGGGATCGAGGTCCCAGGCGAGCGGGCCTCCATACCCGTAGGCCGACTCACAGGCGTAGGCCGGCTGCGCGGACAGGGTCGCGGGTACCGGATGGAGCAGGAAGGGATAGAGCAGCCGCCCCTTCTCACGTTCGCAGAGAAAAAGTCGGGGAAGGGCCGGGCTGTCGGCTGCGAAGAGGGCGTGCCAGCGGTAGGAAAAGTAGATGTCGCGCATGTCGTGGGGAAGGGCCTGAAGAGCGGATTCCCAGGTGATGGCGGCGTCGGTGACGATCCATTTCATAGCGAATGGATCGATGAGGCCTCGCTCTGTGCCCGCTCGTAGTCGGCCGGATTGCCGATGTCGAGCCAGTATTCCGACAGGGGGAAGCAGCCGACGCCGGCGGGATCGGCCAGGACGGCGCGGATGAGATCCGGCATGTCGAAGGGGCCTGTGGCGGGAAGGTGCGAGAGAACCCGCGGGTCGAGCACATAAATGCCGGCGTTGATGATCATGGTCTGGGAGGGCTTTTCCTCGATTCCCGCAAGGGCGGCCCCGCTCATGGTCATCACGCCGTAGGGAATCTGGAAGTTGAACTCCCGCGTGCAGACGGTCAGCGGCCTGCCGGACGAGACGTGGTAGTCGAGCAGATTTCCGAGATTGATCGAGGTGAGCAGGTCGCCGTTCATCAGGAGGAAGGGGCGGTCTGGCCGATCGGGAAGGAGCCTCAGGCCGCCGGCCGTGCCGAGATACTCCTCCTCCTGCACGATCCGCAGATCGAGATCCGCGGTGGGGAGGCTCTCGAGATAGGAGACGATCATCTCGGCGCGGTAATGGACCGTCACGACGATGTTCCGGAATCCGTGCCGCCGGAGACGGTCGATGATGGTGCCGAGCAGCGGCTGGTCGCCGACGGGGAGGAGAGGCTTGGGGGTCGTATCGGTGAGCGGGCCGAGCCGCCTGCCCCTGCCGCCGGCCATGATGACGGCCCAGTTCGGCCGCGGTTGACGGGCGACGAGATCCTGGATACGACGGAGTCCCATGACCCGTCGCCGGCCGTCGATGAGCGGGAGATGTTTGACCGAGCGCTGGGACATCGTGTACAGCAGCTCGTCGTCGGGCGTCGACACCGGCAGCGCGATCGGTTTGCGGTTCATCAGAAGGCTGATCGGGGCATCGAGAGGGGTTCCGCGAAGCAGGCCGCGGCGGATGTCTCCGTCCGTCACGGTGCCGAGCAGCCGGCGTTCCCCGTCGACGATCAGGGCGATCTCGAGGGCCGAGTCGTCGATGGCCCGGAGGGTGTCGAGCAGCGTGTTCTCCGGGGTCAGGAGAATCCGCTCGAGCAGGGGGGGGAGGGGGTGTGTCGGCATGGGTTCAGACCGGTTTTTCCTTGATGAAGAGGAGGAAGGGGTCCAGGATGCCGAGGTTGATCAGATACTCCCAGA
The DNA here is from genome assembly GCA_029565415.1 of Candidatus Rifleibacteriota bacterium. Next base: position 1,956 of record JAKQOH010000160.1, on the reverse strand, counting down.
TCTCGTGTTCGCCCGGAGAATTGGACGTAATAAACCGGGCGGCGGAGTCATACGTCAGGAAGGGAGCCAGGTTCATCGCCGTGACCGAATCGCCGCTGATAAGCAGCGGGGCATGCATCGGCAGATCGAAGTTCATGAGCAGCCGATTTTCGATCGGGGCGGGGGGGGACTGGAAAAAATCGAACACCTTGATGCCTGACGTGTCGCCGCACTTGATCGCGAGCTTGTTGGCCTTGACGGGAGCGAGCGATGAGACGAGGTCCTCCATGAATTCTATTGTTTTCGATGTATATTTACCGGGATCTCCCGCCTGGGAGTCGAGGGTCTGGAAAATGTCCTGCAACACCCGCATCGATTCCATGATGTGGTCGCCGAAGGAGTTCTGCGAGCGGGAGGCGATGGAGATGGGGTAGAGCTCCCCCTCTCGGGTGAGGTCGAAGGCGGGGGCGAGCGATCGGAGCAGGGCGAGCAGATCGATCTGCGAGATCCGCTGTTGGAGAGCCCGGAAGGCGACTCGGTCGAGGTGCGCGCTCCGCCGTCCCCGCGTGAAGTAGGCGGTGAGGAGAGGCCCCGCGAGAAGATCCCGGATTCGGGCGTAGCATTCCTTGAGACGGAGGATGACCTGCGCGGGAGATTCCGCGGGCGTCATGCCCTGGAGGGGCTTCTGGAGAAACTCGGGATACCCGGCGAAGAGGCCGGCCAGCTTGGCGAGGGTGTTTCCCGGCAGGGAGGGTGGGGGGGCGGCCGCGGGGGCAGGGGTCGGTTTGGCGGTCGCCTGGGAAGCGGTGGCGGCAGCCCCTTTTGCAGCCGAGGCTTCCCGGGAGAGCTTCTCGAGGAGCTGAACCGCTTCGAAATGGCCTTTCTGGGCGAGCAGCAAGATCGTCCGCCGGCAGAGGGCGGCCGTTTCCTCGTCGCGGTGCGCGGCGTTGCGGGAAAGCAGAGGGATCAGGTCGGGGTTCATGAAGCTGGGAAGCAGTTTCCCCCCCAGTCGGGATTTCTCGGGATCCGGGGAGGCGAGCAGGGCTCCGAGCGAGTCGATGAGGTTGGCGCGGCTGATGTTGCTGATGAGCTGATAGGCGCGCATCTTGAGGGACGGCGATGGGTCGAGCAGGGTTTTGAGGATCTCGGGGAGCAGGCACTGGTTGATGAGGCCGAGGAGCCCTTCGATCGCATCCTGACGGACGGACTCGACATCGCTTTCGGCGAGGGCGAGGAGGAGGGGGGCTGCCGCCGGGTGCGGGTTGTTGCGCAGGATCTTAGCCACCAGCGCCCGGGCTTCCGGAGAGGTGTCGCCGGCGCAGTGCCGCAGCACCGTCTCGGCGAGTTGGGGGGCCTGACGTGTCGCGATGGCCCGCAGGGCGAGAAGGCGGGCCTGGGGATCAGGATTCTGGAGGAGCGGGGTCAGGCGCTCCATCGGCACCTGGCCGGCCGACTCCCGGAAGGCCTTCAGCTTTTCCAGAACCTTGATCGTGAGCCCCTGGAGGGCGGGATCCGACTCTTTGCCGAGATACTCCTCCAGCAGGGGCGCTGCTTCGATCTTGACGTCGTTGAAGATGATCGCGAGTGCCCGTTTGCGTATGGCTGCATTGGGCTGGGCGAGCGCCTGTTTGAGCTGTTCGAGAGTGACGGTCTGGTCTGCCATGGTCGTGAAAGGATAGTTTACTCGGCGTGCCGGGCCGTGTCAAAGGCGATCTTCTCCCCGGGGATGTTTGACTCCCTGGCGGCCATGTGCTAGGATTGGCCCCGACCGACCGTGGTGTCCTTCACGATGAGATCATTCCGAGGGCTGTTGATATGCCGATTTACGAATTTTTCTGTTCGGACTGCAACAGGGCATTCGATGTCTTGTGCTCGATGAAGACCGACCTGAGCAGCATCACCTGCGAATTCTGCCACGGGAAGAAGGTCAGCAAGAAGGTTTCCAGCTTCGCCACCACCAACCCCACGAAGAGTTTC
>JAKQOH010000154.1 GCA_029565415.1 Candidatus Rifleibacteriota bacterium | reverse complement strand
TGGTCCGGTGCAGGCCGACCTTGAACCCGTCGGCGAGCAGCCATTCCCGCATCTCCATCAGGCTTCCGGAGCCCACATCGTGCCGGCGCCCCTCGCTCTGCAGAATCCGGTCCATCACTTCCAGACCATACGAGCTGAAATCGCTCACGATGATACGCCCCGCAGGTGACACAACCCTGGTCATCTCATCATACACGGCCCGGGGCTTGGCGAGGTGATGAAGAACATTCACGGTGATCACCAGATCAAAAGACGCCGCTGCGTACGGCAGCTGTTCGGCATTTGCGATTTTGAGCGTCGCCCGGTCGGCACATCCGTCATGGCGCAGGTTCAGCAAAGCCATCCGCTGGTCCTCGGGAGAGAGATCGACGGAGGTCAGCCGGGCTCCTGCCCGGGCCAGCGCGACCGTCATGTAGCCTTTGCCGGTGCCGATCTCGAGGACCGGCCCCGTCATGGGGCGAATGATGCCGAGAATGAACTCCCGCTCCCGTTCGATGTCGTAGCCGAAACTGCGGTACAGTTCCCGGCGGCTCTCATACCGCCGCCGATTCGCGAGAACCTCTTCGTCGAGGATGTCCATAGCCGTTCGTTTCTCCATTTTCCCCGGGGTCACGCACGCGGAACCGGGATGACGACGGTTTCGAGGCAGGGCTTCAGCTTCGGCGTTCCGCCGCCTTCCGAGACGATCCGCAAAGCGCGTTCGCCATCGCGCACCCGCGACCCCGCAAGGTGCGTCAGGCCCGTTCCGCGAAAGACACCCGGGAACAGAGGCACCGATGGGCCAAGCAGCACGGCGGCCCGCACGGAGCCCAGCGCCGCCAGATACTCGTCGAGACCGCCGGTGACCAGGGTCGTCGCCGTGATGATCGCCGTCGTGCAGCTTTTCAGGGCGCGCAACCCCTGTTCGCGGTTCAATTCATCCGAGGCGGGGTGTTCCTCGACCACATCCAGGCGGCAGCCCGACCGGCGGATCTCCGGCATCAGCGGCCCGAAATGCCCGATCATGACCAGATGGTCGGTCGGTTTCAGATCCAGGATGGAAAGGACATCCATGCCAAGAGACGATTCCTGCGCCAGTTGCAGGCCAAGAGCGTTCGCCGTCGCGACACCCAGCATCCGCTTCAGCGAGGAAGCCGGATGCGCGATTCCCTCGAGAAGCTCCAGCGCCGGACGGCCGACGAGCGTGCCCGCCTCGGGAAACTGCTGACAGCAGCGGTTTTCCCCCTTCGGCGTCCAGCACAGGCCGACTTCACCCGACGCAAGGCGGACCGCGGAATACCCGAGTCCCATCCGGACGTCGCCGATCGAGTTCTGCTCGGCAAAGAGGCGCAGGGTCTCGAATATACTTTTAGCTATACCATTCATCCATCTTCTCCCGATCGAATCCGTTCGTTCTCTTCCCCGATGCCGTCAGGCCAGTTCCTCCGCGCCTGAGAACAAGTGTTCGACATGCAGGACGGCGACCGCCACGCGGGCGAACCGGGCGTCGACCCACGTCAGCATGTCGTCGTATATCGGTCCGGATGTAACGTATTCGATCGTTCCCTTGGCCTGATACGCCGCGCGGTCTTTCGCGATGAACAGAAGCGAGCCCCTGCTGCCGTTTTTGATGTTGGCCCGGGTCTTGTGGAATTTGTTGTCGGCGATGGCGATGCGGCCATCCGAAAGAAGCTTCACGGACATGACATAGACCGCGTTCGGCGTTCCATCGGCATCGACGGTCGCCAGCACGAGCGGGCCGTCTCGCTTTTCCCATGCTGTTTTCAGGGTTTCTGGTTTCACGATCATTCTCTGATTCCTTTCATCCGGAGATTGCAGTGTCACATTCGAAGCGGGCGAGACATCAGACGCTCTCGCCGGTCGCACAGGAGCCGCCCCGGCTCAGGCAGGCCCTGAGCCAGAAGCGGTGTTGATACAGATGAATCACGATCATGGCGAGGAACGCAACGGATAGCCAGAAGTGGATGTCACCCCATGCATGCCGATCCATCCCCCAGAGCAGTTTCGGGCCGGAACCGTCGTCGAGGCCGATCTCATGGCCATGGCCGAAACCATGGCCGAATCCCCGGCCCAGGCCGTGGCCAGGCCCCGGGCCGTGACCGCCGTGTCCCGAGCCGGGTGGAAGATGCCATTTGATGATACCGCCGGTGACGGCCACCAGAAACAGCAGCACGAAACCGACAAGATCGACGATGGCGATTCCGCTCGGCATCTCAGGCTTCTACCTGGCTTGCGACGGTATCGCCCATCCGGCCGATCAACGGCAGAATTGCCTCGGAGAAGGCTTTCGCGGCCGGGCGTTCCGAGAATCGCTGGACATACGGCACCCCCTGATCGCCCGCCCCCATCAGCTCGGGATCGATCGGGATCCGGCCCAGGAACGGCACCCCCATGTCGGCGGCCATCGCTTCACCGCCGCCCTTGCTGAAAATATCGGTCATTTCGTTGCAATGGGGGCAGACGAAGCCGGACATGTTCTCGATCACGCCCAGAACCGGCAGATCGAGGCGGTGGCAGAAGTTGATCGAGCGACGCACGTCCGAGGTGGCCACCTGTTGCGGGGTCGTGACGATGATCGCCCCGTCGGCCTTTCCGATCATCTGCACGATGCTGAGCGGCTCGTCCCCGGTGCCGGGCGGGCAGTCGACGACCAGGGCGTCGAGCGGGCCCCAGTCGACGTCTGCCACCAGCTGCTCGATGACCCCGGCTTTCATCGGGCCACGCCAGATCACGGCGTCATCGTTTCCCTGCAAGAGGAAAGCGACCGACATGACCTTGACGGCCGATGTCAGTTCGACCGGCTTGATCAGGCCGTTTCCCGCCGATTCGGCGCGCGCGTCGGCGAGGCCGAGCATCGTCGGAATCGACGGGCCGTGCAGGTCGATGTCGAGCAGACCGGCGTGGTAGCCGTTCATGCCCAGCGAGATCGCGAGATTCGCGGCGACGGTGCTCTTGCCCACCCCGCCCTTCCCGGAAAGCACGAAGAACACGTGTTTGATCCGGCACAGGTTCCCTTGGAGCCGCTGCCGCCTGAGGAAATCCTCGGCCGACTCTTCCGGTTTCTTCGTTTTCGAGGAACACGTGGTATCGGAACAACTGCTGCAATTCGACGATGTCATTTCTGTGTCTCCTGTGTTGTCTGCATTGAATTCACGCCTTTTGTCCGGTCGAGGTCCTTCTGCAACCGGACACGGAAATCGCCCGTCGGCAGTTCCAGCGACCGATCCGCCAGCACGCAGGCCTCGGTGCCGCGGAATCGCGGAACGATGGCTCCCTCTTCGATCGACTGCCAGTAGTCTTCCTCCTGCGTGCAGACGATGCCTGCGAGGGCGTTCACACCCATCTCGAGCAGCAACGGGTGCAGGGGAACCGTCGGCCCGAGCATGAGCTTCCAGGCCTGCGAACAGTTCTGAAGGATACCCGGCAACGTATCGTTCAGCAAGGTCACCCCCGTGATGATGACGGCATCACAC
>JAKQOH010000133.1 GCA_029565415.1 Candidatus Rifleibacteriota bacterium | reverse complement strand
TTGCGTCCTTGAGAGGCCGGGGCTTGGGCATGGAAATCGGGTTGGTGACGTTCGGCCACGCCACGTTGAACGGCACGGGATAAGTTTTCGGCTTGAAACCGTTGAAAAAGAGAAGATCAGCCGTCGAGCTGAGCGGCGTCTTGAAAAAATCCTCGATGACTTTCTTGGAGTTCGGGTTGAGACCGATGACCCACATCACGAGGAAGAACGCCATCATGGCAGTGATGAAGTCGGCATACGCCACCTTCCAGGCACCGCCATGATGACCGCCGCCATGCTTTCTGGCCATGGTTATTCCTCCTGTCGTGTGCCTTCAGATCAGGCTCAGCCGCCCGTTCCCTTTGCGGAGAGGAACTTCTCAGTCTCCTCGAAGGTCGACCGGTACCGGGGTGGCACATGCCGTCGGGCGATTTCGATGCAGATCTTCGCGGCATATCCGCGAGAAAACGCATCGAGAGAATATCGAATAACCGCCATGTACGCTTCCGCATCCTTGACCTGGTTTTCGAGCGCTTTCGCGATCGGGTTACAAACACCGTAGGCAAGCAGAATGCCGAGGAACGTTCCGACGAGTGCCGCCGCCACCTTGAAGCCGATCTGCTCGAGCGGGCCGTTGATCGCCTGCATCGTGATGACGATGCCGAGAACGGCCGCCACGATGCCGAACCCTGGCAAGCTGTCGCCCGCCGTCGCGAAAATACTCGATGGAATCAGCTCCTCTTCCGCAACGACATCGAGATCGTCGATCATGATTCGCTCGATCTCGTTGTCGGCAATACCGCCCGTCACGATCATGCGAAGCGAATCACAGATGAATTCGACCGCGTGATGGTTCGCCATGATGTTGGGGAAGCGCTTGAAGATTTCGCTGTTGGTGGGGTTGTCGATGTGGCCTTCGAGGGCGAGAATGCCTTCGCGCCTCGCCAAGTCGAACAGGGCATACAGCATTTCCATCAATTCTCGATATTTTGCCTTGTCGAAGACCTTCGGTTTCAGCAGGCTTATGACGCCCGCCACAGCCGACTTCACTCCGCCGAATCCGCTGCCGATGACGATGGCTCCGAACATGGATCCGCCAATGATGATGAATTCAGCGACCTGCATGAGGGGGCCGAGCTTCCCGCCGGCCTCCAGATACCCCGTTATTATGGACCCGAAGACGATCAAAAATCCGACAATGAATGGCATGCAGTCTCGTCCTTGTCTTCCAGCTTCCCGCGTTTCATACGCACGAGGGCAATTCTATCCTGTAAGGATATCGCACCCCCCGAAAACAAGTCACGCATTTCCTTCGGAGTCTTCGCCGGAACGTGCGACTCGCTTTCAGAGTATCCCACCTATACTTCGGTAAAATTCGAAATTTTCTGAAATACCGAACGAATATTTGCGTCGGCGGATTGTTCCAGCCGGACCCGACCCGCACGATGCGGGAAGTGGGCCGGCGGCGCCCGGATGGCGCAGTTCAGCCGGACCCGAGCGGCGGATCACGGGCCGAGTTTCGAAATTTCGGCGGAAACCTGATCGAGTTCCCTCTCGTGTTCCGCAAGGAAACGTTCGGCATGCACCCCGCTCCCTTTCGCGACCTCCCCAGCCCACCACTCGATCGATGCGTGCAAGCCACGTTCGATCTTTCGAAGCTCCTTGAGCACCAGCCCTACGGTCAGCCGGCCGATCATCTCGTCGGTATACCCCTCCCCCAACCCGGCTTCGGAATCGTGGTCATGGATGAATCGGTAATACGTT